>NZ_SNYJ01000002.1:0-341921 GCF_004363045.1 Aureibacillus halotolerans
TTCGTACGTCTTTCTGAAGCCTGTACGTGACGCCACCCAGCGAGCGGCTCCGTGAATAAAAATAGGCTGCAGCTTCCTTTGCGAACATATTCGTAGTCTTCCCGCAGCACTTGTCCGGCCTTCATGGGTTGTGGAGGACGCGAATGATCGAGCAGTTGGATTGGCTGTTCATCCATACAAATAAGCGGTATTTCAGGGTCATACGGAAGGGCGTAGGTCTCTAGGACATCTTCCATCCGAGCGACGAACTCACTGCTTGACTTGGCAGGAATACACCATTGCTTTTTTAGGTGAGGCTTAAGTTTTGTTTTTTTAAAGTCGTCCGAATTGTTTCTCGTCCGACGGATTCCAAGATATTCAGTTCGATGACTCGACGGGTCAACAAACGAATCGTCCAACGAGCATATCCTTTGGGAGGCTCGGAACAGGCTAACGCAATAATTCGGGCTTCCACTTCACCCGTAATCGGGGAAGGGCGGGCTGGTTCAGCGCGGCGACGATACCTAAGTGTTTCCTGAAGCCCACGTGTACAGTAGTCCCTTACTGTATAAAAAACCGTCGCATTGCTCACTCCTGAACGACTCGCAATTTCAGTCTGCTTCGGGATAGCACCTTGATTTTCATCCGAAAGCAGCAGCACTAGACAGCGTCGCCGAATGCCAGGAGATGTTGAATCCTCATGAAGGAGCTGTTCGATCCATTCGCGTTCTTTCGGCTCAAGTCGAATCTCGTATTTTTTGTTCATTTGCTAGCCCTCCCATATTTTTCTTATAGAATGAGCGTAGAACTAAAATTAAATTAGGTCAAGGTACTAGTTATATCCCTGACTAATCACAGAAACTGTACTTTATTTGAAAACTTTTCTTCTGGTATGGCAGCTTCTTTGGTTAAAACAGCTTTCGCAATACTTTCAGAAGTGCAGGTCCACGATGGTAGCGGCCTGGAACGTCAAAGCTTGTGGATTGTTTGACAATGCTTTTCTGGTGCGTAAAGGTGTCATAGCTTGCGAATCCATGGTATTGCCCATTGCCACTCGGACCAATTCCACCAAAAGGGAGTTCTGGAGTAGACAAGTGCATTATCGTGTCATTAATACACCCTCCACCGAAAGGGATGTCATTTACGAATTGCTGTTCAATCGCTTTAGAGCCACTGAACAAGTAGGCTGCTAATGGCTGAGGGTGGTTGTTCACAAGCTCTTTTGCCTCAGCAAATGATGAGTAAGAGTAAATCGGCAAAACCGGACCGAAAATTTCTTCCTGCATGACTGGGCTCTCCCAGGATACATCTGTTAACAAGGTTGGTGCGAAATAGCGCTTTGTTCGATCATGTTCACCACCGTGCACGATGGTGCCATCATTCAAAAATGAAACCATACGATCAAAATGATGTTCATGAACAAGCATTGGGTATTCGTGGCCTTTTTTATGTGTATCTTTCATTTGCTTGTTCACGGCACTTTTTAGCTTTTGAAGGAATGTATCAAAAATGTCCTCATGGACGAGCGCGTAGTCAGGAGCAACGCAAGTTTGGCCTGCATTGATCAGTTTGCCCCACGCAATCCGCTTTGCTGCCTTGTCAAGGTCCGCATCTTTATGCACAATGGCAGGGCTTTTTCCGCCGAGCTCAAGCGTATGTGGCGTCAGCCGTTTGGCAGCTGCCTCCATCACTTTTTTGCCTATCGATGGACTTCCTGTGAAAAAGATATAATCAAAAGGCTCCGCTAGCAATGCTTCAGCAGTTTCACTTCGACCTTCAATTACAGCAACATGGCTTTCAGGAAACGTTTTTGAGATCAACCATTTCAAAACACTGGACGTCTGTGGTGCGAACTCCGATGGTTTAATGACAGCACAGTTCCCAGAGGCTAATGCCCCAATTAACGGTGCAATGGCCAACTGGAAGGGGTAGTTCCATGGAGCGATAATGAGAACCGTTCCATATGGCTCGCGATAAATGGTCGCTTTGCTTCCTGGAAGCAAGGTTTTTCCTTTGACTTTAACAGGCTTATCCCATTCCTTTAGATGCTCAAGCGTATAATCAATTTCTCTATATAAAATTCCGAGTTCCGTCATAAACGTTTCTGAGGGAGATTTATGAAGATCGGCAAACAGGGCGTTCATAATGGCATCTTCATTTTCAATGATGGCTTTCTTTAAAGCTTTTAGACTGTCTTTTCGTTCATCAAGCGAGCGCGTTCGGCAAGAGCGAAAATACGCTTTTTGCTGTGCTATTAATGAATGCATAACGATAATCACCTCAGCTTTATAGTGGGACACAATTCACGTCCATCTTTGTTCATACTATAGCAAGAGTGACCGTGGAGGAAAGTAATAAGCTAGCGTGCTCTTCACGAAACGCGGGTCAGATGGAAAGATAAATCCAGATCAGCCCAGCCAATACAAGACGATAGACCGCAAAAGGAGCCAGCTTTATGCGATGAATGATGGCCAAGAAAAAGCGAATTGCGACAAGTGAAAAGATAAAAGCAGCAACAAAACCAGTCGTCATAAAAGGCAGCGCTTCTAATGAAAAATAGGACCAGTTGTTTATAAGAGAAAGACCGCTCGCGCCAGCCAGGATGGGTACAGCCAGAATAAATGTGTAATCAGACGCTGCGCGATGGCTTAAGCCTACAAGGACGCCACCAGCAATAGACACTCCTGATCTTGAAAAACCCGGCCATAAAGCAAAGCATTGGAACAAGCCAATAAAAAAGGCTTGTCGATAGGTCATTTGATCAATGGTAACGGCGCCAGGTGAGAGTTTGCTGAAACGATCAGCGATTAAAAGAAGAATGCTTCCGAGCACCAAGCCTACAAGCACTGTGCGCACCTCAAATAGACGTTCATCAATGAGATCAACGAGGAAGTAGCCAAACAAAGCAATTGGGATGATGCCTACAATGACATGTCCAAGACGTAAGCGACCCTGTAATCGATGATCTGATTTAGGTGACAAAAAGAGAAGTTCTTTAAATCGATCTCTAAACACAATAATTACAGCAAGAATGGATCCGAGCTGTATGACAATTTTAAACGTATTAGCAACCTCTTTTGAGTACAATTCTTTTGAATGAAGCCATAGATCATCAACGAGAACCATATGTCCGGTGGAAGAGATGGGAGCAAACTCAGCAATGCCTTCTACGATCCCTAGAACAATGGCTACAAACATTTCCCACAACATTTCTGCTCGTCCCCCTTTTTCGTTAGTCTATGAACAATATGGTTGGGTAAGTCCAATCAAACACTCTAATTTTGAAAATGGGAAAAAGGAACGTCTCAGCTAGATATAAATTGACATAATGAACGCTCACATTGCTTTACCTGTTCACTTTTTTTCAATTCATATCGTCGTAAGTTTTGTCTTAATCCCTTGAGTTTTAGAGTGAATTTCACTATGATAAACAAGAATAGAATAAGATCAGATTTTATAAAATAGTCCAAAAAAAGGTGGAGGAAGCGATGAAAAAACGTGTTGCAATTATTGGGGCAGGGATGATTGCTAACGCACATATTCGTGCGTATGAGCAAGTAGGTGACATGGTAGAGATCGTTGCTATTGTCGATCTATATTTGGACAAAGCGAAAGCGCTTGCAGATTCTGCAAAGGACCAACCTGATGTATTTGCTGATGCTCAAGAAATTTTAGATCGAGAGGATATTGATATCGTTTCTGTCTGTACCCCTCCATACACTCACGCGCCGCTAGCCGTTGCTTTTCTAGACGCAGGCAAGCATGTCATTGTCGAAAAACCAATGGCAGCCTCCCTTGAAGAATGTGATCGCATGATTGAAGCCGCAGAACGTTCAGGAAAAAAGCTGTCAATCATCGCACAAAATCGTTTTCATGATCAGTGGTGGCATATGAAAGATGTGCTACAGGAGCAGTTGATTGGTGAACCGTTACATATTCAAGTGGATTCAGCATGGTGGCGTGGACACTCCTATTATGACCTTTGGTGGCGTGGGACTTGGGAAAAAGAAGGTGGCGGCTGTACGTTAAATCATGCTGTGCACCATATCGACATGCTGCAATGGTATATGGGGCTTCCAGAAGAAGTGACCGCAGTCACAGCAAACGTCGCCCATGACAATGCAGAGGTTGAAGACCTTTCTGTGGCCATTCTCTCATATAAAAAAGCTTTGGCAACGGTGACCAGCTCTGTTGTCCATCATGGTGAGGAGCAAAAAATCATCGTGCAAGGGGAGAAAGCCAAAGTTTCTGTGCCTTGGTCTGTAAAGGCCACTCTCTCTCAAGAAAATGGTTTTCCTAAAGCGAATCCAGAGCTAGAAGAAGAAATTTCATCTTTCTACAACGACCGTCCGTCTCTAGTACATACTGGACATGCTGGGCAAATATACAATGTGTTGCAGTCCATTGATGGAAACGAGTCACTGTTAGTGGATGGAAAGCAAGGTCGAAATACACTAGAATTAATCACAGCAATTTATAAATCTGCAACGACAAAGCAAGCGGTTCGCTTGCCTTTAGACCGAAATGATGACTTTTACACACGCGCTGGCTTATTAGCAGCTGTGCCACATTTTTATGAAAAAACGAATAGTGTTGATAATTTCTCAAAAGATGAACCCTCAACTGTGAGTGGGGAAACGAAGCAAAATCGTTGACGATTTTTTCTTCTCTCCATATATTAAAATAGTACTTATACTTTAATGAGAGAGATGGCAAACGATGAGAAAGATGAGAAGAAGGGTATGGATTCTTTGGGGAATTCTTGTCGTATTGATCGGTATAGCCATTGGTTTATCGATATATTTGAAACCCTATGAAGCAACAGCTGCAGCGTTGCAGGCAATGGAAGGCTCAGAGTCAGTGTCTGTTTTGGAAGAGGATCATTGGTATCATTTTGCACCTCAGTCAAAAAAAGATCTGTCTGTGTTGTTTTATCCAGGTGGTCTTGTTACGCCACAAAGCTATGCCCCACTTGGTTTGCAGCTAGCAGAAGAAGGCTACAGTGTGTTTGTGATGAAAATGCCACTGAATTTAGCGGTCTTGTCACCTAATCGAGCGGAGGACGTGATGAATGTATATCCTGACGAGTCGTTTGTCATTGGTGGCCACTCATTAGGTGGTGCAATGGCGGCTCGCTTTGCCCATGATCACGTCGATCAGCTCGCAGGCGTTATGCTATTAGCCTCCTATGCGGATGAGAGTGGGAGACTAGATACGACAGGATTACCGGTTTTAGCGATCACTGCCACCAATGATCAGGTGATGGATCACGACATGTTTGCCGCCAATCGTAAATTTCTTCCTGAGGATACGTTGTTTTATGAGGTAGAGGGAGGAAATCATAGCCAGTTTGGCAGTTATGGCCATCAGGACGGAGATGGGGAAGCGTCTATCAGTTCAAAAGAACAAACAGCCATTGTTGCTACAACCATTATAAGTTGGCTTGACAATATTTAATTGCATAGACGTTAGGACCATGGTAATCTAGTTATAATTCAAAAAGAAGGCGAGGGATGTATATGCGAAAATTAATCCAGAATGAAGTGAAACAACAGAATGATTTTTGCACAAGCACCCTCGCTCCGGTGTAGTACGATCCATTTTTTATAGCGAGGGAAGCTTGTGCACTTCATGCTTCCGCATCATTGAGAGCCTAAAGGACTCTTATCAGTCTGACAGACAAAGCGACGAGAACGTGTGGCGTTTGTCATCAGCCTGGGAAGCCTTGAGGGCTCTTTTTTGTGCTTCTATCTACTATAAAAAAGGAGTTTTACCATCTATGAAACTTAAAGACTTAGGCTTTCAATACGTAAATTCCGATGAATCTATCCAAGAAGGTCATCTTTTCGGGCGTGTGATTTTACCTCATAAACATATGTATCGTGTGCAAACAGAGCATGGTGTGTACGTGACCGAGCTAACAGGTACATTTCGTTTTGAAGCGACTGAGAATAGAGACTATCCAACCGTTGGGGACTGGGTTGAAGTGAATCCTTGGCCAAACGAGAAAAAGGGATCGATTGTACGGGTATTGCCTCGATGGAGCCAATTTTCACGTAAAGTGGCGGGGGCCGAGACTGAGGAACAGATTGTTGCAGCGAATATCAATACCGTCCTTCTCGTCATGTCGCTTAATCAGGATTTTAATATCAGTCGACTGGAACGTTACTTGTTGCTGGCTTGGGAGAGCGGTGCGACGCCAGTGATCGTCCTGTCAAAAGCAGACTTGTGTGACGATATTGAAACAAAGATACAGGACGTGGAACGTATGGCTTTAGGCGTCCGTATCATCGTAACGAGTCTGCAAAATAATCAAGGCATTGATGCCATTTTAGAACTGACGAAGGATCAGCAAACGTTGGCTTTGCTTGGTTCTTCAGGAGCAGGGAAATCATCACTCATTAATGCGTGCCTTGGCAAAGATGTGCAGGTGACCCAAGACATTAGGCAAGAGGACGCCCGAGGGAGGCACACCACTACTCACCGAGAGCTATTGATGCTTCCAACAGGAGGTATGCTTATTGATACACCAGGTATGCGAGAGTTGCAATTATGGCAGGCAGGGGAAGGGCTGGAGAAATCTTTTGCGGATATCAACGTCTTTGAAGAAAACTGTCAATTTAGAGATTGTACGCATACGAGTGAGCCTGGCTGTGCAGTTTTAAAAGCCATCAACGACGGACTACTTGAAGAAGAGCGTTTACGCCACTATGAAAAATATCAAAAGGAGCTAGCCTTCTTAGAAAGAAAGCAAGACAAACGTTTGCAGCAAAAGCAAACGGCAGAAAATAAAAAACGGGCAAAGTTTTTACGCAATCATAAAAAATAAAAGCCTAGCCGAGCCTCCTTTAAACGTCATAAAGAGAGGCTTTTTGCCTACTTTCTGTGGCATGTGATTACGCTACATTTTTATAGGACTATGTATGTGTTGTGCGGAAAATTTATAAGTCGAAAGAAATGCTTTTTATGTGCTGTTTAACGAGAATCTATGATTATTCCAGACACTTTTCGACGAAGAGTGACTTTTGTACCGACGATGATTTAGTTAAATTATGGCTTTTGTAACTATGAAAGGAACTAGGATAAATGTTACAATGGCGTGTGTATTCTGAAAAATCTAAATCTAGGAGGAAATTGATTGAGACAAAAGCAATGGATTCTGTTACTCGTCATTTTCATGTTAGTTGTTCCTCAAACTGTCTTAGGGAATATGGGGTCTTTGCCCGAAAAGGAATTTCGGGCAAAGCAAACGCCTACAAATCTTGACAGTGCTCAAGACCTAAAGAGCACAGCAGACGAGGACGGTAATGTTCGTATTATCGTAGAACTTGAGCAAGAACCTGCAATTGAAAACGCAACGTCAAAAGGGATTCGTTTCAAAGAAATGGAGCCCTCGACGCGGAGATCTCTTGTGGAAAGTAATTTAGCTGCTCAACAAGAGGTAAAGGAAGCGATTGTTTCTCAAACCGGCACCATCGAGGTGGAACAGCAATTTACAACAGTCGTCAATGGGTTTAGTGCGACGGTAAATGTTGAAGATATTGACGCTATTCAACAAACTACTGGCGTAAAAGAGGTACATAAAGTAAATGAATACAAACGACCTATCGCAACACCAGATATGGAATACAGCAAGGAGCTTGTCCAGGCACAACAAGCTTGGCGGGATTATGGCTACAAGGGTGAGGGCACAGTCATCGGAATTATTGATACAGGTATCGATCCATCCCATCGCGATATGGTTCTAGATGAAGGTGTTGAGCCGGCACTCACTGAGAGTGATCTTTTACTGGCGAAAAAAGAAGGCAATATTAACGGAAGCTTCTTTACTGAAAAAGTACCTTATGGATACAATTATTTTGATCAAAATCAACAAATTTTAGATATTGGCCCTGCTGCAAGCATGCACGGAATGCACGTTGCAGGCACTGCAGCTGCGAATGGAGATGAAGACGCAGGCGGCATTAAAGGAATTGCACCGAACGCACAATTGCTTGCACTGAAAGTTTTCTCCAATGATCCTGAATTTCCATCAACCTATGGGGATATTTACATTAAAGCGATTGATGATGCCATCCTTTTAGGAGCAGATGTCATCAATATGAGCCTAGGTTCAACGGCAGGGTTTGTTTCTGAAGAATCGCCAGAGCAACAGGCTTTAAATCGTGCAACAGAGAACGGTGTTTTCATGTCTGTGTCTGCTGGAAACTCTGCTCATTTTGGCAATGGCTTTTCGAATCCAATCCCATCAAATCCTGACATCGGGGTCGTTGGATCACCATCTGTAGGCTCCGCTGCAGTTTCTATTGCCTCAATTGAAAATACGTTTAATGATTATAAGGCGCTTCAGGTAGAGATTAATGGCGAGGCAAAGCTGTTCCCTTATCTAAATGCAGGAAACATCAAACCCTCTGACTTAACCGATAAAACATTTCAAATTGCCTATGCAGGACTAGGGACTGCTGAAGAAACAAGCAACGTCGATCTTCAAGGAAAGATCGCGCTCATTAAAAGAGGATCAATTTCTTTTGTAGAAAAAGCCTTAAACGCACAAGCTGCCGGAGCAACAGCAGTTGTGATATTCAATAACACCGACGGCTATGTAAGTATGGCGAATGACGCAGCCATTTCAGTGCCATTCGTATTCATGTCACAAAGCGATGGCGAAGAGCTCGTTGCGGCATTGCAAAATGAGGCTGGTTTACAAGGCACTTGGGTAGATGAAGAAGTCAAGGTGGCCAACCCATTTAGTGGGCACATGAGTGATTTTACTTCATGGGGCACACCGCTTACACTTGATTTCAAGCCTGAGATGACCGCACCTGGAGGAAACATTTATTCAACGCTTAACGACGACGAATATGGCATTAAGAGTGGGACATCCATGGCTGCTCCTCATGTCGCTGGTGGAGCGGCTCTTGTGTTTCAAAGATTAGCAGAAAAAGGTCTAGAAGGACAAGCGTTGGTCGATCGTGCCAAGCAATTGCTATTAAATACATCAAAGCCGGTGATAGACCAGGGCGTTGTGAATACAACATTCGACTGGGACATTCCTTATTCACCAAGGCGTCAAGGGGCAGGTCTGATGCAGCTTCATGCCGCGCTTGACACGCCAGTCACGGTTGTTTCTGCCGATACGGGTGAACCAGCAGTGGCGCTCAAGGAAATTAGTGACCAAGTATCGTTTGAACTTATCGCTACCAACCATAGCGATCAAGAGGTTCTGTATAATGCAGGAGCGAACATTCAAACCGATTTTGCTGCTTATGGCGAACTTGGCTATGAGCTGGACATTCTTGAAGCACAAGCATTAAGCAATACAACAATTACGATCAACGGTGGGCAGCAAGACATTTCGGTACCTGCAAATGGAGAGGTTCGCTTTACGGTAGAGATTGATCTATCGAATGCGACCGTTGTTGACCCTTCGCAAACGGGTGATTTTACCACGCCCATTGACCCAGATGACATTTTCACGAATGGCTATTTTGTCGAGGGGTTCGTAACGTTAACAGATACGGCAGATACTGCACCAGAACTTACAGTGCCTTATATGGGCTTCCATGGAGATTGGGATGCCGTTCCTATTTTTGATGGCACTGTGTATGATGAAACAAGCTTTTATGGACAAGCAGGTGCGGTGTATCTTTTAGGAGATGAATACTTGTACCTTGGGTTTGATCCAGCAGATCAAACAGTAAAACGAGAACGAATCGCTATCTCACCGAATGCGGACGGCATTCAAGAGGAATTAATTCCTGTCGTCTCGTTCCTTCGAAATGCGGAAGAGCTCGCTGTTCGTGTGCTTGACAAAAATGGTGAGGAACTACGAACGATACGTACAGAAAATAATATCCGCAAGCACTACTATGATGGGGGGCTTGGTCCGGCTTATCGTCTAGACCCAAACTGGGCATGGGATGGCACAGTAAAAAATGTCGTTGCAAAGGATGGACAATACATTTATGAAATCGCAGCACGTATTGATGAGGATGCAGAATGGCAAACGCTGCAATATCCAGTGTATGTCGATACTGTAGAACCATTGATCGAGGCAACGACTGTCGATGGAAATGTTCAGTACACTGTAACAGACGAGGGTAGCGGAGTTGCCTTGACGACCATCACGTATGAGAATTCTACTGAACCAACGGTGTTAGCTCCAACGGAAACCAGCGTTGCACTTCCAGACACTGTTCAGTCTGGAGAGGTCATTGTCATCACCGCAACGGATTTCGCGGGCAACAAGACAACCGCTGAACTAACAGTAGGCGAGGCAGATGGTACGATTCCATACGTGCATCTGTTAGAGCCACAAGCGTTGCAAGTATACAATGAAAACACGCTTCAAGTGAGTGGATATATTGAAGAAGAAGGCGAAATTGAAACCTTCACAATTGGCGAAGAAGAAATTGAGCTAACGCCAGATGGAGAAGGGCGTTACACCTTTGAAACAGACATTACCATTGAGGATGGGGTGCAATCATTAGTCGTTGCGGCGACAGACACAAGCGGCAACACGATTGATTTCCGCAGAAACTTCTTTGTAGATGCCACGGCGCCAGACATTACAATTAACGGTCTGCCTTCGAAGTATTATGTAGAGCATGGCACAGACGATCCGGTCATTGATGTCACAGTCAAAGACAATTTTGATCAAATCCGTTTTTATATCGATGGCGACGAGCGATTTGCACAGGGAATTAGCGAGCCATATAAAATGGAAGGCTTTGAAAAGACGTTCTCTGATATTGAACTCTCGTTGGTGGAGGGACGCAATGAATTTACGGTTGAAGTTGAGGATTTTGGCGGCAACAAAACCGTAAAAACCATTTCGATTTATTTACTTGCTGAAGGTGAGACACCGCCAGCACAAGGAGACACAACCAATCCTGACGATGGGGAGGAAGTGCCTTTGCCGCCGAAAGAGAAGCCGGAGCTTGGTCCTGTAAAGCCGGAGACTCCTAAGGACAAGCCTTCTCTTCCTGGGCCAGGACCTAAACAGCCGTCTTTAGAGACTGAAAAGCCCGAGCTCCCAGGTGCTGCGGCATAAGAAGAGTAGTGTAAATAACATTAAAGAAGAAACCACGATGGAATAATTCCTACGTGGTTTCTTCTTTCAGTCTGATAAATTAGTTATGACCTTGCCCCAGTTCTGCCGTTATTATTAGACAACGCGACTGAGAAAATGGGCTACAAATCGCTCACTATCTACATGAAGGCAAACATGTACAGAGCTTGCTTCGTCTTCTTCGCCAACCGTTTGGCCATAAGACTCGCCAGCTTCTCCAACGGTTACCTTCATCGGTACAGTTTGCACAAAGCTAGGATCAATGACAGTGCCGATAGCTAACGGATCATGAAGTGAACAGCCAATAATGCCAGGGTTGTTTTCTTTATAGGCATTAATATAGAACGTCACAATATCGGCCATAGAGGTGGCGGATGGTTGGTTACGTGAACGCCATTCATCACATTTGTCTTGAGGAAGCAACGTTTTCATCGTCACATCAAGTCCAACAAGGCGTATGTTTGCGCCTGATTGAAAGACAATGTTTGCGGCTTTCGGATCAGCATGAATGTTCGCTTCTGCAAGTGGTGTGATGTTGCCAGGATGACGAACGGCGCCCCCCATGACGACAATTTCCTTTACGTTCTTCACAAATTCAGGATCCGCTTTAATGGCTCGAGCGACATTACTCAAAGAACCAACAGGAACAAGCGTCAGCTCACCAGGATGTTCCTTTGTAATTCTTGATAAAAAGTCATGAGCAGACTCATTCTCTGCTTTTTTTTGCGACGTAGGTATGGTGACTTCACCGATGCCATTATGACCGTGAATCCAAGGTGCTCCTTCACGAGGCAATTGCCCATCGATTGTTTGATTAAGCCCTTCATAAACAGGGACGTGGCTTGCGTCAAAAAGCGCCAAAAGGTCTAGAGCATTTTTAGTCGTTACGTCCGTATGTGCATTTCCGAAACAAGTCGTTATCGCTGTCAGTTCAACCTCAGGAGAATGCAATGCATACGCAATTGCCATGGCATCATCAATGCCTGGATCACAATCCAAAATGATTTTTTCCATAAAAACACCTCTTTCTTAATTTTATTAACTCAACTTTCATAGAGCAAAATGCACTTTTAATGTTGACTGTGCCTGAGTTGAAGCAAGGTAAGAAAGATTTATTGACATGTTGAACATGTGTAAATAGAGAATCACGATTGCTTCGTCAAAATACTTCGCTTTCCGCGGGCACGGCTTCAGCTTCCTCGGAAAGCAAGCTTTCCTGCGGGATCTTCAGCTCGCGCTGTTACACCCTACGGGTACAAGTGCAACATCGACTCGAGAAGACCTCGTCGTGTTTTCTTTGCCGCAGGAGTCTGCGTAATTTCTTTATTTGTTCGGGTCTCGTATAACGAGTAAGAAAGCGTGTTAAAGCGTGATTGCTTACAAAACAAGATAAGTAAGTACATCTTTTCTGTAAAGTTACATCACCTAGTGCAATGTTGATGCAGCGGTGGACATATGTTTAGATAACTTGCGCAGAGCAAAAATCATCTACAACACTGGCTGAGCTTGAGTGGACGCGAAGTGATGTAGATCAATTGACCGAATGATGCCGGTGCTCGCAATCCTATATTTCTAAAAGGTCGTCTTTCAGTAATGAAACTGACATCTACTCCTTAATCACTAAAAGAGTCTTTTTTGAATTGTAATTAAATCATAAATGCGGACCATTAAAAGCAGCCACTAGCGAGACTCCAGCGAGACCCCACAGAGCGCGCACGCGATCGAGGAGGCGTAGCAGAAGCCAGGCGGCAAAAAAATCACGACGAAGTCTTTTTGAGTCGATGATGCACTTGTACCCTTTAGAGTGAAAGCGAGCGTATGGCAGCTTGTATAAAAAGCAACCACAATTTTGGATTTCAGGTTTACCCAGCTATATCTAAGCGTGTCTGACTAATGTCAGGTGCGAAAGATGAGTTAATAAGGAATGAATAAGCTAATGATAACGGCTGAAAGGAAAGATGCCAAGACGGAACCGTATAAAAGCTTCATACCAAATCCGGCAACGACATCGCCTTTTTCACTGTTCATCGCTTTTACTGCCCCAGTGACAATACCGATGGAGCTGAAGTTGGCAAAGCTAATGAGGTAGACAGTAAGGATTCCAATGGTACGTTCACTGACGACACCGTTATCAATCATGCCAAGCAAGGCTTCCTGAGCGACAAACTCGTTGGAAAGTATTTTGGTGGCCATAATGGTTCCAGCATTGACGAGATCTTGCGTAGGAAAACCGAGCAAGAAAGCAATTGGTGAAAAGACATAACCAAGGAACTCTTGAAAGCTAAGCGTGAAGATACCGGTGAAAATGGCATTGATAAAATTAATTAAGGCGACAAACCCGATGACCATGACACCAACTGTAACAGCAATTTTTCCTCCATCAAGAATACTGTCAGAAATCACTTGAAACAGGTTTTTCTTTTCCCCTTCATCCTCAACAACAATCAACTGGTCATCCTCATCTTCCACTTTATAAGGGTTAATGATGCACGAGATAATTAGCGCAGAGAAGATATTAAGCACCACCGCAATAACAACATACTGTGGAGGCAGCACAGCCATAAACGCAGCGATGATCGGCAAACTTACCGAAGAAACGGCAGAAGCACATAAAGTGTACAATCGTTGCTTTGGTAATGTTGGGAGCAACGGCTTAGCTGTCAAAAACACCTCTGACTGTCCAATAAACGCAGAAGCCACGGCAAAATAATTCTCAAGCTTCCCCATGCCTGTGATTTTACTGAGAACAAGGCCAACATATTTAATAATGAGTGGCAGGATTCGTGTATACGTTAGGATCCCAACTAAAACGGACACAAAAATAATTGGCATTAGGACATTAAACACAAACGCCATAGGATTGTTCACGTAAAGATCTCCGAAAATAAATTCTGTGCCCGTATTTGCAATTGCAATCATTTCAGCAAAACCAGCAGCGATAGCACTAATGATCTGAATACCTATATCTGTTTGCAACAGAATAAACGTGATCGCGAGTTGTAAGCCAAGTAAGATTAACACTGACTTATAACGTACTCCTTTGCGGTTGCTACTCCAAGCCCAAGCAAGTAAAAATACGGTAGCAAGACCGATAAAGAAAAATAAGACTTGCATTGATGAACCCCTCCTTAAAAATGTAAGCGATCTCTTTCTTTATTGAAGAAACAAAATAAAAAACGAAGCCTTATACTGAGTGCTCGTCCGCAGGACATAATATCATATTATCGAGCAATATGAAACCAATCTCGGCAAATGTCGACAAGGTTGTTTTTGTCAGTGTGAAGAGAAACGCAATAAAAAGCTATTTTGAATCGGCTAGATGCAACGATTAATCATAAAAATTGATGAGACATAAATTCCGACTGCTTCGTCAAAATACTTCGCTTTCCGCGGGCTCGGCTTCAGCTTCCTCGGAAAGCAAAAGCTTTCCTGCGGGATCTTCAGCTCGCGCTGTTCCCGCAGGAGTCTACGTATGTTGACTACGCTGATGTTTGTTTCTTCGTTTTTATTCATGTCACATTTTCATTAAAAGATGCCACTAGCGAGACTCCAGCGGCAAAGAAAACACAATGAGACGTACTCACGAATCGATGTTGCCCTTATACCTTTTATGGTGCGAAGAAATCCCGACGAAGCTTTTTGAGTCGATGATGCACTTGTGCCCTTCAGGAGCGTGTCTATCAAATAAAAGTGACGAAAGTTGAGTGAGTAAACATCAATAAACGATTCATTTGAATGGCATGAGGGATCCGCAGATCAAACTTTTTGAGTATAGGATGTACAATTAGCCAGAGCGAAATTCAAGAAAACTGCTTAGGTTTCTCCTTCATTTACAATTCTTTACGATTGTTTACGCAAACCTTACATCATGAAAGCGCATTTTTATGTACACTTTAAGCAAGTAGGCAAGCCGTTACATATAAATAGAACATTTAAGGGGAGATGTAGGTTGAAGGCAAAGCATTGGGTAGTAGCAGGAATTGCAGCCACGTTAACTTGGTTGCCAAGTCAAGGGCAAGCTGCGATAGAAAAAGTCTCGACGTATACAGGCGAATCAACGCCAGCATTTCAAGTTCAGCTTTCTGGGCGCTTTACAAGTGGTGCCGCTATCGATGAAAGCGGAACAGAAATCGTGGCATATGATCAAGCTAATGAACAAGCTTATTCAATCAATGGCGCAGAGAATGCGTTAGATATCATTGATTTGGCTCCTTTAAAGCAGGATGCATCTTTTCAAGAGCTTCCATTAAAAAAGAGGATTCCTATCAGTGACGTTTCTGAAGATCTTGGAGACGTGTCAGGCATTACGAGCGTAGCCCTGCATCCTGATGGAGACTATCTGGCAGTAGCAATCGTTGCTGAACCTAAGACAGATCCAGGGCATGTTGTTTTCCTAACGACGGATGGTGAGTTGCTTGCGACGGTAGGTGTAGGCTCTCTTCCAGATATGCTGACGTTTACTCATGATGGCTCAAAGCTTTTGGTAGCGAATGAAGGCGAACCAAATGATGCCTATGATGTAAATCCTGAGGGCTCCGTTAGCGTTGTCGATCTTAGTGAAGGCATCGATTCTTTGACAAATTCGTCAGTAAACGAAGTAACATTTGATCAAGTCGATATTGATGAGGACGTTCGTCAAGTGAATGCAGATGCCACTCGTGCGGAAGATCTTGAGCCAGAATACATTGTCGTAAGCGAGGACGATACGAAGGCTTATGTTGCGCTTCAGGAAAACAATGCAATTGCGACATTGGATCTTACGACAGCGTCCTTTACGAGCGTCAAGTCGCTAGGGTTTAAAGATCATTCAATTGCAGGCAATGGTATGGATGTAAACGATGAGGATGGAAAAATCAATATTCAGACAGTACCAGTGCTCGGGCAATATATGCCTGATGGGATCTCATTATTGGAGAGAAACGGGAAATCTTATATTCTGACACCGAACGAAGGGGATGCGCAAGATTATGAGGGGTTTTCTGAAGAAGTGCGTGTCGCCGACATTGCTGACCAATACGCATTAAACGCCGAGCATTTCGAAGGCTATACGCAAGAAGAGCTTGATGCACTTGTAGAAGATGGACTTTTCGACGATGACCAGCTCGGTCGACTAAAAACAACTACTTCTGCGCCGAAAAACGAGGATGGAAAATACGAAGCTGTGTATAGTTATGGCGCTCGTTCGTTCACTATTTTTGACGCAGAAACGATGGAACCTGTGTTTGATAGTGGCGATACGTTTGAGCAAGTGATTGCAAAAGACAATCCTGAAATGTTTAACACAACAAATTCAGAAAATGTCTTTGACGATCGTTCTGACGACAAAGGCCCTGAGCCAGAATCAGTAACTACGGGACAAATAGGTGACAAAACTTATGCGTTTGTTGGTTTGGAGCGTGAAGGAAGTATCGCTGTGTATGATGTCACCAACCCTGAAAAAGCAGCTTACGTAACGATGTTTAACAGTCGTGACTTTAGCGGCAGCGAGGTTGCCGGAGATGTTGCTCCTGAAGGCTTAGCCTTTGTGACTGCTGAAGAAAGCATCACTGGAGAACCAATGCTTCTCGTTGGAAACGAAGTATCGGGAACAATGTCAGTGTTTACGTTTGGAACTGGAAACCAAACAGATGCTGAAGGACAAACAACTCTTCAAATCATTCACTTTAACGATGTGCATGCACGTGTGTTTGATGAAGAAAATGGTGGCATGGGGTATGCAAAACTGAAAACCATCATTGATCAAAAAGAAGCGGAAAACGCAAATACGCTTGTACTTGATGCAGGGGATACATTGCATGGGACGACATTCGCAACGTTGATGAAGGGTGAAAGCATTGTTCAAGTGCTGAATGCCATTGGTGTCGATGCTATGGCCCCAGGAAACCATGACTTTAACTATGGAAATGATCATCTTCAAGCCTTACGTGGCATGATGGAGTTCCCTGTCCTCACGGCAAATGTAAAGGCAAGTGACGGCACGGATGTGTTCCAGCCTTATGAAATTCAAGAAATCGACGGGATTAAGGTAGGAATTTTCGGTCTTGCTACACCAGAAACAACATTTAAAACCCATCCAAACAACGTAAAAGGCTTAACGTTTGAAGACCCTGTTGTTGCTTCAAAACGTATGGTGCAAGAGCTTCAGGCGCAGGACGTTGATGTGATTATTGCGCTTGCCCATCTCGGCATGGATGAAGCGAGCAAAGATACGTCTACCAAGGTGGCACAAGAAGTGGCAGGCATTGACTTGATCGTTGATGGTCACAGTCATACAACATTAGAAACAGGCATGGACGCAGCAAATGGCACGTTAATTGTCAGCACTGGCGAGTATTTGAAAAATGTCGGTGTGGTCGAGTTAACCTTTGAAGGGGACGAGCTCGTTCAAAAAGACGCTGAGCTGATTTCAAAAGAAGACGCGGCAAATGTTGTGCCAAGCGAAGACATTGTGAGCGTCACTGATGAGATTACTGCCTCACAAGAAGTTATCCTCCAAGAAGAAGTGGGCACAACCGATGTTCGTCTTGATGGGGAGAGAGAGCAGGTTCGTGTTGGAGAGACGAATTTGGGCAACTTGATTACAGATGCTATGTTAGCAACAACTGGTGCAGAAATTGCATTAACAAATGGTGGCGGTATCCGTGCATCCATTGAAGCAGGCACGGTAACTAAAGGCGATGTCGTGACCGTCCTTCCATTCGGAAATTACATCGTTACAAAAGAAGTCACTGGAGAGCAGCTCGTAGCGGCACTTGAAAACGGCGTATCAGACTACCCAGAGCCAAAAGGGGCATTCCCTCACGTGGCAGGCATGACGTTTGCTATTGATCCAGCACAGCCAGCAGGTGCTCGTGTGCACTCTGTTGAAGTGGCAGGAGAGCCCTTGAAGCTTGATCAAACGTATATGCTTGCAACAAATGATTTTCTTGCGGCAGGTGGCGATGAATATACGAGCCTTAGTACGTCGCCAATTGCGAATGAATACGACGCATTAGATGAAGCACTGATCGCACATATGCAGGGGTTAGGTCAGGTGGCACCTGCGGTTGAAGGACGAATTACAGAAGCGGCAATGGTTCAAGCTCCTTCAGCACCAACGCAACCAACACCTGCGCCTTCGACCGGTGAAACCTATATCGTTCAGGCTGGCGACACTCTGTACGACATTGGTTTGAAACACGGCACGACTTGGCAAGCACTACAGCAGCTTAACCAATTAGCAAATCCTCATTGGATTCAAATTGGTCAAGTGATCGAATTGCCATAATGCTAGATGATAAAAGGCGCCGACGTGGCGCCTTTTTGTGCTTAATAAAAAGGATTTGCTAGCATGACTTCGTCGTTTATGGGGTCCGCAACATTTTAATTTCACACCCGCGTCGACTAAGAATCTCAAAACACCTTTACGCTTTTCTTAGCTCTCGCTTTATTTGCATACAGAATAAAGCAGCAACGATCCCGAGTATTACAATACACCCTCCGACCCAAGGTGTATGGGTGACTGTGCCTGTTGCATTGACAATAAAGCCTCCAAATCCCGCACCAATGGCAAACCCAATTTGCAGCACAGATGTATTTAAACTTAGTGCCAAATCAGGAGATTGAGGCGTTTGTTGTATAAAATAGGTTTGCAATGTTGGTGATGTCATCCATGCCGATCCAATCCAAATTGCTACCATAATGACAGCCGTGACAACTGTCGTGGTTATAACAGGCAATAATAGTAAAGCGAAAGCGTGGATGATCAAACTGGAATAAACGGTTTTCGCTATTCCCCATTGATCCGCTCCATATCCCCCTAAACGAGTACCAATCATGGAAAATAAGCCAAGCACAAACATTGTTATCGTAATTGCGGATGTCTCCATGTGGACGGTCTCCTGTAGAAATGGAACCAAGAACGTGAAAGCTGTGGAGTATCCTGCTCCCCAAAATAGAGTTATAAAATAACCGTTTACTATTTTACCGTTTCTAAAAACTGAAATTTGTTGTTTAAATGGCGTGGCCTCTTCACCTGGTAAAGAAGGAATCACGCGAGCAATGCCAATCATAATGAATAAACTGAGGACAGCTAACAAACCAAATGCCATTTGCCAGCTTAACCATCCGCTGATAACAACACCTAGAGGAACGCCAAGAACAAGTGAGGCGCTGACTCCTAACATGAATGTACCCATCGCATTTCCCAGCTTTTCTGATGGAACCAGCTTGGAAACGGCACTCATAGCAACCACCGTGTACACACCACCACTTATCCCCAAAAATACACGTGAGATCATTAGTACAGTAAAATTAGGGCTCCATAAGGACATCAGATTACCTAAGATAAAGAAGAATAAAGCGCCTAACATCACTTTTTTTCGATCAAACCGTGTGGTTAAAGTAATTACGATAGGTGCACCAATAGCGAAAGCGAGTGCGTATGCCGTCACCAGTTGTCCAGCAATGGCTATGGAAACTTGAAAATCTTGAGCGATCATATCAACCACACCATTAAGTATAAGTTCGGCTGTTACCGCTAAAAAAGCCCCCACTGTCAAAAGGTAAATACTCAAACGACTCATTTATACTTCCCTCCAATTTGTATAACGTTTTCGGTAAAAAAGTGTTTAATGTGCATGATCGCCCAATTCAACAAAACTGAATCAGTTACATTGGATATCAAAAAAAATATGTTGGTCGCACCAACTTTATGATTCCAATAAATTGTAATGTGTGATGGTTTCTGCTAATAAATTTGAAATCGAGTATTGATCTAACTGTTGTTTCATGGCAGTTTCACTCTCGTCATACATTTGCTTCAATGCAGGTTGTATTCCTTTACCAATAACACACTGACTGCTTGGTGTACTATGGTGCTGTTCGAAGAGAGGCTTCTGTATGATTGCATTGTACACATTTAGAAGCGTGATGGTATCTGGATTTTTTGAAAGCTTCCAGCCTGTATCGGTGCCGCCGTGTTTGACATTCACCAGATTTGCTTTCCTAAGTGAACCTAATATTCGCCGGATAAAAACCGGGCTAGTACCCACACTGAATGCAATCTGATCTGAGGTAACATATTCATCATTATTTGCTTTTCTATCTGCGAGAAAAGCTAATGCGTGTAGAGCGACAGTAAATCGACTTGCAACGGCCATGGGTATCCTCCTTTACAATAATACCATTTTAGTTACATTGATGTGTAAAGTCAAGGACTAAGGTATTTATTCGACTTCCAGCAAAGAACGCAATGCTTTGATGCAGCTCATCTTCGTTACAAGCCAATAGGCCCTTTTCGAATGGTTTACAAAGATTTACATAGACGATATACTTTTCTGAAAAAGGGAGCTGTTGCAGGTAATGGGGACTATTTTTAAAGCATTGAACTCAATGACAAGAGAGGAGCTGCTCCACGTATTATCTCTTCCCGAGAATAGGAAAAAGCGCGATATGTTTAATGACGAACATCGTCAAAGGATAGAGTTAGAGCAGCGCATTCGTTCAAGCACTTATATACATATCGCTTTTTCGTCAAGTGAGGCTGGTACTGTACGTGTTCGCTCTTCACAATTTACAGGGGGAAGGGCGGAACACGTTGTCATCAGCATCCCAGATGAGCCGCTTGAATTCGGTCCTCTTACTGAGCTATACACGTCAGAGGGACAAAAGCAGCGGGGACGCTGGTGCAAAACGTGGTTGGAAAACGATCAATACCCTTTTTATGCTTTTGGGCATCCGTCTGCTTGGCGATCTTTTTTTGAAAGCCTTGCTTTAATTACGGCAAAACAGACCGTCATTTTTTGGCTGAATGGCTCCAGTCATTCACAAACGGGTTTTCTTTGTGTCCAAGCGACTTTGGCGGACGATATTCCGGCTGCGACAGTGAAGCTTCATGAGAAGTTGAGCGAGGAAGATTTCAATCATAGACATGTGCTAGGCAGCAAAGAGCGCGCTAAGCTGCAGGAGCAATGGTCTACAATGCTCGCTTCAGAATCGACATTACGTGCGATGGTTCATGGGGAACTTCTGCCTGTGCCAGATACCTATTATGATGACCTACTTTTGCAATACATCAAGGAAGCTCCTCATGATGGTGAATGGGTTCGGATGGGTGATCTTCTAGGTGAGATTTATTCATCCCCAAACAACCCTATTTTGAGTTTTGCCTTTTTGTATCACAGAATCCGAGCGCTGGCGTATGAAGCAAAGCTAACTCTTCGCGGACTACCTTTTCAAGCAAGCTTCGGCCATGGAACCTCTTTAGAAATCGCTCTTCCACGACCCTATCGACGTGTGAATGTCGTATACGGGTTGATCATGAATGAAGTCAACGACATTCTGATGGTGAAAAATCGTGATCGCCAGGATTGGTCAATGCCTGGTGGTATGGTAGAAGACAAAGAGCCATTACAGGAGGCACTCGTCCGTGAGGTCAAAGAAGAAACAGGATTAATAGTGGACGTCGGCGCGTTGTGTTCCGTAAACGAAGCGTACTTAGACGATGGAACAGAACATTGCTTGTTTTTCACTTTCAATGCCAAAGTAAAAACCACAATTTCAAAACTAGCAACCGAACGTCCTCATGAAATTGAAGACGTATGCTGGATGCCCCTCCATGAAGCTGAACGCCATATGCCATATCACCCGTATGGATTGTCGTCCCTTATGGGCTCAGAAGCCACGTATCATCTACAAGCATAAAACTTATTCCTTTCTCGTTTCCTCAAACAACGACAGCAGCTTGTGAGGAATTTGTACGGTGGTCATATCTATGACCTCCGTCGCTCCTTGCTCTACTTCTTCTCGCTGTCTCATGTCCTGATGAATTCTCTCCATTTTGCGATCTAGCGCATTGACCTGATCAGCGGCTGATTTAAGCTCGTCCTTAAACGTGCTTGGAACGGCCTTATTAAATTTGTAGTAAAGCTTATGTTCCAAGCTTGCCCAAAAGTCCATCGCCACCGTACGGATCTGAACCTCGACACAAACATGCTCTGTTCTATCAGACATAAATACAGGAATTTCAAGCAGAAGGTGAAGGCTCTGATAACCGTTAGACTTTGGCTGTGAGATGTAATCCTTTGTCTCTATGAGTTTGACGTCTTTTTGATTTTGCAGCATGTCGCGAACGGCATAAATATCTGAAATGAAGGAGCATGTGATTCTGAGCCCTGCAATGTCATGGATATGTTGCTTTGCGTTCGCTAAGGAAAGATCAAGGTTTTTTCGGTGCATCTTTCTCAATAGACTTTCAGGAGACTTTAAACGCGATTTTGTATGTTCAATTGGATTGTGGTCATGAATGTATTGAAATTCTTCTTGGAGCACTTCAATTTTTGTATTCATTTGGTCAAGCGCAAATTTATACACCATTAGGAAACGTGTGACTTCCTCCTTCATTGCGGAGAATTTCTTGAGTTCTTTTGAGATGGGATTTTCCGTCATTGTTACATCCACTCCTAAGCTGCGATTTGTGCGTTAAATCAATTCTCTTATATTGTACGAAACTTTTAGAGCTGACGTTGCGTTGTTCACAAAATCAACATAGTTTCACATGATTTGAACGATTTACATAAAGACGAATTAATTGCT
Organism: Aureibacillus halotolerans; assembly: GCF_004363045.1. Lineage (NCBI taxonomy): Bacteria > Bacillati > Bacillota > Bacilli > Caryophanales > Bacillaceae > Aureibacillus > Aureibacillus halotolerans. Next base: position 22,625 of record NZ_SNYJ01000002.1, read on the forward strand.
CATACTAACTAAAAACATCCAGGAAAGGAGGAGAAAAATGAGTGAAGTACATTCAGGAGCCGAAAAGACGATTGCCGCATTGCGAGCGCTTTGCCGCAATTCGTCAGATGTAGTATTTCGGCAGCTCCTCCTACAAAACGGACAGCTTATCCATATGACGTATTTGGCAGACGTCGTTGATACAACTCAGTTGGCGGAAGAAGTTATCCATCCGTTAAGAATGCTGCCTGATCGTACAGAATGGTTGACGATTGATACGATTACATTTGCTGTCGACAGTCCCCATGTAACAGAGCTGAAGAGCTTTAAACAGCTTACTGAGGCCTTGTTCTCAGGGAGTGCCATCCTCGTGTTTGATGGAGCAGTAAACGGTGTATCTGTTGGGATGAATCGTCCGCAGACACGCTCTCCAGAAGAACCGATAGCCGAATCGACGGTCCGCGGCAGCCGTGCTGGTTTTATCGAAAACATTGGAAAAAATGTTGCTTTTGTAAGGAATATTCTCCAAACGTCTGCCTTTAAAACGAAAATGCTAAAGATTGGTAAGCATACACAAACGAAGGTAAGTGTGGGCTATATTGAAGGCGTTGCAGCCGACACTTTAGTACAGGAAGTAGAGAAACGCCTTCGGCTAGTTAAGATTGCTGGGGTCATTGAGACCGGAGATCTTGAGGAGCACATTGAAGATAATCCGTATTCCATTTTCCCGCAAATGATTGCTACAGAGAGAGCAGATGTGGTGGCTTCGTCATTAATGGAAGGGAAAGTAGCCATTTTTGTCGATAACACACCTTTTGTGCTTGTTCTCCCTGGAACATTCATCAGTTTAATCCAATCTCCGGACGATTATTATCAGCGTTTTTATGCAGGATCCTTTATCCGTTTAATACGCTTTATTTTTATTTTTTTAGCTTTAACGCTTCCAGGCATCTACGTAGCGTTTGTGACATTCCACCAGGAGCTTGTACCTAGTCAACTACTGCTAACAATAGCCATTTCAAGAGAAACGATTCCTTTTCCAACGATTATCGAGCTACTCATTATGGATTTGACATTTGAAGGGTTACGAGAAGCTGGTTTGCGGCTGCCAAAGCAGATTGGTGCGGCCGTATCAATTGTTGGGGCACTCGTAATCGGGGAGGCGGCTGTGAATGCGGGTCTTGTCTCTCGTCCGATGGTGGTCGTGGTCGCTTTAACAGGCATTGCGTCTTTTATTATGCCACGATTTAATCTGTCAACGCCATTTCGTCTGTTACGTTTTCCACTTGCCATCTTGGCGGCATGCTTTGGTTTTATCGGTTTGCTTATGGGGCTCCTGCTCATTTTAACCCATATGTGTTCCCTTAGATCTTTTGGTGTTCCGTATATGGAGCCACTCGCTCCTTTTTTTCGCTCGAGACTGAAAGATACCCTCGTGCGTAAAAAAGAAGAAGAGAATCCAACCTGACAACGAGGTCATGCAAATGCAAAAAACCCTTCTTTCAAATGCGCAAGTGTTTTTACTGCTCTCAATGCTGGTGATAGCGACAATGGTGTTGCTTGGACCAACTACGGCAGGTGAACAAGCCAGCGCTGATATGTGGCTATCTCCAGTGTATTGTTTGCCAGTAGGATTTCTTGTCGGGAGCATCGCCTTGGGTCTCCATGGGATGTATCCTAAGCATACACCTGCGCAATATATGAGAAAAATTCTTGGTCCTTATGCAGGGTCATTTCTCATCGTATGTTATCTTCTTTTTTACATTCATTTCTCCGTGTTGGTGCTTCAGGAATTTACGATATTCTCAAGCAATGTCTTTCTAGTGAAGACACCAAATTATGTCATTATGGCTTTGATTTTGTTTACATCTGCTTATGCAGTTGCTAAGGGCATCGAAACCGTTGCACGCGTGACAATGCTTATTATACCGGTGTATTTGATCTTTTTCATACTCGGTAACATCTTTCTAATCCCTGACTTGGATATGGGCAATTTTTTCCCTGTACTTCCTGAGGGTCTAATGCCTTCGTTTAAAGGAAGTATCCCTTTGAGTGCTTGGTTTATGGAAGGTTTTTCAGTCGCATTTCTCCTTCCCTATATAAAGGAGCGCAAGGGGGTTTGGCGTAGCATGCTGGTCTCTTTTTCTGTGATGACTCTTGTTATTCTTTTTGTAAACCTCATTGTCGTCCTTCTCTTTGGATCGGTTTCGGCAAATTTTCCTTTCCCGCTGATGAGTGCATTTCGTTACGTGAGTGTAGGCAATTTCCTTGAGCACATGGAATCCATAGTCGTGGTGCTTTGGACGCTTGGCGTGTTTATTAAGCTGTCTATATTATTGTTTATTACGGTGAACCTGATGGCAGATCTTTTTCAAGTGAAACATGAGCCTGTTATCGTTTGGCCAATCGCTCTTTTCGTATTGAGTGTCGCCAATTGGGCCTTCCCAACTCTACCGATGGTAAGCGATTTTTATCGACTAGCTGTCGTATATTATTTCGGGATTATGCTGGTGCTCGTTCCATTGCTTCTTTATGGAATTGGGCGTGTAAGGAAGGTGCTAAAATGAAACGATCAAGCAACTTGTTGCTCATAGTTGGTTTACTCCTCCTTACAGGGTGTTGGGACAGCAAGGAATTGACACAGCTTGCCATTATTCAGGGGACTGGTATCGATGTGTCAGATGAAGGGGATATGCCCGTTAAAGTAACTCTTGGCGTTTTGAACCCCACTGGTCAAGGAATGAGCTCATCGCAAGCTAGCCCCGGATTTAAAATGAACCTCGTCCAAGGGCGAGGACGATCTATCGCAACGGCCATTGCGCATGCGAGATTAAGTGCGGGGAAAAATTTTTATTGGGGAAACAACGATTCGCTTATTTTTTCAGAGGAAGTAGCGAAAGAGGGCATTCTTGGACATATCGATTATTTCGGCAGGTTCCCTGAGGCAGTACTGCGACAGCATATTTTTACAACCTCTGGAAATGCGGAGGACTTTTTAAAGCTTTCAACGCAGACAGGAAAGCAAATCCCTAAACTGTTGAGAAATTATACGAGCTTAGGATTCAGCATTCGAACCAATTTGCTTGAACTTATAGGAATGGTTAATGATGCAGGGCATATTGCGATTGTTCCAAGAATCGGAATTCGTTCATTGGGTGAAGGCGATCCAGCGTTAGCATTAACAGGAATTTCTGTTTTAAAGAAAGGAAAGCTGCAAGCGACCATACCGCCAAAGCTTAGAGACGAACTTCTTTGGATGAGAGGAGAATTGAAGGAGACGGTCATCACCGTCCCCGTTCTTGATCAAAAAGCAACCTTCTCATTAATCATTACGGAAACACAAACAAAGCTCACACCAATTATAAAAAATGGGCGATTCATCATAAACGTACATGTGACAAATTGGGGAGAATACAACCAGAATGAGACGGATATGAAACCACTGGACATTCAGGACAATGAAAAAATGGAACAGCAAGCAAAATTGTATATCGGAAAACGGCTAAACGACATGATTCAGTATGCCCAGCAAGAGATTGGTCTTGATGTGTTTGGGTATGGTGAAAAATTTAATAATCGCTATCCGAAAGTCATGAAGCAGCTTGATCAAAAAGATGAGTGGGATACGGTGTTTAAGAACATTGAAATTCAAGTGAAGCAGGATTTGATCATTGAGCGGACAGGTCTGATTACAGAAATTTATCATCCGACGGAGGAAAAATAAATGCCATTGGGGTTCATTTTATTCATTTGGTTGATACAAATTGCTGTCGTTTATATTCCTGTTTTTGCAGTGATGAGAAAACAAAAACCGAGGCTAACGAACAGAAGCAGGGGGATGGTGGTAGGCTTATTGCTTATAACGACGCTACTTGGGGCAGTGACAATTGTCTGGCCAGAATTGCCAGGTCCAACGGATTTTATCAGCTGGGCGTTTCGAGGGTGGACATAGGCGGAAGAGGTATGATGAAAAGAAGTGATAGGCAATATATAATCATCGGCATAATCAGTTTTGGGATATTGTTGAATAGCCATTTAAGCGGTCATGCATTCAACTGTAAATTGAGTGCATGATCGCTTTTTTTGCGCCCCTCATTGAGAGTCACTCTTTAAGGCGTTTGTTCTAATTTGATTTAGTTGCTGTACATCAGGCATTGGTAAAGCCTTTTTTGTTACCTGATAGGTTTGTTTAAGTGCCAAAAGCCTGCGAACACTCTCATCAAGTCGTTCTTCTGTGACTTCTCCCTTTTTCACGGCTTGGAGAAGCTGCTTATATGACTCTTCAGCCGTGCTTTCGCCATGACAAATGAGGAGTAGGTCAGAACCTGCTTTAAATGCTAACAGAGCGGCATCTTTTGTAGAATAGTTGTCTTGAATGGCTCCCATGGTAAGGTCGTCAGTGACAATAACTCCTTCATACCCCATCTCATCCCGTAAAAGCTCTTGAATGGTAGCATAGGACAACGAGGACGGATACGTTTCATCAATTGCTGGAACAAGCAAGTGGGCAACCATGAGTGCAGGCAATTTTGCTTGGATCGCTTTCTTGAAAGGTATCAGTTCCAAGTTGGATAGCTGCTCCATCGATTTCTGAACGACAGGCAACTGCAGGTGAGAATCGACGGACGTATCTCCGTGACCAGGAAAATGCTTGCCAACAGAAATGACGTCAGCACTTTCGAGACCTTCAGCGAATGCCAATGCGTGTTCCGCTGCTTTCGTTGGGTTAGATTGAAATGAACGATCCCCGATTACAGGATTAGTAGGGTTGCTGTTCACATCTAAGATTGGAGCGAAATCTAAATCAATGCCCAATTGGAGGAGTGTTTGGCCAGTGGCTTCGCCGATAGCAGTGGTTTTCGATAAAGGGCTATTGCCAAGCTCAGCTGCCGAAGGAAAATCAATAATTTCATCAGGCAATCGACTGACTGGTCCTCCTTCTTCATCAGTGCCAATCACTAGGGGAACAGGGGAGGTACTGTTTTCCTTAAGGGCATTCGTTAATTGCGCAAGTTGGGGAACTGACGTTACGTTTCTTGAGAATAAGATGACGCCTCCAGCAGGAAACGATTTGAGCTGCTTCTCCATGGCGACATTGTAAGCAGTCCCATCGATACCGATCATAAAGACTTGGCCAACTTTTTCTTCGAGAGTCATCTCAGCCAATTGTTTTTCTATTTCAGATTGAAAAAAAGCAGGAGAGGGCATCGCGCGGTTCTCGGACGATGGCGAGGATATCAAAGGAGCGTTTTGCGCAGAACGAGTTGGGTTGTCGTTTCCACAGGCTGCAATCAGCAGGAGAAGTATACAGCAGAGGGAAAAGAGCGCTCCGTTTACGGAGCGCTTCATGTGTATGGTCATTATGCCCAATTTCCATCCTTAAAGATTGGAACGATGGTGCCGTCTTCTTTCTTCCCATCAATTTGAAGTTGAGCGGAGCCCATCATAAAATCGACATGAGTAAGACTAGTGTTTGCTCCGTTGGCTTTTAGCTCATCCTTCGTCATTTTGGTTCCACCCTCGATTGTAAAGGGATATGCTGTGCCTAGAGCAAGATGACAAGATGCATTCTCATCAAACAATGTATTGTAAAAGACAATATTTGATTGTGAAATAGGGGATTGATGAGGCACTAAAGCAACTTCACCGAGGTGACGCGCACCTTCATCTGTCTCTAAAAGCTCTTGTAATGTATCTAATCCATGTTCTGCCTTCACGTCGATCACTTTGCCGTTTTCAAATGTAAAGGAGAAGTTTTCAATAAGAGTGCCACCATAATGTAATGGTTTTGTGCTTGAAACAGTCCCGTTGACACCATCTCGCTTAGGCATTGTAAACACTTCTTCTGTCGGCATGTTTGGCATAAAAGCATGCCCTTTTTCATTCGTCGATGCTGCAGATAACCAACGGTGTCCCTTTGGAAGCTCTAACGTTAAGTCTGTGCCAGGGCCTTTATACAACAGAGCTTCAAACCGATGTTCATTTAAGAAGGCAGCCTTCTCCTGCAATTTCTCATTATGAGTAGCCCAAGCAGCTACAGGGTCGCTTTCATTAAGACGGTTCACTTGAAAAATTTGCTCCCATAGCTTGTCAATCGCTTCTGCTTCACCCATACCAGGGAAAACCTTTTCGGCCCACTCAGGTGTTGGTGCCGCCACAATAGACCAGCTGACAACATCGTTCATGCGGTAGTCAGTATATTTTTGCAGTGCAGTAGAGGATGCTTTGCGTGCACGTGCCACTTTTTTAGAATCGATCCCTTTAAGAAGCTCAGGATTTGGTGCGGCGATATTCATAAATGCTGCACCTTCCTCAGCCAATTGCTCGTAGGAACGCGCCTTCCAAACAGGAAATTCATCAAGTGCTTCATCTGGCGCATATTGAAGCCTCGTTAACACTAAGCCGTCGTCACTCCAGTCAACGTGCACATGCTTCGCCCCTGCAAGATAGGCTTGTTTAACAATTTCCCTCACAAATGGAATGACCTGCGTACTAGCATTCACAACTAACGTTTGCCCTTGTTGTATGTTGATCCCCGTTTTAACTGCTAGCTCCGCGTACTGAGTTAGTTTTTCTTGAGATATTGACATTGTATTTCTCCTTTCAAATCGCCTCTTACTCTTTATGTAAAGGCTCCTTATCCGTATAATATCACACTATCGAAAAAACTTGGCTTTCAATGTCCCTAGTTGAGCCCCCGCTTTCGTTTTACATGTACAACTAACAAAGGAGGTGAATTCGAATGGCACAAGCAGTATTAAAAGAGTCACAGCTGGAGCTGGTCATCGATGACGGCATTGATGAAAAAGGCGAAACGGTTTTTTCATCAAAGCGCTATAACTCAGTAAACCCTGAAGTTAGCGACGATGTCCTCTTTCAGGCAGGGCAATATCTGAGCTCCCTCACGTCTGAAGAGATCGTGTCTATCCAGCGGAACAATGATCTAGATTTGCTTCCAGACGCATAAAAAACACAATCTGGCAGAAAGGAGGGGTATCATGAGCAAGCAGCTCGAACTGAAATTTACGAACACAAGTGGCACGACGAATACGATCAGCATTGAAGAGCCTGTTGAGCCTGTTGATGCAGCAGCCATTCATGAGGCGATGACGTATTTCGTAACAAATGATGTATTTCACACATCAGGTGGTTCGTTTGTGGCGATAAAAGAAGCAAGAATTGTTGAACGAACTGTTGAAGAGATCGAACTTCCTTAAATGAATTTTCTGAGGGCATGCGCCGATTCAATTGGTGCATACCCTCAGACTGATGAGAAACGCTCGCTTTCGTTGTTGCTTTGTCTTGTCCGGTGCTCATTGCCCTTATGGCAACTCCGCGCCTGCCAAGCCTTCGCGCCTCGAAAGACAAACGTTTTCATTCAGCCTGAGGTTGTTTGATGAGAAACGCTCGCTTCCGTCGTTGCTTCGCCTTGTTCGGTGCTCATTGCCGGGTTGCAAATTAGAAACACCATTAATCATTTTCTTGATAAAGATATGTAGTATGCTCCCCGTCGGCAAAATAAATATCGAGAGATACCATGCTTGCTTGCCGAATTAAAAACACATTCATAATTTGATGGAGAGCTTCATCCTTCTCCATGGTATGTGTGATTCCGGTTGTGATAAATAGTGGCAAAAGCTGGTCGACAGCATCCTCGCCTATGAGCTTCGTATCCTTTCGTTGATCGTGAATTATCGCTTCATTTTTGTGCATATGATCATACATCACGCTGTATTTCTTGCCATTTTCAAACACAGCAGTTAGGTAAAAAGCAGTAAACGGTGAAGCACTTTGCTCTGAAAGATTTGGTTCTTTATTTACGGCATCATCGTTTTCAATGGAAGAAAAGGATATCTCTGAAGGAGTGGGTGAATCAATATCCTGTTCTTTAACCCCACAGGAAAGCAACAATAAAAGACAAACGCACCACTGAAAACGGAGAGATTTCATTCAGTGCACACCTACTTTTCTTATTACTCTTTCCAAAGAAACCACATTTTATGAGCAAAGGGACAGCGGGATCTTTTTCAATCCAAGAAACGTTTGCTATTTGTTCAGTTAACTCCCCAAACAGCTAGGGGAAGAGTCACACTAAAAGAGAAAAATCCCTCGCATAGCTCAGATAAGCGAGCATTGACCTATGCGCAACATGAAAGAGGGGTCAGCAAAATGAAATGCGATGACAATTCGCTATGGTGAGATTTTGTTAACAGAACTATTTTTTGCGTTAGAAATTATAGATCGGTATACCATTCTGTATTTTCTTTTGTAAATAAATTAAGAAAGCGCTTTGATATGTAGATATCAATAGAATAATATGTTATTTATTTGTAATTATGTAATTTAATTCACTTGGTTTTTTGTGTTTATATACCATTACGCCTTGTTGCTTCGGGAATCGAAAGTTTTGAAAACGTTTTATAAATTGACAATATAAATGGTTTTAGATAAAATAATAATTAGATATGAAAGCGTTTTCAAAAAATGCGATATACGAGGAGGATTTCATCATGAAGACGTTCCGTGTTGTCATGTGTTTGATTTCTTTAGTACTCCTATTAGCAGGTTGTGGTACTGCTTCCAGCCAGGCAGGTGAAAAGGAGCATATCACACTTTGGTACTGGAACAGGGGGCTAGACGATAGCCTCGTGGAACAGATTGAAACGCAGTTTCCGAATGTCGAGCTGGAAGCACAAAAGATTGGTGGGGATTTTCGAATCAAGCTACAGACAACGCTCGTTGGGAATTCAGGTGGGCCTGATATTGTAATGCTGAACGATTGGATAGCGCAATATTTACCATACAATGAACATTTCGCTAATTTGTATGATTATGGGGCAGAATCCATCCAAGATGACTACTTGGATTGGAAATGGAATCTAGCAGAAGTTAATGATGGCGAAAAGCTTATCGCCTTGCCAGTAGATACAGGACCAACGGCTCTCTTTTATCGAAAGGACTTATTTGAACAGGCGGGGCTGCCGACAGAACCCGAAGAGGTGGCGTCACAGTTACAAACCTGGGATCAGTATATTGAAGCAGGTAAAAAACTTAAGGAATCAACAGGCGTCTATATGGTGGATAGCATTCTATCAATCTACAGAATGGCGATTGCTCAAAGCCCAAAGAAGTTTTTTTCTGAAGACGATGAATATATTGGAGACCAAGACCATATGAAACAAATTTGGGATACGGCTGTTAAGGCAGCGGAGACCGGGATTGCACCAGGAATTCAGGATGGAACAACCGATTGGAATGCGGCTTATAACAATAGTCAAATTGCAACAGTTCCAAATGCAGTATGGGGCAAAAAGATTCTCGAGGATGCTGCTCCTAACACGAGTGGTCAATGGAGAGTTGCAGAAGCGCCCGGCGGAGCCGGAAACAGAGGGGGTTCATTTTTAAGTGTACTGGAGAGTTCAGAGCATAAGCAGACATCCTATGACATTATTGCATGGCTTATGTCACCTGAAAACCAAATAACCGCTTACCAAAACTACAATTTGTTTCCCTCTGCTATAGATGCGTTGGAAAGCAGTGAATTGTCTTCAGAGGAAGAATTTTATGGTGGGCAAAACACTACGAAAACCTTTGTTGATGTAGCTAAGGATGTACCAGAAACGTATTTTGGTGAATTTCACTCAATGGTGAACGGCATTTTTGAGGCTGAGCTTCGCTTGGTGGAAACACGTGGAAAAGACCCAGAACAGGCATGGAACGACATCCAAGTCCAAGTCAAACGCGAATTATCAAGACGTTAGGAGGGAGCAGACATAATGAAAAACGATACGGCAAGTGCGCCAAAGCAACTCGTTACCAATGAGGTATCAAAGTCTTCAAAGCTTTGGAAGGAAATCAGGAAAAACAAGATTCTCTACTTGTTCATTTCCCCTTTTTACATCCTTTTTCTTGCATTTGGGGTATTTCCCATACTGTATTCCATCTTTCTCTCATTTCAGTCGTGGAACGGCCTTGGTGACATTAAGTTCGTAGGGCTCGCTCAATTTCAATACATGCTTACTGAGCCTGTGTTTTGGACAGCTTTAGGGAACACATTCGCCATCTGGTTTATTTCCAGTGTGCCAATGCTGTTGTTCGCCATGATCATTGCTGTGATGCTTAACGTTCCGCTACTGAGATTTCGCGGAGTTTACCGCACGCTGTTTTTTGTGACAAATGTAACGTCAATCGTGGCCGTAGCAATTATCTTCCAGTCCATTTTTAATAATGAATACGGTCTATTGAATTATTTTATTTCATTGTTTGGTGTGGATCCAGTCGCATGGATCAATAACAGTACGCTTGTGAAATTTGTTTTAGGTTCGATGGTAGTTTGGAGGTTTACAGGCTACAATGCGATTATTTATCTCGCTGGACTGCAAAGTGTACCACAAGCCATGTATGAAGCTGCAAAGATTGATGGTGCGTCTCCCATTCAGACATTTTTCAAAATCACCATTCCTATTATGAAACCAGTGATCCTGTTCACGATTATCATGACCACCATTGGTTCAATGCAATTGTTTACAGAACCACAGATACTGTTAGGTGATGATGGAGGTATTGGAAGCAGTGGTCTTACTCTATCCCTTTATATGTACAATGAAGCTTTTTTACAAAGTCAGTTTGGATATGCTGCAGCCGTTTCATGGGCATTGTTTATTCTAATAGGTGGATTTTCATTGATTAACTGGAAATTCGTTAACCGGTTATAGAAAGGGGAAATTACAATGAGCTCTCTGCAATCAAAAATACTGCTTCATACAGGATTACTGATTGGTGTTTTTCTTTCTGTATTTCCGTTCTATTGGTTGGCGGTAATGTCGACCAGTAGTTCGAGTGAGATTCTTGCCTTTCCACCGAATTTATTTTTTGGCGACCAACTCATCATTAATGTGCAAAATGTCTTTGCAAGCATTAATTTCTTCCAAGCAACCGGGAATACGATATTCGTTGCTGTCATTACGACGGTAGGTACGCTGTTCTTTTGCTCTTTGGCTGGCTTTACATTTGCTAAATTTCAGTTTCCCGGAAAAACGTTTTTGTTTGTATCATTGCTTGCCACAATGATGATTCCATCCCAATTGAGTTTTGTTCCACAATTTCTTATCATGGCTTCAATTGGCTGGGTCAATACGTTTCAGGCACTTATCGTTCCTGGACTTGCAGGTGCGTTTGGGATCTTTTGGATCAAGCAGTATTGTGAGGAATCGGTGCCTGATGAACTAATGGATGCGGGGCGTTTAGATGGTTGTGGGCAGTTTCGTTTGTATTACCATGTGGCCTTGCCAATTCTCCGTCCTGCCATGGCTTTCCTTGGTATCTTCACATTTGTTGGCATTTGGAACGACTATCTCTGGCCACTTGTTGTATTAAATGACTCTAGTAAATTTACACTGCAAGTCATGCTCGCACAGTTAAATGGGATCTACAACACAGACTACGGCATGGTAATGGCAGGTACGCTATTAGCCACAATTCCACTCATCGCTCTTTTCGCTATCTTCAGCCGTCAGTTCATCTCAGGAATTGCTGATGGAGCGATTAAAGGATAATAAAACATTAAACAATCCGCAGACGTAATTAAAACGCTTGTATTATCTAGGAGTTAAAGCTTGAAAGGCGCGGAGTTGCCACATGGGCAATGAGCACCGCACAAGGCAAAACAACGAAGAAAGCGAGCGTTTCTCGAAAAACCCAAGGCGCAATGAAAACGTTTGTCTTTCGAGGCGCGAAGGCTTGGGAGGCGCGGAGTTGCCATAAGGGCAATGAGAACTGGACAAGGCAAAGCAACGAAGAAAGCGAGCGTTTCTCATAAGCCGTAGGCGCAATGAAAGCGTTTGTCTGTCGAGGCGCGAAGGCTTGGGAGGCGCGGAGTTGCCATAAGGGCAATGAGCACCGCACAAGGCAAAGCAACGAAGAAAGCGAGCGTTTCTCATAAGCCGTAGGCGCAATGAAAACGTTTGTCTGTCGAGGCGCGAAGGCTTGGGAGGCGCGGAGTTGCCACATGGGCAATGAGCACCGCACAAGGCAAAGCAACGAAGAAAGCGAGCGTTTCTCATAAGCCGAAAAACAGGATGCCGGTCGTGGCATCCTGTTTGTTGTGAAGCCGAGGGTTCGTCGCAGGTAAGGAAAATCAGCACGCTGTCTTTCACAGACACCCCCAGGATCGGCATTGCCGAATGGTCGTTAACACACGATGCGCATTCTCAGTGGGTAACAAACGCTTTTGAATTGTCCTTCACAGACACCCCTTTTCATGAGAGGATAAAGCATACGCTTTGCCTTCAATGTTGGGTCTGCTACGATTCGTTCCTCGCTTCCCCTATACTATGTGCATTTGGTGAAGTTTCTATACGTCAAATGGATGCGTAGTATCTACATTTGGAAGAGAATACCCAAGGGTAGTTAGTCAAATGATGAATAGTTTAGCTTTTCTATGGTAGGATGAGTAAAAGAAATGTAAGCAGAAAGGGACATACGATGGAGCCACTTTTAGCAATTCAATCATTAACCGGCGGGTATACGAACGCAAATGTATTAAAGAACATTTCATTTCAAGTGCAACGAGGTGAGATGGTCGCACTTATTGGATTAAACGGTGCAGGGAAGAGTACAACAATTAAACATATTATCGGGCTTATGGAAGCGAAAAAAGGAAATGTGTTAATTGCAGGAGATTCCTTTGCGCAAGCTCCTGAGGCGTATCGTAGTCATTTTACATACATCCCTGAAACCCCACAGCTTTATGATGAACTTACGTTGCAGGAACATTTAGATTTAACAGCCATGGCCTATAATCTTGAAAAAGCTGATGTTGAAAAAAGGCTCCCTCCGTTACTTGAAGAGTTTCGAATGGAGAAGCGCTTAGGTTGGTTTCCTAATCATTTTTCAAAGGGCATGAAACAAAAAGTAATGATTATGTGTGCGTTGCTTGTAGAACCAAACCTTTACATTGTTGACGAGCCATTTTTAGGCTTAGACCCTATCGGCATTCAATCCTTTCTAACGTTAATGGAAGAACGCAAGAATGCAGGGGCAGGTATCCTTATGTCGACACATATATTATCTACAGCCGAACGTTATTGTGATCGTTTTGTCATCCTTCATGATGGTGAGATTAAAGCTTTCGGTACATTAGATGAGTTGCGAAAGCAGCTGGAGCTGCCTGTGGCCACATTAGATGATATATATTTGCAGCTGACAAAGGATGCTGTTTCATGAATGACATTCAAACTCTTTGGAAAAGAAGGATTCGCGACACAGCAAAAGAACTGGCACGCTATGGAAAATATATCTTTAATGATCATTTTAAATTTGCTTTGTTGTTCGGAATAGGCGCAGCAGCTTATTATTATCAGCAATGGCTACAAACCATCCCAGCTGAATTTCCGGCTGTTTTCCTAATGGCAGTCATCGTGGCGCTTGCGCTTTCTTATAGTCCGGTGTACACATTCTTGAAGCAAGCAGACATTGTTTTTTTACTCCCATTAGAGACAAAGATGGGTCCCTATTTCTTTAAAAGTGGGGTTGTAAGCTTTGGACTTCAACTTTATGTGCTCGTCCTCATTTTTGCTGCGTGTGCCCCATTATATTTAGCAAACGGTGGCACAGGATCTATTCTGCTGGTGGCTATAGGTGCTGCCATTATTACGAAGATATGGAATCTCGCTTCAGAATGGGAGCTTTCTTATTATTTGGATGTGCGTATACGGATTGCTGAAAAGCTTGTGAGGTTCTCCTTAAATGTTGTGTTTATGTTTTTTATCTGTCAAGGGCAATGGCTTTTTGCAAGTATCATTGCTGTATTGATGGGCCTATTATACATGTACATGCGTAGCAGTCGACGCTACCGATCCTTAAAATGGGATTTGCTGATTCACAAAGAGCAGAAACGCATGACAATGTTTTATCGAATTGCCAATATGTTCACGGATGTTCCATCCATTCAAGATACGGCCAAACGACGCAAATATTTGGATTGGCTGATTGCAAAAATTCCTTTTCAACAGCAAGCAAGCTATCGGTTTTTGTTTTGGCGAACATTCCTGAGAACAGGAGATTATTTGGGGATTTATATGCGTTTGGTTTTGTTAGGAGCTGCTCTCGCATGGTGGGTCCCTTATTGGCCAGCTAAGTGCGTGACTGTTGTCCTTTTTATTTACTTTATTGGATTTCAGTTGAGTACACTGACACGCCATCATAGAGATAAAATATGGCTGCATTTATACCCCATCAATGAGCGTCAAAAAAACGTTGCTGTACTGTCACTCATTCGGCAGCTATTGTTCATTGCTGCTGTGTTTCTCCCTATCCCATTGTATTTCCAAGCGCCTTGGTGGCAAGGTGTGTTATCACTGGTTGTTGGTGTGGTATTTACGTCCCTCTACGTCAGCGTTTTTCTGAAAAAACGGATTGCAAAGGCGGCAGAGCTATAATTAGCTTAGCTGTGTCAAAAGGGTGAAGGGAAGGGATAAACGTGTCGATTGATAAAAGCTACGAAAAAGAGGTATACATTGACCTGAAGCAATGGGAGCTTGCCATGTTGCAAAAATCGACACGCTTTCAACGTGTCGCAAAGCTGACACAGACAAGGTTTAATGCGATTGTTCCTGAGAAAGTGCATCAGGCACTAACAGAGGCCGTTAAAGGCATTGTCGAGACATGCCTAGTTGGATCGAAGTGGACAACTAAGCCTAAAGAAACGGACGACTGGTCGTTACAAGAGAAAGATAAAAAGGCAGTCGACATCTTGCAATCCTATAAGCGAACAGCGGCCGTCGAAGGGGCAGGCACTGGTGCTGGAGGAATCTTCCTTGGCATGGCAGATTTCCCATTGTTGTTAGGAATAAAAATGAAATTTTTACATGAGCTTGCCTCTTGGTACGGGTTTGATACGCGACGTTACGATGAACGATTGTACATCTTACATCTTTTTGAGCTTCAGTTCTCAAGTGACACGAGGAGGAAGGAGCTTTATCCAATTGTGAAGAATTGGGATGATCACAAGGAACAGATAGCAGATACGGATTGGCAGGTGTTTCAACAGGAATATCGTGATTACATTGATTTAGTTAAGCTATTGCAATTAATGCCAGGAATTGGTGCCGTTGTTGGAGCTTACGCAAACTACAATCTTCTTGAGGACCTCGGGAAAACAGCGATAAACGGCTATCGTCTCCGAACAATGCATGCCAAAACCCCTTGAACAGTTCAAGGGGTTTTTTAAAAATCTGGACATGGCAAAACATATAAGCGACCAAAGTGTTCAATCGGGCGAATTGAAAGCGTTTGTCTTTCGAGGCGCGGTCAGGTAATAAACACCGGAGAGGGCAAAGCAACGAAGAAAGCGAGCGTTTCTCAAGAGCCTGACCCCTTAAATCGTATTTGGTTTGGGTCTCCCTTTCTCCCGTTGCTCCTGCTCCGGATGAATAAATAATGTGCAGCAGATTCCCACAAATGACATACCAGCAAGCGTAAAAAACAAGCTCTTTTGTGAGATCTCCATGAGAATAGCAGCTAAAGGTGGTGCAGCGGCGACCCCTATAAAACGAATAGACGAATAAACGGCGGTAATAATACCACGCTGTTCCTTCTCAATGCCTTCCGTAATGAGTGCATCTAGGCAAGGAAGTGCAGCGCCAATACCGATACCACTGATAAATAAAGCAGTCAGTAGTATATATAAACCTTGGACAAACGCAAGCACACTGACACCTGCTGTGAGGAGCAGAAGACCTACAAAGGTAACCCATTTCATGAGTGGTTTCGACTCTTTGATGTGTCGTCCTGCAAAATAAGACGCTGCACATAGCGCCATTAATGGAATGGCAAGAACAAAGCCTTTCTGGACACCAGCGATTTGATAGCGTTCTTCAAGAATGGTGGAAAGATAAAAAAGGACGCCAAAAATCACAAAAATACAGAGACCACCGATAAAGAAAACGGCTGTCAGCCATCGTCCTTCTCGTTTGAAAATGGCTTTTATGCTTTTAATATACTCTTTTAAAGGTGGCGGTGATTCGTTTGAAGGGGGGACCTTCACGAAAACCATCATGGCTATAATTGAGATGAGACAAAAAACAGGAAAAGCCCAGAAAGGGAAAAACCAAAAAACGGTAGCCAAAGCTGCGCCAAGTATCGGACTTAGCACTTTGCCAAACGTGTTCGATGTTTCTACAGTACCAAGACCACTTGAAACCTCTTCTTCGCTGTCAAACATATCACCTACGAGTGGTAGCACAATCGGCGCAGCTCCAGCTGCACCCACCCCTTGAAAAAAGCGACCTACTAAAATAATTGGAAAGGCAGCATCATGGAGCTTCCATGCGGCATAGCCAGAAATAATACCGCCAATACCAGCAATAATTAAGCTAGGAATGATGATTTTTTTTCTTCCCCATCGATCTGACATATAGCCTGCAACCGGTATGAGAAGAATCGCAACAATCGAATAGACCGTCAGAATGAGGCTTGATTGGAATGCTGTAATCCCAAGAGCCTTTTCCATAGTAGGAAGCACAGGAATTAACATTGAATTACCTAATGTCATGACAAGTGGAATTGAAGCAACTGCTGCTAAAGCCAACCCTTTTTTTGATTTCAAAGTAACGCCCTCATTCTTGTAAGTTGGCTTTAGTTTAAGCTGTCGCTTTATTTTTATACCAGGGCAGAGATGGCTTATTTTACTGCATGGGTTGAAAGGTAATCTAGAGCGGCACCAGTCAATGTTTTTGCAGCAATTAACAGCGCTTTTTCATTGAAATCAAAGCGAGGATGATGGTGAGGAAAGGGCTCATCAACGTTATCCGGTTGAGCTCCTGTAAAAAAGAATGCGCCTTCAACATGCTCTAAATAATAAGCAAAATCCTCAGCAGGCATCACTGGCACCATTTGTTCGGTGTGTGTCACTTCTGGCACCTTTTCAGCAGCCTTTTTAACGTATGTAGTGGCCACATCGTGGTTCACAACAGCAGGATAACTGCGTAGATAAGTGAGGTCAATATGCACGTTTGCGCTCCTCGCTACACCATCACAAATTCTTTTTGTCGCCTCTTCAACGGCATTACGTACAGTGGGTTGAAAGGTACGCACAGTTCCACTCATCGTTACACGGTCCGCAATGACATTGAAAGGGTTACGTGCCTCAAATGAACCGATTGATAAGACGGCTGCTTCTAGTGGATCGATGTTACGACTAACGACCGTTTGTAGCTGAAGAACAAGCTGAGAAGCTGCGACAATAGCATCTTTTGCATGGTGAGGCTGAGCTCCGTGGCCTCCTTTTCCCTGCACAACGATATCAAGTTTGTCGGCAGCGGCCATCATTGGCCCGGAGACATATTGGACGGTTCCAGTCGGTGTCAATGACCAAAGGTGAGTGCCAAAAATCATATCGACACCTTCGAGGCACCCATCGTCAATCATACTCTGTGCACCACCAGGATGAAGCTCTTCAGCATGTTGATGAATGAGGACAATCGTACCTTGAAGTTGAGCCTTATGAAGCCAAAAGCTTTCTGCGACGTGCAGCAATGTCGACGTATGACCATCGTGTCCACATGCATGGCACACACCATCAGTCACGGATGAATAGGGGGCCTTCTTTTCATCTTGAATAGGCAGGGCATCGAAATCTGCCCGTAAGGCGACTGTTTTCCCAGGAAGCTCACCTTTAATTGTGGCGACAATGCCATTCCCACCGACATTAGCTCGATAAGGGATCCCCAATGTTTCATACCATTGAGCAATGAATGCTGCCGTTTTTGTTTCGTGAAAGGAAA
Organism: Aureibacillus halotolerans; assembly: GCF_004363045.1. NCBI lineage: Bacteria > Bacillati > Bacillota > Bacilli > Caryophanales > Bacillaceae > Aureibacillus > Aureibacillus halotolerans. The sequence continues at coordinate 40,387 of NZ_SNYJ01000002.1, forward strand.
GTTCCGGATGCATGTGAAGATGTCTGCGCACTTTCACCATTGATGGAAGCTTGTTATCCAACGTTTGATATAATGCCGTTTTCATCTGAAAACCTCCTGTAGGATATTGTAGCATATCGTTTTTTGGCAAAGAAATCACGACCGCTTCGTCAAAATACTTCGCTTGCACCCTAAAGGGTATAAGGTCAACATCGATTCGCGAGTACCTCATCGTGTTTTCTTTTCACCCTACGGGTACAAGTGCAACATCGACTCGAGAAGACCTCGTCGTGTTTTCTTTGCCGCCGGGCACGGCTTCAGCTTCCTCGGAGTCTTGCTTTCCTGCGGGATCTTCAGCTCGCGCTGTTCCACCCTACGGGTACAAGTGCAACATCGACTCGAGAAGACCTCGTCGTGTTTTCTTTGCCGCCGGGCACGGCTTCAGCTTCCTCGGAGTCTTGCTTTCCTGCGGGATCTTCAGCTCGCGCTGTTCCACCCTAAAGGGTACAAGTGCAACATCGACTCAAAAAGACTTCGTCGTGTTTTCTTTGCCGCAGGAGTCTACGTATTTTAACTACGCTGATGTATATTTCTGCGTACATTGCTTTTTTTTCTTGGTCTCGAATAATGGAGAAAATGGAAAAGTGAGAGCTGATACCGCTTTTTTTTATAAAGAGATCTACGTTTAAGAACAACAAATTCGGGAATCCCTCTATACGAGTCAAAGCTATAAAAGGAGTGCATATTCATGGCAAAGGTTGCTGTTGTATTGACGAATGAATTTGAGGACAGTGAGTATACTGAACCGAAAAAAAGCTTTCAAGAAGCAGGTCACAAGCTTACCGTGATTAGTTCAGAAGCTGGTGAAACGCTAAAAGGTAAACAAGGGGAGTCCACTGAAACGTCAGGTCTTGGCATTGCAGACGCACGTTCTTCAGATTATGATGCGTTGTTAATCCCAGGTGGATTTTCTCCAGATATCCTGAGGAGCGATGACCGATTTGTCAGTTTCGTCAAGGACTTTATGTTTGCGGACAAGCCAGTGTTTGCGATTTGCCATGGGCCACAGTTGTTAATTACGGCTGAATCTCTTCAAGGCCGACGAGTCACAGGGTTTAAGTCTATTCAAATAGACCTTAAATATGCGGGAGCTACAGTGTATGACAAAGAAGTAGTGGTTTGTGGCGACCTCGTAACAAGCCGCCAGCCTGATGACATCCCTGCATTCAACAAAGCATCACTAGAAAAACTAACCTGAAGATTTGCATATGAATAAGCAGGAGATTGAACGCTTTTCATTGCGACTTTCCTTTTCTCTAGATGTTCATTGTTCGACTTCTTTACTCTTAAGCGACGGGACACTCACCTTTCGCTTTTTTGGTTTGCCATCTGACCTCGTCGTTAGATGGATTGTTTTTCCATGTTATTTTCTACTCTCAGACAAGGATTTTTTATTGAGAAAGAGAAGTAATCTAATGGCGATTATTAAATAAAGAGGTGTAGCAGAAGTTGAACATGCCTATAAAAATACCTAGAGAAGACAAGCGGATATTAATTGAGCAGCTTCGAGAAGAAATGACGAAGGAGGGGCAGGAGGATCCTGGTCCATTCGTTGTCGAACATTTGTTTGATTTTGTTGTGAAACAAACAGCTCCTTATATTTACAATATGGCGGTCCAAGACGCACGCATGGTGACAGAAGAAAAGTGCGATAGCCTCATTGAGGATCTGTACTCGCTTGAAAGACCATTGCTCCGACGTGAAGAGGAATGAAAAAATAAGTGTAGATAGCGATTCACCGCATAACGAGCAAGCAGCTCCCTGCAATACCTATTGGTGTTGAGAAGGGGGCGATTTTTTGTGTAACGCATGAATATAAACGCGACAAACACTGACTAATGAATGAATAAGGCTCCTGAGTTTTGTTTGACAAGGACTCGAAAAATGAAACTTTTTGTCTGTTTTAAACGTATATGATGTTCGAGGTAAGTTTATAAGAAAGACAACTTTCGTAGTGCTGAAATCACCTTTTAGTAGCTAAGCGGATTTTTACGCTCTAAATAACTAGTGCCCCATCAGGTAACGTAGATCTTATTTTATTCAGGATAAGTTATGGTTCTTGTTTTCGCACAAGATGCCTTTACCAAACGACATTCGTGTAAAAGGCACCAGGTGACCTACCTTGAAACATTGCACTTCCTTGCCTGATTTGGTTGCCACACGGCTTTTACCCTCTATACGAGACCGAGCCACAATAAACAATGTGCGCAGAAACAAACATCAGCGTAGTCAACATACGTAGACTCTAGTGGGATCAGCGCGAGCTGAAGATCCCCTCGGAAAGCAAGATTCCCAGGAAGCTGAAGCCGTGCCCCACAGATAGCGAAGTATGTGGACGGAGCGATCCATAACCATAAAGACCTCGTCATGTTTTCTTTACTGCTGGAGTCTCACTAGTGACCGCTTTTGGTGATTGTAAAGAACGAATGAAATGAGATAGACCTAGTTGGTTCAATTTCGACCATAACCAACGAAGGTAAACGAAGGTAGTGGAAAGGGCACTAGTGGTAAACGATAAGGTATTTTCGAATCGATGTTGACCTTTCGCCAATAAATTTCAGGTTTACCCAGTTATATCTAAGCGTGTCTGCCGAATGTAAGGTGCGAAAGATCAATTTATAACAAAAGACTCCGCATCGAATCAATCGAATGGGAGCCTCTTGTTTTATTCTTTTGGAAGATGATAGGTTTTTGTAAATGGCGCTTCAAACAAGCCGCCAGGTCCCTTTGCCATAAGGCTTTCATCTACAAGGGGAACACTATTGTATTGATAGCTTGTTTCTTTGTCCCAGATACTTACGACACAATACATATCTCCAGACTTAGGCTTGAGCAGCCGAATGCCTAGTAAGCCATTTCCTGTTTTTTGACCAAGATTTTTATGTCGTTGTTCAAAAATTGGTTGAGCATCCTCTGAAATTGGCAAATAACGCATTACGGCAAATTCGCCATGTAGTGTTCCTCCAGAGGCAAGTACCTCATATTTGCTCGCTTGAGAAAGTGAGTCTACTGGCGAAGAGCCTTCAACGATGAGCACAGCGGACGATCCAGACAAATATAGCTCTGAGTGATCAACTTCGTGGTGCTCCTGCCATTTTTTTAAAAATCCGTACGTTCCTTTTGAAATGGTCAACATGTGATATTCCTCCGTTTCAATCTAGCGTGACCCTCTTATTACATTACCCTGATTCAAGAAAAATTCTGCGTGTTGAGTCGAAATTCCTTTGTAGACGTTTCATATCAATTGAGAGAGCCTTCAGAAATGTTGCAATCTCTGTTGATTTTTTTGTCATTTCATGGTTTATTCGAGAGTGATCGTTTAAGGAGGTGTATTTTTTGCTGAAAAAACTTAGTACGGTCGTTGTCGCCATGATCTTTTTTATCTTTCTGGCCGTAAGTGGGTATTTATCAATAATATATGCTGGAGATTATGTCCTAGATGAAGAATTACTTGTTTTTGATGCTGCAAGTACGCTCGTGGATGAACGTGGGAATGAGTTAACCTCTCTCTATGTTGAAAATCGTGACCCAGTGACTGAGGATCAAATTCCTGACCATGTAAAGCAAGCTTTTATAGCGGTAGAAGACAGTCGCTTTTTAACACATCATGGCTTGGATATACGTGCAATTGGTCGTGCGTTGTATCGAGACTTGATGGCAGGGGCAATGGTAGAAGGTGGGAGCACAATCACGCAACAATTAGCGAAAAATGTCTTTTTAACGAATGATAAGACATGGCTTCGTAAATCAAAAGAGGCCGTTATTGCCATAAATTTAGAAAATCATTATACAAAGGATCAAATTTTAGAAATGTATTTAAATCGGATTTATTTTGGTCATGGGGCTTATGGTATTGGTGCAGCCGCAAAGACTTATTACAATAAGCCGGTTTCGCAATTAACCCTAGAGGAGGGGGCGATGTTGGCAGCCATACCAAAGGCTCCCTCTCATTATTCACCAATAGATGATAAAGAGGCTGCCTTAAACAGGCGGAATCTAATTCTTTCTCTAATGGCGGATCAAGGATTTATTTCTCATGAGGAGGCTGTTCGAAAAAAAGGTACGACACTTCATGCATCCCTGCACGAAATTGGTGAGCAGCCTGCGTTGTATACGTATATTGATCTTGTCATGAAGGATGCAGAAAAGCGTTATCAGCTAAGTCGAGAAGAAATTCTTACAGGAGGGTATACGATCAAGGTCCCCATCCAAATTGATTTGCAGAAAAAAGTATATCAAGCGTTCGAAGAAGGTGCTTTTTTTCCAGACCTACAAGGTGAAAAGAGTCAAGGTGCGTTCATTTTGCTTGATAATCAAACAGGCAAAGTGATTGCTGCTCAAGGTGGTCGTGGCTACGAGCCTGGTTCCTTTAATCGGCTGTATGCCAAACGTCAGCCCGGCTCAGTGATTAAACCACTTGCTGTGTATGGGCCAGCGCTTGATGCAGGCTACACACCTTATTCCGTGCTACAGGATCAGAAACAATCGTATGGCGCGTATTCACCGTCAAATTATAATGGCACCTACCAAGGGAAGGTATCAATGTACGACGCCTTACAGGAGTCTTTGAATGCGCCGGCCGTGTGGTTATTAGATCAGATTGGTCTTAATACGGGAAAACAACCTCTACTAGAGGCAGGGGCGCAGGTCAAAAATGATGGGCTCGCACTCGGTTTAGGCGGGACAGTAGAAGGAATGTCACCGATGCTTGTAGCGACGATGTTTAGGTCGTTTGCCAACGAAGGGGTGACGGCGACTCCAGTTGCCATTACTTCCATTCATACGCGTGACGGCGAATTGCTCGAACCGCGAAAGCAGAACGAACAAAAGAGACTATTCACACCTCAAACGGCATGGTATATGACACGAATGCTGGAAGGGGTTGTCAATGAAGGAACTGGCTCCGCCGGAGAGTATTCGGGAGCCCTTGCAGGAAAAACAGGGACGACACAATATGAAGCCATAGAAGGCGGAAATCGTGATATTTGGTTTGCAGGTTATACGCCAGAAATGACGGGTGTTGTCTGGATGGGGTATGATCGAACAACGGAAAAGTCTTATATTCAAGGGGGTAGTGATCTCGCGACTAAGTTAATGAAGTCTATCCTGCCTGAGGAGGAAGCTCTTGCCGCATTTACTAAACCACAGCAGGTAAAAGAACTGGCAAAGCCTGTAGACCTTCAACCTATCAATGATTTAACGATGCATAATGATTTTCATATTTTTGATTGGAACCGAAAAAGGCTAAGCTGGACGCCTCAGAGCGATAAACGCGTTGTCTATCGTATCTATGAGAAAACAAATGACTATCTTCAGCTGATAGGGCAAGTGACTGGTCAAGGATCGTATTCTATTTCAAGCGTCTCCGCTTTTTTTGAGGGCAGCTTTTATGTCGTGCCTTACAACCCACTGACTGAATTGGAAGGGACACCTTCGAATATTGTGCACATGTCCTGAGCCCATTATGGCGGTTGCTAAACGTTCTAATGGATGGCAGGAATTGTTCACTACCCCTAGACTGGCGAGCAAGCGAAATTGCAACGCATCTTGACATATTAGGAGGCACGGCCAATGAGTGAAAAGCATCATCCGTCGATCGTGGCAGAAGAACAAGCAAAGCTGGAGGAGATTTTGACTGAAATATCACAGCAGCATAAACGTCTCTATGAAGAGCTTGAGGCGTATCGATCCGACATCCAAATGGATCGTAAGCATTTCTGGGAGGGTCTCTCCATTGACAATACGAGCTGGGAGAGTAAGCTGGAAACATCGGTGGAAATTCGCTCGAAAGCCGTGGAATTAAAAGGGCTCGAGGATGAATACCATAAGCGGAAAAATGAATATCTTACACTTGAAAGACAGAAAAATACCCCCTATTTTTGTCGTGTCGACTTTCAATACGATCAATCACCTTCCATTGAGTCAATTTATATAGGGGCTGCCGCATTACGTGATGAGGAAGGCGATCTTCACATTTTTGATTGGCGTGCACCCATCTCAAACTTGTTCTACAACACCGTTTCTCTAGGAGAAGCTAGCTTTGAAGCTCCATCAGGAACAATTCATGGGAATGTCCATTTAAAGAGGCAGATGGAAATAAAGGATGGACAATTAAAGCGTGTATTTGACACGGATGTAACCGTTGGGGATTCCATGTTGGAACAAATGGCGAGTGATGCTACGGACACTAAGATGAAAACCATTGTTGCGACAATACAAAAGGAACAAAATGATATCATTCGTGACGATCTTAAGAAAACATTGCTCATCAATGGGGTCGCTGGGAGTGGGAAGACATCAATCGCCCTGCAAAGAGTGGCTTACCTTCTTTATACGTATAAAGATAAATTGTCGCATGCCGATTTTTTATTGCTGACACCAAACGGAGTGTTTCGAGATTATTTATCGAATGTATTGCCCCAGTTAGGGGAAGAAAATATTCGCCAACTGATGTTGTATGATGTAATGAGGCAGCTTGCCGGGCCTAAAGTACGTATTCAGCACCCGTATGATTACTTAGAGGACTTGCATTCGAAGAAAACAGCGCCTTCGAGAGTGGCCGACCGTAAAGCAGAGCTTGCCTTTATGAAGCTCATTGATCAATATATCAACAAATTGAATGATGAAGGGTTACGTTTTAAATCACTTTCGATCGAAACGAAGCTACTTTTTTCAGAAGAGCAGTTAAGGACGTTGTACTATGATGGAAAAGGAAAGATGCCGCACCATGAACGCATTCTTTTTCTAAAAAAGCAGCTGCTGAAAAAGCTTTCTGGAATGGAGGAAAGCGTACGTAAAAAACGTTATCAACGGTTAATTTCCAGTAACACGTATATTGGTGAGGAAGAGGAGCTACAGAAAAGAAGTCGACAGTCAGCAAAACGTTTATTTAAGCGCATTAACAAACAAGTAACCAATCTTGAGTTTCTTGATTTTTATCAAACCTATGTAGACCTATTTTCTAATCCAATGGAGGGTAACGACTGGGACGATATTTCCCGGGAAAGTACAGCCGAATTAAAAAATGGCTATATTCCTTTTGAAGACGCTGCTGCGTTTATTTATCTGAAGAATGCCTTACTTGATCGCCAATCTTTTCGTGAGCGACAATTAATGATTGATGAAATGCAGGATTATTCTCCTGCCCAGCTTTACATGCTGATTCATTATTTTCCGAGAGCCCAATTTACACTATTTGGTGATGTTCAGCAGGCAGTGTACAAGTATCCAGAGCAAGCGACGTCCTATGATCAATACAAACGGCTTTTAGGCGAAGATATCAACATTTCTGAGCTTCATAAAAGCTATCGATCAACAAAGCACATTGTTGATTTCGCGGCAAATCTTCTTCCTTCAGCAATCAAGATGGACGCAGTGGATCGCCCGGGAGAAATGCCAGAGATTCAACGATTTTCCTCCCGAGAAGAATGGAGGGATAAGATTGCAAGTACGCTTCAAGCGTGGAGCGATAGTAATGTCAGAAGGGTGGCCATTATTACAAAGCACGAGAAGCAAGCTTTGGAAGTGTATCAAGCGTTGAACACACATATTGACGTTGAATTGGTTTCGCGGCATTCTTCAGCGATGAACAAAAATGTGATTGTTATTCCGTCTTATATGAGCAAAGGTCTCGAGTTTGAAGGTGTGATTGTCGCTGATGCAGGTAAAGACTATTATAAAGGTGATGCCGACCAGCATTTGTTATACACAATGTGCACTCGCCCACTTCATCGATTGCTGCTTTTGCATCAAAGTGATATTGCTTTTCCAGTGTTTAAATAACTAAAAGAAAAAAGGTATTATGCCTGCCTTTTGCAAAGGCGTTCATTTGCTTGTGAACGCTTTTTTTTGATATAGTTATAAGGCTGAAAATTGATACGATCGGAAAGGTGACTATGGAACAAAAAAAGAAACGATTTTTATACAAATTATTAACACGATTAATACTTGTGCCAATTGGAGCTTTGATTGTTGCCATCGGGCTTGAAATTTTCTTAGTCCCGAATGAGATTATTGATGGCGGTATTACGGGTATCTCCATTATGCTTTCAAGTGTCACACCGCTCAGTCTAGGTATTTATTTGTTCCTTTTAAATCTTCCTTTTGTTTTTTTAGGCTACAAGCAAATTGGGAAAACCTTTGCTTTAACGACCTTGCTAGGCGTTACATGTTTAGCGATAAGCACCTTTGCCCTTCATGACGTTCCAGGGCTTATAGAGGATCAGCTCTTGTCATCTGTTTTTGGGGGGTTGCTTGTTGGAGTCGGTGTTGGGCTTGTGATTCGAAATGGTGGTTCAACGGATGGCACAGAAGTGCTTGCCGTCTTATTTACAAAAAAATCGCCGTTCTCAGTTGGAGAAATTGTGCTTTTCCTTAACTTCTTCATAATCGCTACCGCCGGATTTGTGTACAATTGGGAAAGTGCGCTGTACTCAATGATTGCTTACTTTATTGCCTATAAAATGATTGATGTTACAGTTGCCGGGATGGACGGATCAAAATCTGTTTGGATTATTTCTGATAAAGCACACGAGATTGGAAGTGCAATTAATGACCGTCTTGGTCGTGGTGTCACCTATCTACATGGAGAAGGCGCCTTTTCTGGAGACGATAAAAAGGTGATTTTTACCGTCATCACGCGTGTTGAGGAATCCAAGCTACATAGCATCGTCGAGGATATGGATGAGAATGCCTTTCTAGCCGTCGGAAACATTCAAGACGTCAAAGGTGGTCAGTTCAAAAAACGCGATATTCATTAAAAAAGAGCTGTTCTCAAGAGAACAGCTCTCAGCATGTGAAGGTCAAGAGAATGACCGTATAGATTATGCGAATACGATAGTGTCTTGGGGCGCAAAGTTTCCACAAGCGCAGCTGCTCTCTTTGTCTATGCGTTTGTTGCTACGCTTGGCGCCCAATTCGTTTCAATCCATTTAACAACTTCTACGATGGCGTGATCATCGTTCGCACAACAGCCATAAGGTGCGCATTGACGGATGGCGTCACAGGCGTTGGAGACGGCGAATCCCGCGCCAGCGGTTTTCAACATATCTTCGTCATTCATATTGTCACCGACTGCGGCTACTCGGTTCATTGGGATGTCGAGCATGGCCGCCAGCTTTTTTAACGCTCTACCTTTGGAGACGTTTGGAGGCAGGAGCTCGAAAAACATTTCATCCGAACGAACATAATGACCGACATCATCCGCTTCAGGTGCATTTTTTTCCATTTCGTCAATTTGTTTAGAATCATCTACGAAAATGACCTTTTGCCACGGGTGCGGCACGTCAGCAAAGGAATTGACACGTTTGCTAATAAAGGCTTCAACCGTTAGATGCTTCTCTATTAAAGGATGGCTGCGCACAATATGAAGAACACCCTGGCTGTACACCTCAGCGCCACAGGTAGGGTAAGCGTTTATATACGCCGTTGCTGTCGCTTCGGCTTCTGGTGACAATGCTTGTTCAAACACGACGCTTTGTTTGTGGAGATCGTATATCATGCCACCGTTGTAAAAAACACCGGGAGCATTAATGGCAAGGTCGGCTATGTATTGACCCGCTGATCGGGGAATACGTCCAGTTGCTAATGTGAAAGTGCCGCCATTCTCGGTGAAATAACGAATTGCGTCCTTGTTTTCCGTACTAATGGTTTTTGTTGTGCTGAGTAGGGTTCCATCCATATCAGAAACAAGCAAAATGCCTGAAAAACGTCCATTTGCCATACCGCTCACGTCCTTTCGATTCTCTGTGATGATCTCATGTTCCTTTAGTAAGATCAAGACTTTTTGACTCTTACCCTTGAACGGTAGCATGGATGGCTTCTTTCATTATATAATGAGTACGTTTCCATGATTCGCAAAATCGTCTATTCTATGACAATCCTTGCGGAACGATGTTTTTCCATCATTTTTTCGGTAGTATATGAAGTAATCGAATGTAGAAGAAGTCTTGAAAAACGCAGACTGAATGAAATTGTTGCCAACAGTCGTACCCAGGCTGAATGAAAACGTTTGGCTTTCGAGGCGCAAAGCTTTGGGAGGCGCGGAGTTGCCAAAAGGGCAATGAGCACCGGACAAGGCAAAGCAACAAAGAAAGCGAGCGTTTGTCATCAGCCTGATATAGAAGGAAAGGGGTTCATACCATGTCGTTGTCCAACGATACATTTTTGCGTGCCTGTAAGGGAGAAAAGACACCACACGTCCCAGTGTGGTTTATGAGACAAGCAGGGCGTTCACAGCCGGAATACAGAAAAATAAAAGAAACCCATTCGTTGTTTGACATTACAAAGGATCCAGAGTTGTGTGCCTATGTGACTAGGCTTCCGGTCGAGCAATACGGAGTGGATGCGGCGATTCTTTACAAAGACATTATGACTCCCTTTGCGGGCGTTGGTGTCGATGTTGATATAAAAACAGGAGTAGGTCCTGTGATTGATGACCCTATCCGAACGAGGGCGGATATTGAACGAATTGGTCAACTTGATGCTGAAGCGAGCATTCCCTATATTCTTGATACGATCCGATTGCTAAAAACGCAGCTTGACGTGCCATTGATCGGTTTTAGTGGAGCTCCATTTACACTTGCCAGCTATTTGATTGAAGGCCGTCCGTCAAAAAACTATCATCGAACAAAGGCAATGATGTACGCTGAGCCTGAACAGTGGCAACTTTTAATGAATAAGCTCGGTGACATGATTATTGCGTATGTAAAAGCACAAGTAGATGCTGGGGTCGACGCGATTCAGTTGTTTGACTCATGGGTTGGCGCGGTCAGTGTGGAGGATTATCGTATACACATTAAACCTGTAATGACACGGATTGTAACGGCTTGTAAATCGTTTGGTGTGCCTGTAACGATGTTTGGCGTGGGAGCGAGTCATCTTGCAGAGGAATGGCACTCCTTGCCAATTGATGTCGTTGGACTGGACTGGCGCTTAAGCGTGAACGAGGCAAGAGAGCGAGGTCTCCATAAAACCGTTATGGGCAACCTTGATCCATCCTTCCTCCTCGCCCCATGGCCTGTCATAGAAGCTCGTGCTAAAGCGATATTAGATCAAGGGCTACAAAGTGATCGGTTTATCTTTAATTTAGGGCACGGTGTATTTCCAGAAGTTTCGCCGGCGACACTAAAACAGCTGACAACATTTGTTCACACATACTCGAGAGAAGTGAAAGACAGAAGAGGTGAGGCTTAAAATGAGCAAACGTAAAGTCGGACTACTTGTCATGGCCTATGGGACGCCCTATGAAGAAAAAGATATTGAGGATTATTATACCCATATTCGAAGAGGCCGTGTGCCATCACCTGAAATGCTTGCTGATCTCACCGATCGCTATAAAGCGATTGGTGGCGTGTCACCACTCGCCCGAATTACCATCGAGCAAGGCGAAGCGCTTGCGAGGGAGCTGAATGAGCGGGATGACAGCAAGGAGTATATCCTTTACATAGGACTAAAGCATATTACTCCTTTTATAGAAGAAGCTGTTGATCAAATGAAAGCAGATGGGATTTCAGAAGCGGTCAGTATTGTCCTTGCGCCGCACTATTCGACGTTTTCGGTGAAATCCTATAATGGTCGGGCGAAGGAACATGCGGCTAAAATTGGCGGTCCTGTAATCAGTGCAGTGGAAAGTTGGTATGAAGAGCCTGCGTTTATTTCGTATTGGGTTCAAGCCATTAACGACGTCTATGCAACCATGAATGGCGAGGAAAGGGAACGTGCCGTTTTAATCGTATCTGCACACTCCTTACCAGAAAAAATTCTGCAAAACGGCGATCCATATCCTGAGCAATTACGGGCAACGGCAGTAGCCATCAAGGACCAGGCGGACATTGGAGACTACGCAATTGGTTGGCAAAGCGAAGGCAATACGCCAGATCCGTGGTTAGGTCCAGATGTCCAAGATTTAACACGCTCCCTGTATGCATCCGAGGGGTACCAAGCATTTGTTTACGCACCAGTCGGTTTTGTGGCCGACCATTTAGAAGTACTTTACGACAACGATTATGAATGCAAAGTTGTGACCGATGAGCTCGGGGTGTCCTATTATAGACCGCCTATGCCAAACGTCGACCAATTGTTTATCGAGGCCCTTGCCAATGCTTGCGAAAAGAAGATGTCGTAGAAGAAAAACGAGGTGAAACGACTGCAGCCTACACGTAAGAAGTGAAGGCGCAGCTAAAGGTATGTCAAAACACATCGTCGTCATAGGTGGAGGCATTACAGGATTGACAGCTGCTTACCGACTTGAACAAGCGGCACGTGAGTCCAATGGTCAATTAACCTATACCCTACTTGAAGGGTCGCCGCGTCTTGGTGGGAAAATTCGAACATTACGTAAGGATGGCTACATTATTGAGCGAGGTCCAGATTCCTTTCTTGAGCGGAAAACAAGCGCGGTTGAACTGTGTAAAGAACTTGGACTCGAGGATGAACTGGTGCGCAATGCGACGGGTCAATCGTATGTGCTAATTGATCAAACGCTGCATCCCATCCCAGAAGGTGCGGTGATGGGAATCCCGACCTCGTTTCGTCCATTTCTTATGTCAAAAATGTTTACGCCAGGTGCTAAACTCCGTGCTGGAGCGGATTTGTTTTTATCAAAAAGCAAAGGGAGCGAAGATCAGTCGGTCGGCTTTTTCTTCCGCCGCAGGTTCGGTAATCAAGTTGTCGATCATTTAATTGAACCTTTGCTTTCAGGTATTTATGGGGGGGACATTGATCGTTTAAGCCTGTTATCGGTGTTTCCTCAATTTTATAAAATCGAGCAGGAAAAACGCTCATTGATTCTAGGCCTCAAAAGCACGCAACCAACAACACCCAAAAAGAAAATTGGTCAGTTTCTCACCTTGAAAAGCGGTCTTGAAACATTGATCGAGACGCTCGCATCAGAGCTCGTCCACGGTGAAATTAGAACAGGCACTGCCGTGAAACAACTCCAACAAAAGTCATCGGGAGGTTTTACGGTCAATACGGAAAGCGGAACCTTAGACGCAGACGCAGTTCTTTTGGCACTGGATCACAAGCAGATTCCGAAACTATTAAAACATGAGCCTGTTGTCCAGTCGCTTGTCGATATGCCCTCCTCATCCGTAGCTACAGTGGCGATGGCCTTTCCGAAGGAAGCAGTGAGCGGCTTAAAGGATGGTACTGGGTTTGTTGTATCGAAGAAAAGCGATTACGACATCACCGCATGCACATGGACACAGAAAAAATGGCCGCATACGACTCCGGAAGGGCATGTGCTTTTGCGGGCATATGTGGGAAGACCAGGCAATGAAGCCATCATCGAGCAGTCAGATGATGCGATTGTCGGTATTGCGATGCAGGACCTCAAAAAAGTGATCAATATTAATGAGAAGCCAACCTTTTCTGTTGTTACTAGGTGGCACCAAGCCACGCCACAATATACAGTTGGCCATCAAAAACGCATTCATACCATTAAACAAACATTACAGCAAAACTACCCAGGCTTGCTGCTGGCTGGCTCTTCTTTTGAAGGCTTGGGTCTGCCAGATTGTATCAAACAGGCCAATGAGGCAGCACAAGAGCTGCTTAGCTTTATCGATTCGACAGCAACATCGACCATGGTCAAAAAATAGAAGCGAATAGAATTAAATCCCCCGATGGCATTTGCCCGTTGGGGGATTTGTTTTTAAGAATGAGCCAATTGCATGGATAGGAAATAGAGGGCTAAAAGAGCATCTCTCGGAAGAGCCAATCTTCCCAAACGAAGGCTCCACTGAACAGAGAATCACAATGAGGTATACCATTCAGCTTGGGAACGAAATAGTTTTGCATAATGCCCATTCTCCATTTCCGTTAATTCCGATGGCGACCCTTGCTCAACGATCATTCCGTTTTTTAAAACGATGATACGATTGGCTAGTGTAGTGACGCCCATGCGGTGAGAAATGAGAAGGACGGTTTTTTCTTGAGAAATTTTTTGAAAGTGCTTATACACCGCAACTTCTGCTTCAGGGTCTAGAGCAGCAGTAGGTTCATCTAACACGAGGACGTCTGAATTACGTAGATAAGCCCTAGCAATAGCGATTTTTTGCCATTGGCCTTGTGACAATTCGACCCCATCAAAATCCTTTCCGAGTAAGGTGTCATACGTATTTGGAAGGCTTTGAATGAATGAATTAGCCTCTGAAGCATGTGCTGTCTTTGATATTTGTTCCTCGATATCTATCTTTTCCATTTGCCCGACTGCAATGTTTTCTTTCACTGTCAGCGAGTAACGTTGGAAGTCTTGAAATAGAGCCGATATTCTTGCACGCAGATCTTTTGGATTCAGTTTTTCTGCATCCAATCCATTTATCAAAATACGACCATTTGTTGGTTTATAAAAGCCTAACAATAATTTTATAAGCGTTGTTTTTCCGGCCCCATTTTCACCAACGAGTGCGATGCGATCCCCAGCAGTAATGCGTAAGTTTATATGTTGGAGAACCGGTGCTTTTGAATGAGGGTACCAAAAAGAAACGTCTTCAAAAACAATCTCTTTTATGGGGCCCATACCGAGCACTAGCCCCGTGAAGTTTTCTGTTTGGAGGTCCATGAAATCAAAATATTCGTCCATGTATTTTAAGTCATTTACAACGAGAACGCCGCCCCATAAAAAGGACCTTGTTTGGCTTTGAAATTGAATGATGCCTGTGATTAAGGCAGTCAATGCCCCGATTGTTACACCACCGTTTACATGCGAGTCGACGATCATAAAAAGGGCAATGGCAAGCGTACAAACAAGGCCAATTGTACTGATGACATGATAGATAAATTCCTGATACGTATGCGAAAGGCGTTGCTTTCTCAACTTGCTGTTTAAGTAACGCCATCGCTGTAGAAGATACGCTCCTGTGTCAAACAATCGGAGCTCCGCAGCCGCCTCTTTCCCAGTGAGTAGATCGGCAAGGTAATCAAGCTTCCTTTCACCTTCTGTTTGCCGTCGTTGCAATATATATTTTGCATACAGTGGGATGATTCGTATGGAACAAAATAGTAGCGTACCAGCCCCTACGAGTATTGGAATTGTCCATGTCAACGTACTAAAATAAAACAGCAAAGAACCTAATGTTATGGTAGAAGTAAGCACTCTAAAAAGGAATGTCATTGTGGAATAAAAACGCTGGTCAATGCCAGCTTGGATTCTTTTCAGTTGATCATACAAAGCGTTTTCTTCAAATGAAATGAGGGGCAGAGATTGTGCTTTTTGAATAATATTCTGTTGCATGTTTTCTTTAATATGTTCATGGGCATTGTCTTGGAAAACAAGGCTATAACGTAAGACAATAATTTGCATTATTGAGAGGATAAAAAATGCCGATGCCCACACAAGTAAAGAAGCACTGAGATGTTTTGTTTCTAATAAAGTGACAATATCATCAATGAAATTCTGGAGAATCACTAGTTTAAGGAAAGGAAGCACGCCAACAATGAGTGTGAGAAATAGAGAGAAGATAGTTTCTTTTGGAGAAACGGTAAAGATGAATGTAATGAATTTCAAAAAACTTCTACTGCGTTGAAAAGTGCCTTCTTGGTCCTTAATCACTAGAATCCTGCCTCCTTTGTTGTGTACCAACTGGATTGCAGTTTATACAGCCGAGCATAAGCTCCATTCTGATGCATCAGCTTTTCATGACTTCCTTCTTCTAAGATCGTCCCATTGCTCAGAAAAATGATGCGATCCGCAAGTTGTGCAGACCCCAGTCTATGTGTGATAAACAAAACTGTTTTTTCCATGGCCATATCTCTGAGCCGATGATAGAGTTGAAATTCTGTTTTGGGATCAAGGGATGCTGCTGGTTCATCGAAGACGACGAAAGGTGAATCGCGAAAATTCGACCTGACTAAAGCGATCTTTTGCCACTGCCCTCCTGACAAGTCTTTTCCGTCACTAAATAGATGTCCTAACATTGTATTTAATCCTTGTTTAAGAAAGCGAATGTCTTGCAAAAAATCTGTTTCTTTAGCTGCTTGATACATTTTCTCATCATTATGAATGTCGGTGATTGAACCGATTCCAATGTTTTCTCGTACCGTTAAATGGTAACGCATATAGTTTTGAAATACGGCATTTGCATGTGGTTGCCAATCCGTTTCATTGAGCCGTAGACCATTCACGACGATTGTTCCGTACGTTGGCTCATAAAGGTTCAGAAACAACTTAGCAATTGTGCTTTTTCCTGCTCCATTTTCACCGACGACTGCAATGGTTTCACCCGAATGAATTGTCAGGTTAATGTGATGAATGGCTGGTTTCGTTTGTCCGGGATAAGTAAAGCTGACGTCTTTAAATTCAAGGATGGCATCAGCGATCCTAGGAGAAACTTTCTTTCGTGGCTTTTCGATGTCATTATGCTTTAAAAAATCGGGAAGGTACTGAAAATCATTGTAAAACCTTGAGATGTCATCGATATAAAAGGAGGTCATACGGACAATCTCTTCGAAACGGTTAAGGAGGTATAGCGTAGCCACCAATAAACCAATTGAAATGGTTCCGTAGACAGCAGAAAAAACAAGAGCTCCAATCACAACACCAATTAGAATTTCTACACCTAAGAAGGAAAGAAGAGTTTCGTTGGCAACTTTTTTCTTTGCCTTGTACATGTCGTCTATTTTTCGATGACTAATCGTTTTCCAACGATTTAGAAAAAAATTGCTTAGGCCAAACAAGCGTAATTCTGCTGCGGATTCTTTTTTCGTGGAAAGGTCTCGCCAATAGTTTAATTGACGTTGAAGAGGGGATTGCTGGTAATTCACTTGAATAAAAGCGTGATTGGCTTTTTTCAACGAGAGGGCGACAGGTGTCACGCCAATTAACAACAAAATGGCAGCATAGGCATGAATGTGTGCAACGGCAATGATAACAACAATGAATTCAATGAAATGAATGGATAATCGGGCGACCGACTCAATCGTTGAACCAATATCTTTGTTGCTCGCCTGTTTGCTTCGCTCCAGTGAATCGTAATAATCAGCGCTGTCGAAGCCTATTAAATCAAGAGAACTCGCCTTCTCGTAACATCTTGTTTTTAAATATTCCCCAACGTTTTCATTGAGCTGACCTGCAATCAAAGGCTGTGCAGACATGGCAACCTCCTTAAGAAGCATAGAGCCTATCAAACATAGAAACCAAAAGAATAAGTGATGTTCAGTATCATGCAAGCCATTGATAAATTCGGTAATCGCCCATGCTTCTAAAGCAGTACATGAACCTGCCACTATCATGACAATAAAAAAGAAGAGCATAGACCTTTTGGAGGTTTTCCAAACGACTTCGAGAAGAAAGGAGAATACCGGGAGTGTTTTTTGGCATTGAATAGGAATGGAGTACGCTATTTTTCTCGTCATTAAAGTAAAGAATCGCATCGTTCAGCTCCTTTTCTTTAACAGCATTAACAATGAATTTATTTTATTATGAAATTTCGGATTAAAACACCCTTTTTTTTACAATTTTTTCATGGTATAATTAATATAAGGTAATATAGCAAAACGTATCTAATCGGACTTCTACGCTCTAAATCACTAGATGAATCCCCCTTATTAATTCAATTCACTTCATAAAAATGAGGTCATAAAGAAGCCACTAGAGAGACCCCAGCGGCAAGAAAACACGACGAGGTCTTTTCGAGTCGATGTTGCACTTGTACCCGTAGGGTGAAAAAAAAACACGATGAGGTCCTTTCGAGTCGATGATGCACTTGTGCCATTTATGGTGTAAAGAAATCAAGACCGCTGCGTCAAAACACTCCGCTTTCCGCGGGCACGGCTTCAGCTTCCTCGGAAAGCAAGCTTTCCTGCGGGATCTTCAGCTCGCGCTGTTCCCGCAGGAGTCTACGTATTTTGACTACGCTGATGGTTGTTTCTGCGTAAATGGTTTTTATTTTTATTGGTCTCGTATAACTGAGAAAAAAGCGTGTTAAGGCGTGTTGCTTACCAATCAAGACAAGGAAGTGCATCCTTTCATGCAAAATTACATCATCTAGGGCAGTATTGATCCAGTGGTGGACTTTATGTTTAGCTAACTTGCTCATTGTGAAATCAGTGGATGCGAGGTGATATAGATCATTTGACTTCTTCAAAAAAACGCCTGCTGTATTCTGTAAATATAAAAGTGCTAAAGAAGGTCGTCTTTCAGTAACAATGCGGACTTCTAGACTTTAAATCACTAGATGAATCCCTTTTTGATTCGTGTCACATCATAAAATGAGTCCATCATTAAAAGCAACTACTAGAGAGACTCCAACGGCAAAGAAAACACGACGAGGTCTTTTCGAGTCGCTGCTGCGCTTGTGCCCTTTAGAGTGAAAGCGAGCGAATGGCAGCTTGTATAAAAAGCAACACCAACATTGAATTGCAGGCTTACCCGGTTATATCTAAGCGTGTCTGTTGAGCAACGAAAAAAGCATGGTCAACGGGGGACCATGCTTTCAGAATGTAGAATATACCTGGTTGAATGAAAACAGCCCGAAGGCTCGGTCCACTGCGATCGAGCTTTTCTAATGCAAGACACCGTGGACATCGCGGTATCTAGTAAGCAGTCGAATCCAGCTACGTGAAAAGAGGGCTAGAAAAATGACATTTGCACATGCGTGGGCGACGTCGAACCAGATGCTTTGCACATAGGTTAAGATGACCATTTCCCATGAGATGGTTTCTAAAAATGGAAGTAGCGTAACAACATTCATAAACCAGCCAAAGAGTAGACCGGTCACGGCACCATAGAAGCATAAGATCCACGTAGGCATTCGTCGTAGCCAGCCAGCGCCTGCTCCCATCAGCCCCCAAGCGAGCATCTGAAAGGGAGTCCAAAGGCCTTGACCTAAAAAAAGATTGGACGCACAGGCGGCCACAGCGCCGACAAGAAAGCCGGCACCAGATCCAAAAACAACGCCAGTGACGATAACGACAAATGAGGTGGCCTGCACAGAAGGGATCGCTGCAAATGGCAGGCGTGCGATGGCGGCTGTAGCTGAAAGTGTAGCAATGAGAATGAGTTCACGAGCGGTCAACTGCCGCTTTTCTAGACGAACAAGAAAAACCAAAAAGGCTGCGAGTAGGAGTACGACGGTTGCAATGGTGTACGTCTGAATGAGAACTAGGCAGATGCCACTGCCGAGCAGAAGGATAGCGATGCTGCGCAAAACTGTTGTCACTGCCATCGCTCCAACGCCTCCGACAATGTTAAACAGCCTGGCGCCATATCTCTTAAGGCACGGTGTATGGTTGTGCTATAGAGGGCGTTGCCGGTGAGAACTTCTTTAGGTGAACCATCCACTTGTAACGCCCGATCAAATAGCATACCGCAACGATTAGAGGCAACTGCTGCAAATTCAATATCGTGGGTGGTGAACAACAGCGCGGTTTGCGCTGGTAGTTCATTTTCCAAAAGCTCTAGAAGCCTTTGTTTAGCAATTGGATCAAGTCCCTTTGTTGGTTCATCCAGTAACAATATTTCAGGGCTTCGGGCAATAAGACAGGCGAGCGCAGCTTTCTGCATTTCTCCACCACTGACATCAAAGGGATGTCGGTCAAGAAGCTGTATAAGACCAAAACGTTCGGCAAATTCCGTAAGCATCGATGGCTCAGTCAATGCAGCTGTGAGTTCTTCACTAATCGTGTTTTCTGAAAAAAACAAAGCAGGTTGCTGAGGCAAATAGGCGATCTGTTTTGCATGCTCTGTACGGCGTTTTTTATATGGTTTTCCGTGCAAACGGAACCTTCCCGCTTGTGGTGTGTGAATGCCTGCGAGCAATTTTAAAAGCGTGGACTTGCCTGATCCATTGCTGCCGAACAACGCCATCCGGTCCCCAGCATGAAGTTGGAAGGAACAATCCCAAAGAATGGCCTCAGAGCCCGGATAATGAAAATCGATATGTTCAAAAGCCAAGACCGGTGTCTCACGTACAACTGCTGGTTCATTTGCTTCGGATTGAAAGGCTGGGCGCACTGTATGAAGCCACGACATTGTGGAGCGAACGTCCATGGGAGGGCTCGTTAAGTCTATAGCTGGCGCTTTTTCTAAATAGAGTCGGGTCACATCTGGACAAAACGATTTAAAGGGAGAAGAAGAGTCATTCGCTTGATGAACAAATTCAATCGGTTTTCCTTGAAAGACAAGCTGGCCATTATCCATCATCCAAACCGTGTCGACCAAAGGCAACATTTCCTGAAACCGATGCTCAGATAAAACAATAGTGGTCCCTAATTCGCGGTTAATCTGGACCAACACCGACAAAAATTGCTTGGCTGCTACCGGATCCAACTGAGAGGTTGGTTCATCGAGCAGTAATACGCGTGGTTGGAGCATAAGAGCAGAGGCGAGTGCCACCAACTGCTTTTGTCCACCTGACAAGGCGTCTACAGAGACATGGAGAAGGGAGTGAAGGTCAAGATAGTAGACGACCTCCATCATGCGTTTGCGGATAACATCGGACGCAATGCCAACATTTTCAAGCGTAAAAGCGAGCTCTTGTGAAACGGTTTCCATCACAAGCTGCCGATCGGGATCCTGAAACACCATGCCAATACTTTTGGCAATGTCACGTTTGGGAAGTGTCGTAACGTCAACTTCATCGATACATGCTTCTCCATGAACCTCACCAAACGGAACAAGAGAAGGGATCCACTGTCTGAGCAAGGTTGTTTTTCCAGAACCTGTTGGCCCGATGAGCAAAACAAACTCTCCTGAACGAACCTCTGTCGTTACGTCTTCAAGTGTTTTTTTAGCGCTATTGGCAAATTGAAAGCTTCGATTGCGTAATGAAATCAATGACGATGTCTCCTTTCAACAGCGAGTGGCCAGAGCGTATAGGCGATCCAACAAAACAAAGCAATACAATCGATAGGAGTAAGGACAATTGATTCAGCACGAGGGTACACCTGATAGCTGCCCCCACCAAACATGGACGTTACCAGTGAACACAAAAGCAGTACAAGGCTTCCAATGAGCCAGTTGCGATCACGCCATGTCCAACGAATGGGGCGATAGCTCGTCCGTGGTCCAGAGCCATACCCTCGAGCATTCATGGCGTCTGCTGAAAGTACTGATTTTTCCAGCACATATTGAAAAAAGACCGTTAGCAATTTCATATGATACACACGGCCTCTCGATTTAGCTGACGCTGATGGTTTGGTTTTTTGGACCCCATATAACGTAGAAAACTCACGCTGAAAGAGGGGGATCATTCTCAATGTCGTGATCACGAGCATTGCAAACACGGGTGAAAATCGGTGTGTCAGATCAAGCCACTTTCCTGGCGTCATGCTCTTACTGATAATGGCGAGCAGCAAGACGGTTATTAAAAAGGTTAGGCTCATCGACACACCGTACAACACAGCCTCAGCAGTGATCGCACGGTCACCAAGATAGATGAGCACATACGCCCCACGCTGAGACGTCAATGGGTTAAGCACAGCAATAAACAGTGCTGGCACGCTTGTCCAAATGAACAAGCTGAAGCCCTTTCGACCGTGAAAATAGAAAAAGAGCCAGGCGGTGCAAACTGCCCAGAAGAAGAGCAAAAGCGGGTGCCTGAGCACCACGAGGCCAAGCATACAGCCTACCATATGCAAAACAACAGGGATTCCATGAAGCCCGGCGTACCCGTCTGTTCTTATGGCGTAGGCGGAGGAAGTTCTGTTGTATACTCCCAAACAATCACATCCCCCTCAACAACGTCTGTTGCACCAGCACTTTTGTTTCCTGGCACGCCGTTTACTGTAAACATCCATCCACTTGCTGGCCCATGGTCAAATTCATAATACGACTGAATGCCTCGCACATAAACCAGCGCGCCTGCTCCGGAGGAATCGACAGGCAAACGCTCCTTTTTCGCAGATGTGACGAGAACATCAAATACCGAGTCCCCATCTTCAACAGGAATGGACGCGTTATTGAGCAACGGTCCATCTAGACCAATAATCGAAATGGATACCACTGATTTTTTTGGAGCTTCTTCCTTTACTGCTTGTTCTTTAGGCGGAGGAGTTGTACTCGCTGAAGGAGGAGAAGACTCAGCTGTTGGTTGGTCGCTCTCTGTCTTTGGTGCCTCTTTTTCTGAAGCTAATGAAGCCCCCTGAGTAGACGGTTTTTTTTCAGGTGTTTCTGGAGGATCTGTTTCAACTTCCTCATTTTGCGGGAGGTCGATTTCATCACCTGATTGCGATGAAATCTCAGCGTTATCAGCAAAACGTTCCTCAGCAATTCCTTTCCGTTCTTGTGCGAGCTCGTTTTTTTCAGCATGCTCTGACACAGACAAAGGAGATGGACTGCTACACGCGACAAGACCAATGAGAACAATGAGTGCACTTAGAAGTGAACGAGCGTTTGTATTGGATTTCATCCATTGGGCCTCCTTTCTCGATGTAAATGATAACTGATGTGTATAAAAAGGAGGACCGCCTAATGCCTGTCCCCCTGTTTTTTATGAGGCGTTCGCGTGACTGGATTCATTGAAGGTGTGGAGACGATCAAGAATAACAGCCGCCATCTCACGTGTGACGTTCTCTGAAGGTAGGAAAAGAGAGCCCGTGCCTTTGAAAATGCCAGCAGAGTGTAGGGCATACACGGCTGGTCTTGCTTCTGGCCAAATGGTTGTCTCATCGTTAAATGAACCGTCGACTTCTGTAGCAGGAAGCTGTAAAGCACGCGCAAGTATAAGGCTCAATTCCTGGCGTGTCACCTCTTCATTAGGGTGGAAATTCCCGTCCTCTTCACCTTTAATCCATCCAGCTTCATGGGCAGCATGGATGCTATCGGCGAAAGGCGATGAGGTTGTGACATCTGCAAATAAGGGAGTACTGTTGCTGGGTTTATGAGGCAAGTGTTGGATTAAAAGTTGAATCACCTCGGCGCGGGTCAATGACATATCAGGAAGAAATGCTCCAGTGACCTCTTGTGTACGCATCCATTCGTTTTCAATCGCCTTTTTTACAGATGCCTTTGCATAAGCATCTACCCATAGTTCATCAACGACCATCCCATCTAGTTGAATGGGTATCGTAGACGGCACGATGGATGGGAGTGAATCAGCTTGATAATCATCGATCTTTATGACATCGGCGCCATCGGTCACATTGTTCAACACAGCGATGCCATGCGCGTTTGTTGTCGCTGTTGCTCCGCCAAACGAAACAGTAACATCGGAAGCTGGAACGTATGTGATGGATGCGTTGTAGGATGAATCATACGTTGTGACGGCTTTTTCGACTGCAACAGCAATTGTTGATGGTCCAATGATTGTTGCCGATGCATCACTTGCTGGACCCACGCCAAAGCCACCGTAAAAGAAATGAATACCATCTCCCGCTTCAAGAAGCTCAGGTGCATTGGCAGCGGCACCCGGAAGGGAAGTTTTGCCGTCGCGTGTGATGGCAAACTGCCAGCCTGCATTCGCATCAATCGTTCCCGCTTCAAGGCCTGCAATACCTGAAAGATAAGGACCAAATTCAGTATCTTGAATCGTGAAGGGAATGTCATTTTGCTCCAACACTTTTTTTAATCCTTGTAGTGGTGTGCTCGCTTCGACATTTTCTGAAGCTAGTTGCTTTGCATTGGAACTGACTGTGAGCTTAATGTTTACGCTTTTTTCGTCAGGGGCTGTAGTCGTTGGTTCATCAGTGATTTGATTTCCTGACTCTGGTTGGTCCAAATTGTTACGTTTTTGCAGTAAATCATTGTATATTTGCCCTTTGCCTTCTTTTTGGTACGTCACATACGCAAGCAAGGCGTGAAACGCGTCCTTCGTTGCAAACGCATTGCTTTCTGTTTGTTCAGCGTTCCAATAAAAGCTGCCATCCTCTAAGGCATAGGATAGCAACGCATCAACGAGGGAGGTGCTCTTGTCATCTGTAAATGGTGTGGCATTGGCATCCATACCATTGGCACTGAGCGCGATGATGAGCTGCGCGATTGAGTTGCTGTTGTCTGGGATGGTTCCTTCGAAGGCGCTAGCGGCTTTATTGATTGCCATTTGAATGTCAGGGTGATCGGACGTATTGTAAGGAGCCAATGCCGTCATGGCCATTGTTGTCATATCTGGTTGGAACCCTGGCCACGTCCCATCCGTTTGTTGCATTTCCAACAACGTTGAGATGAGCCAATCACGCGTAACGGTGTCATCGGCGGTATACGATCCACTGTCTAGTGCGAGCAACGTCCACGCAGCTTCATTGGTTCCAGCAGAGAGAGAGCTTTTTTCCATAGACAAGAGCTGGTTGACGTAGTTTACATCAACAAACTGCTCAGCATTGACGCCTGCTGCGGAAAGGCCAACGATTGTCAGCGCCACGGATGTTGGTTTTTTCGGAAGCGCTCCTTCAGAAATCTTTGTATTGACGGTTTGTAAATAAGCTTCGTCAACGGGGAGCCCAGCATAGAGACGATGAATGCTACCCCAATCATCTGCAAGAAGTTCTGATTGTTGATAAAACGCTTTTGTTTTTTCCCATTGCTGCGTGATGACAGATGTTTCGGCAGCATAGGTGTTTGCAGGTACTACAGATGCGAAGAAAAGCACAAGCAGACATGCGATGGACCACTGTTTACCAGTTCGTCCTGTTTTTCGTGAGGTGTTCATCCCTCATCCCCCTTTTTTATCAAAAAAACTGACACGCGTAGTGTCAGCCTTGGTTTATCAGCCAGTCCTATCGTAGGATAGGTGCCCGCCAAGGTGATCTAGTACGCGTAGAACAACCGAGTGTCATGTATGTCTTGGGTATTCTGGCTTGGTCGTTCTTAAAGCGACCTTACAGTGGCGCGACCGCGTTGGTTTCTCACCAACTTCCCCCAAAAAAGCATGTTCAGTTTCATTTTTAACACTCTTATCCTACATGAAAAACAGGAGAGCGTCCAATGAAATTGAACCCAGGTGGGGGGTGAAAAAGGGTGTGTTTCGCCACCGCATCTAGTATGATCGAATCAGAGAGTGAGAGAGGTGGAAGCAAAATGAACAAACATCATGTCCATTTACTCGTTACCAGTGACGTGCACGGACAATACAGGGAGAACGGCTTGGCTAATTTGGACGCTGTCATTGCGAAGAAGAGAAAAGAAGACGGCTCAGTGTTCTTGATCGATAATGGGGATGTATTGCAAGGGACACCAGCCTTGGATTTTGCAGCGGATCAATCGGACATGCCTCACCCAGCAATCGCGGCGATGAATGCCATGCGTTATGACATGGCGGTCGTTGGCAATCATGAATTTAACTACGGATTTGCAATGCTAGAGCAGGCTGTGGAGGAATCCTCGTTCCCTTGGTTGTCTGCAAATTTGGTTCGTGAAACTAGTGGAGAGCCTTTGTTTGGTGAACCATATCGTCTTTTGGAAACGGAGCAAGGGATTCGCATTGCTGTGCTCGGGGTAACGACATTCCGAATTCCGTGGTGGGAACAACCAAGCCATATCGAAGGGATTCGGTTTGATGAGCCTGTTTCAACGGCAAAGACATGGGTGAAGCATATTCGTAACAAGCATGCGCCAGATGCAATGGTCATCTCGTATCATGGAGGCTTTGCCCAAGATTTACATAGTGGAGAGTGGCTAGAAGAGCACCGCGGCGAAAATCAGGGGATGGAGCTGCTGCAAATAGAAGGCATAGATGCGCTTATTACCGGTCATCAGCATCGCTCCATAACTGAGAATAACATAAAAGGGGTTACGGTGATTCAACCAGGCTCCCATGCAAAGCAGCTTGGAGAAATCGAGCTTGTGTTTGAGAAAAATAGTGATCGGTGGTCTATTGTCTCGAAGCAGGCAAAACTGCATTCGCCTGAAATGGAAGCTAGTCTAGCGGTTTTAGAAGCTACGCAAGCGCAAACAGATGCGTCAAAGAAATGGTTAGAGGAACGCATTGGAACGGCTGTGTCACATGACTTGGAAATCACAGACCCTTTGCAGTTGAAGCAGTCAGGCCATGCATATGTCGATTTGATCCATACTGTGCAAATGCAAGCGACTGGTGCGGAGATTTCTGTGACGTCTATGCTCAGCGAATCGTCGCCGGGATTTAAAGAAGAAATCACGATTGGTGACGTGTTGACGAATTATATGTTCCCCAACATGCTCGTCGTGGTGGAACTCACAGGTGAGGTCATCAAAGAAGCGATTGAACAATCAGTAAGCTACTTTGCGCTAGAAAAGGATGACATTCGCGTATCAAAACGATTTTTAGAGCCGAAACCCCAGCATTACAATTATGATTTTTGGGGTGGCATTGCCTACACCGTTTGTCTGGATCGGTCAGTTGGGGAGCGAGTTACGCATATCTCGCATCAAGGAAAGCCGCTTGACCCGAAGAGTGTTTACTCTGTGGCGATGAATCATTACCGCGCTGCTGGTGGAGGCATGTATCCTATGCTCACAAAAGGCAAGCTCGTTGATCAAGTACCGACCCGTATTTCACGATTGCTCATCGACTATATTAAAGAGACGGGGACGCTTCATGGAGAACGGACCCATGAGGGCATGATCTTAAAGAAAACATGCAATGAATAATCTTGTGTAGAAATGAATGAAGCACGAATCCTTCCTATTGTACCAAGGGGGTTCGTGCTTTTTGAAATTGAGTTATTAATAGAGACAACTTTCGCAGTGCAAAAATTACCTTAAACGCAGGCAGTGGCTGAGAAGAAGTAAGGTGAGAACGATCGATTGACATCTTGTGTGTATTGTAAACACGATGAGGTACATCTGAGTCCATGTTGCACTTGTGCTCTCTAGCGCTTCGTCAAAATACTTCGCTTGCATCCTAAAGGTATAAGGTCAACATCGATTCGCGAGTACCTCATCGTGTTTACTTTACCGCCTGGCACGGCTTCAGCTTCATCGGAAAGCAAGCTTTCCAATGGGATCTTCAGCTCGCGCTGTTCCCGCTGGAGTCTGCGTATTTTGACTACGCTGATGGTTGTTTCTGCGTAAAGTGTTTTAGTTCTTTCTTGGTCTTCCATTATGGAGAAAATGGAAAAGTGAATTAAGCTGTATTGCTTTAGCAAACAAGACAAGTAAGCGCATTGTCTCTTGCAGAATCATATTATCTGGTTCCCGAAGTTCAACTGTTTCTTAGTATTGAGGCAGCGGTAGAATTTAATGTTATTACAAATTCTGCAAGCGTATGGCAGCTTGTAGAATAAGCAACCTGAAAAATAAATTGCAGGTTTACCCAGCTATATCTAAGCATGTCTGCAGATTGTAAGGTGCGAAAGTTGAGTAATAAGAAAGAGGTAGTACTGTAGAAGCAAAAAGTATGAAGCGCCAGACTCTGCACTTAAATAAGGCAACCGTTATCATCCAGGCTGATTTTTTGAATGAAGTCTGCGCTATATCCTTGTCTACACTCTGAATCTGTGAAACGCAAAGCTTTTCCATCGTTTTATAGAGACCGCAATTCTAGTCAATTTTCTTTAGGAATGTGTCAATAGCGGTCATCCAATAAATCTGTATATTTAGTACAATGACATCATCAGATTAAAGAAGCTATCGTATTTATATTTAGTGAAAGCGTTTGCTTTTTAAGGTGAAATGCGATGTGAGAGAATGGAATAAGTTTCATCCGACGTAAAGCAACGAAGGAAACGAAAGCGATGCAACGACTAAAAGGAGTGTGAGCTTTTGGAAAATGTTAGAGTAGGAATTATCGGACTTGGCAATATGGGAACAAATCATGCTAAATATCTTTATCGCAAGGCAATCGATGGCGCGGTTCTTACGGCGATCTCTGACCACAATGAAGAACGATTGGCGTGGGCCGAAAAACAGTGGGGGGACAGCGTACAACGATTTCAGGATCCGCAACAGCTGATGGCATCAGGAGTGGTTGACGCAGTTCTTATTGCGACACCACATTATAGCCACACTGAATTAGCTATCAAAGCGTTTGAAAATCAACTCCATGTCATGGTCGAAAAACCTGCCGGAGTATACACAAAACAAGTGAAACAAATGAATGCTGCAGCAGCAAAAAGCAACACCGTGTTTGGCATCATGTACAACCAACGTACCAATCCGATATACCAGAAATTGCGCGACCTTGTGCAGTCTGGCGAGCTGGGAGAAATTAAACGTACCAATTGGATTATTACAGATTGGTACAGGCCCCAAAGTTATTATGATTCCGGCGGCTGGCGTGCGACTTGGGAAGGAGAAGGTGGCGGTGTTCTTTTGAACCAGGACCCCCATCAGCTTGACTTGTGGCAGTGGACAACAGGTCTTATGCCAAAAAGAGTGCGCGCCTTTTGTGGCTTTGGCAAATACCATTCGATTGAAGTGGAAGACGATGTAACCGCTTATGTGGAATATGAAAATGGGGCCACTGGCGTATTTGTGACCTCGACAGGTGAGGCACCAGGCACAAATCGCTATGAAATTTCTGCGAACAACGGAAAAGTCGTTATTGAGAATGGCAAACTAACATTTCATAGGCTCCGAACGCCAGAACGCGAATTTAACGCGACCTACAAAGGTGGTTTTGGAGCACCGGAATGCTGGGAAATTAATGTGCCTATTAGAGGAAATCATTCAGAACATCAAGGCATTACCCAGGATTGGATCAATGCCATACGTTCTGGCTCGCCATTGCTCGCGCCTGGAGAAGAAGGTATTCGAGGGCTTGAGATTTCAAATGCAATTCATCTTTCTAGTTGGCTTGACGATTGGGTAGATCTTCCGGTTGATGAAGATCTTTATTACAAAAAGTTGCAGGAAGCGATAGCGGCATCGACTTCAGATAAAGATCGATCTGCGTCTAAAACATTGGATGTTAAAGGTACGTATTAAAGGAGGAAACGACGTTGTCCAAAAATGATGGGATGAACTATGCACCAGAAGGAAAACCCGCTCCAGTTGTGAAGAAAAACGAATTTGTGTTTTCTGTCATTGGTTTGAATCATGGTCACATCTATGGCATGTGCAATGGATTGCTAGAGGCAGGTGCTACATTAAAGTCTGTGTATGATCCTGACGCTTCGTTAGTTGAGGGATTTAAGGAACGCTTCCCGAACGTCGAAGTGGTACAATCAGAAGACGCCATCTTGCAGGACAAGGATGTACAGCTTGTCGCCGGAGCAAAAATCACCTCTGAACGAGCAGCTCTTGGCATGCGTGTGATGGAGCATGGCAAGGACTATTTTACCGACAAGGCACCATTCACGACGCTTGAGCAACTGCAGCAAGCACGGGAGATGGTGAAAAAAACAGGCAAGAAATATGCGGTCTATTACAGTGAGCGTCTTCATGTTGAAAGCGCCATTCATGCAGGGCATCTTATTGACGACGGCGCGATTGGCCGTGTGATTCAGGTCATTGGGACAGGTCCGCACCGTTTAAATGCAGGAGGGCGCCCGGATTGGTTTTTTCAACATGAAAAATACGGTGGCATTCTTTGCGATATTGGCAGCCATCAAGTCGAACAGTTTTTGCATTTCTCTGGTGCAAAAGGTGGGAAGGTGCTTCACAGTAAGGTTGGCAATTACGCCAACCCAGAATACCCAGAGCTTGAGGATTTTGGTGATGCAACGCTTTTAGGAGACAATGGGGCAACGAACTATTTCAGAGTCGATTGGTTTACACCTGATGGGTTGTCCACATGGGGTGACGGTCGAACAATCATTCTTGGTGAAAAAGGAACGATTGAACTGCGAAAATATGTGGATATCGCCAGACAGAAATCAGGGAATCATCTCTACTTGGTCAATCAGGAGGGCGAATTCCATCTTGAGGTTGGGGGTCAGGTCGGCTTTCCATACTTTGGCGCACTCATCCTCGATGTGCTCAATCGAACAGAAAATGCCATGACGCAAGAGCATGCCTTCCTTGCAGCAGAGCTCTGTTTGCAAGCACAATCTCAAGCTATTCACATTCAGCGTGATCAACCTGTCAAGTTAGGCTAGACCTGATTCCGATAACGTATTCCAGATGTAAATACAGGCATTATCTTCGCCCCAGCCATTGCTCTTCGCTGAAGCATCAAAAGAAAAAACACTACTTATGCAAAAAACGATCCAGAGGTCATGTGGAACATAGACTTATGGATCGTTTTTTGTGCTACATACCTTGTCATTAAGGATAACGAACGATATTCTTGAAGAAGTAGATTGATTTACTAGAGTAGAGGGAGGAACAATAAATGATTGAGTTTGCAGAAATTCATCATGTCACTCTTGCAGTGACTGATATAAAAAAGGCAGCACAGTTCTATGAGAATGTTTTAGGAATGACGCCACGTACTGATCGACCAGATTTCGGCTTTCCTGGTGCCTGGTACTCTGTTGGTAACCAGCAGCTCCACTTAATCTCGGTAGACGACGCAAAAACCCTTCGTGGATCTGACGAGATTGACAGTCGGGATGGGCATCTTGCTTTGAAAGTAGTCTCGATTCCATCGTTATTAAAGAAGCTCGATGAAGCCGGTGTTCTATACCAAGATCGTCCGGATAATAAAACGCCTTGGCATCAAGTGTACGTCACTGATCCGAGTGGAAACGTGATTGAGTTTAATGCGCCGAGGTCATAGGCAGTAAAAGGAAGTGCAGATCGTGAAAGCATCTTGGCATGTCTACATCATTGTATTGGCGGCAACGTTATTTTGGGGCTTTAATGTCCCTGTGCTAAAAATCGTTGTCAGCTCGTTCGCCCCTTTGCCCATTAACGCACTCAGAATATTTGTAGCAGGGCTTATGCTCCTTGCGCTCTGTTTTTTTAGTGGGCAGCTGAGGCGCTTAAAGAAAAGTGAAGTGTTGTCTATTGTTGGAGCAGGTGTTGTCGGGATTATGGGTCACCACTTTTTTCTTGCTCTCGGATTGGCAAGCACAACAGGCATGAATAGTGGTCTGATTTTAGGACTTGTCCCTTTAGCAACGGCGTTAAGTGCGGCATTACTCTTGCGACAGACCTTCAATTTCATTCGTATTTTCGGAGTGTTGCTCGGTTTTTTCGGTGTCACAGCTGTGATTTTGTTTGGCAATGGTCATTTTACAGGACTCGTTCAAGGCGATATCTATATCCTGTTTGCGGTATTTGCGCAAGCCGTTGGTTTTATTTTCGTTTTTAAGGCTAGCAAGACGGTAGCGCCGCTCCTGCTTACAGCGTATTCCATTCTCATTGGTTCATTGGCGTTGCTATTGATTGCATTTGTAACCGAGCCGAGTGGATTTGCGACAATGACAACGGGAACGCCTGTCGAATGGGCGTGTTTTTTCTTGTCATCCATCTTTGCAACCGCACTAGGGCAATACATGTACAATCAGGCGATCCCGAAACTTGGCGCAGCGGAGACAGCGATTTTTACAAATTTCACACCATTTTTCGCACTGATCGGCTCCTGGCTGATTTTAGACGAGGCTGTCTCTTGGCGTCATTGGATTGGGTTCGTGGCGATAGTTATAGGCGTGTTTTTAGGTTCAGGCGCGTATGAGCAATGGAGAAAGACGAAGCGAAGCAAAGGAATGGACAAACGTGTAGCTTCATAATAAAAGGAGGGACCGAAGTGAAGGTAACGGTATTAGGAAAATGGGGCGCTTACCCAGAAGCAGATGGGGCAACAGCAGGTTATTTATACGAGCAAGATGGCTTTCATTTACTTGTGGATTGTGGCAGTGGTGTGCTCGCTCAGTTGCAAAAGTACATTAATGTAAACGACCTTGACGCAGTCGTTTTATCCCATACGCATCAGGATCATATGGCGGATATTGGCCCGTTGCATTACGCTAGCTTAATTCAACATAGTTTGGGGCATCGTGATACGGTGCTTCCAGTGTACACAGCACCAGTGGACGTTGAGAAAATTTCCAGCATTGCGGACACACCGTGGATGGATGTCATTGAATACAATCCTCAGAGTGAGCTCAACGTAGGTCCGTTTACAATGCTGTTTTCAGAAACTGAACACCCTGTTCCTTGTCAAGCAATACGACTCTCGGCTGGTGGCACAAACGTCGGTTACACAGCAGATACGTCTTGGCTAGACAAATGGCCGACATTCTTTAAAGGCGTAGATTTGCTCATTGCAGAGTGCAGCTTTTATGACGGACAAGACAGCAAAGTGGCTGGGCATTTAACAAGCACCGAATGTGGACAACTCGCCCGTGA
The DNA here is from genome assembly GCF_004363045.1 of Aureibacillus halotolerans. Taxonomy (NCBI): domain Bacteria; kingdom Bacillati; phylum Bacillota; class Bacilli; order Caryophanales; family Bacillaceae; genus Aureibacillus; species Aureibacillus halotolerans. The sequence goes on from NZ_SNYJ01000002.1 coordinate 72,515, forward strand.
GTGTGAGGCAGGGGAACTTATCCTAACCCACCTGCCTCATTTCGGGGAGCACGATACGTTGCTTGAAGAAGCGAAGGCACAGTTTGATGGACGTGTCCTACTTGCACAAACGGGCCAAGTGTGGGAGAAGTAGCTTAAATAAACACAATCTCGTGAGCGGAGGTTGCTCAAGGAGATTGTGTTTTTCGTTATGAGAAGAGTAGTCATCCATGTTATTTCCACAAGATAGAATCGTTTACACGCAAATGTTTGACCCACGTCTCTTCCTGAAGCTTTAGGAGTTCCTTTGTTGGTCCAGTGAGCACAAGACCATAAATCTGAACGCCGTTTTCATTCACGTAGGCGAGGGCATCCTCTGATGAGACGGCGAAATGATTCGTTAGGTTTTTCACAAGTCGTTGGTTGTTTGCGACAACGCGCAGCATTTCCTTAAAGATGTCAATGCGGACCTCTTCGTCTCCGTAGACTTCAATGCCTCTTGATGAGCTCGAAGAACCAGTACTCGAAAACCACCCTGTTTTTTCTTCTGTCATCGTCTCACTTTCAGGGGCAGGTAAATAATCTAAAATAAATGGGTCATCTGGAAATCCAATGGGTTCACTGCGAGAAAATTCATCGGTCTCACCAACATCGACGGCATACCATTGTGGATAGATGGTCTCCAAGGGCTCTAAGTGTTGAAAGACCTCGTCCAGTGACTTTGGTGCTGCCAACGTCACATAAACCTCAGACAAAGTACCTTCTGGCAAACGCTCAAGTGTACCCCAGTCTGATTCGACATTAGACACTGATGGGTCAAAAAATGTATTAATAGGCGCATGCTCTGTTCCATAAAAATCCAGTGAACCAATGCCCCATAAATCAAGTATGTTTTTAATATGAAAGGTACCGACATCTTCTTCATAGCTGCCAAATGATTTAACGAGCTGGCCGTCTAACGTTGCATTGAAATAAAATCCTGATGAAAAGCCTGAACTATTCATTCGTATGTTCGGGTATTGTGTTGCAAAAACGGATCTTGTTACATCTCTTTGGACTTCCTTGGAAAAGGCACCATAATAGATGGATGTGAGAATCGCAGACACCATAGTGATCAGCATGAACAGAGCAAACGCTGAAAAAGCATTTGAAAGTAAAGCACGCCATTTCCCTTTACGAACCGACTTGCTTAACTTGGCCTCCGATGAGTTTGATCGTGTTTTGCGTTCCTCTGGCGTTTGATTTTCAATGTGAGATTGATACGCCTCTAGCTTTTCTAATTCGTCTTCAAAGGCTTTTTCTTCCTCAGGAGATAACTCGCCCCGTTCATAAGCCTGCATCTTTTTTAACCATTCATCCTTCATGCTTAGCTCTCCATTTCCTTAGTTTTTGCCTGCCCCGAAACAATGCTGTTTTAAATAGAGGTAGGGACATGTCAAGAATTGCTGTGGCTTCCATATAAGAAAGCTCTTGAAAGTCAACAAGCAGCACCGCGTGTCTTTGCTGGTGGGGCAGCTGTTGAATTTCCTGCCTCAGCTCTTGAATCGTTTCGTTGTGCAAGATTTTTTCCTCCACACTTCTTGCACCAGAAGGGAGCATTGTTTCATCATGTAAGTGTTGAACGCGTGATTCTTTTCGTTGCATATCAATAAATGCCCTGTAGGCAACAGTGAGCAACCAAGCTTTAACCCTTTCACCTCGATAAGAAGGAAGATGGAGATATGCACGAAGGAAAGTTTCTTGGAGAATATCCTCTGCTTGGTGATGGTTTCTCGTCAAAACGAGCAAATAGTGATACACATCCTGGGCGTAATATGTAAAAATGTCTTCTGTTGTCTGTTTTTCCATAGCATCCTCCCTCCATCATAATAACGGATGAGAACAAAGAAAGTTTCAATCGATTTATTTTTTTATACGTGCATCTCGTTCGCAATGCAAAGATGATTTCATTCAATGAGAAATTCAATTCACCTGAAATAAAGGCGTTTTTATTGTCGAATTCTGTAGTAAAAAGTCAAGCGGGTATTTTTTTCATAATAAACACCGAAGTTTTTAAAAAAAGTACGCACAAGCCTTGTTTTTTTCCCAAGTATGCGATATGATGAGAGTGCTTATTTTTGTTCGTTGCTCGACCTGGCAGAACACAATGCGTTTTAGTCTTGATCAGTTTAACGGCAAGGATAGGGTATTACACAGGTGCGCAAAATGCGCGCGAGGAGGATTTTAAGATGGTAGAAGGTACAGTAAAATGGTTTAACGCAGAAAAAGGCTTTGGCTTCATCGAAGTTGAAGGTCAAGACGACGTATTTGTTCATTATTCTGCAATCACAGGCGAAGGCTTCAAAACGTTGGAAGAAGGACAATCTGTTGCTTTTGAAATCGTTGAAGGCGAACGCGGCAAACAAGCTGCAAACGTTGAAAAGAACTAAGCTACTTCAAATGTCCAAAGGCAGCCCGCTCATTAGAGCTGGGCTGCCTTTTTTGGTTTGCGTTGAATTTAATTTTCGTATCGTTGATCATCTTAAAAGAGCATTCTATTCTGAATTATAAGAATAAACAATACTCATTAAAGTCATTGTTTTCAAATATTGTTAGTTGGAGGTCTTCAATGAGCCATATTAGAGGCATTATTTTAGAAGGTTATTCACATGCAGGAAAAACATCTGTGTTGAAAGCTCTGAAGCTACTTCAAGCACAGGATGAATCATCCGAAAGAAGTATCGTTGTTCTTAGTGAACATTATTCCCAAGTGTTAAACAATGTTCATGGAGAATTTAACTGTTTAAATCGTGATGAACATCTTCATGTATTGAAGGACCGGGTTACCATGTTAAAACAGTTAAATGAATGGGCAACATATTTAGGCCCAGATGCATCAAAAGCATCTAGAGGAATATTCTTTATATTGGAAAGGTTTCATCTGAATCATAGGGTAGCATACCCATTAGTCGCTTCATCTGAAATTGAAAAAATTGAGAATGAATTGCTCCTTCTAGGGGCTCAATGTGTATTACTAACAGTTTCTTCAGAGAACATAGAACAAAGAATGCAAAGTCGAACACCTCACGAATGGAAGAACAAAACACGAGAAGAAATCAGAAAATCAGTCGATGAATTTACCCGCACTCAATCAGAACTTCATAAGCAATCTTCTTTATCTATCCTACCAACTATTGAAATAAATACTGATAATAAGGATTGGGCTGCATATGCAAACCAATTATTGAATGTATTGAGCTAACATCACTCTATGTAGATATCATGGAGCAATGACTCTTCGCAGATGATTTTTCCTTTTCCTCTCATTGATGAATGAAGTGGTTTCGAAGTGTATAAATGTGGCGTCCATCGGGAGAATATAGCAGATGATACCCTGTTCATTGTTCGCATCAAGTCTCTAAATTGGAGCAGGCAGTTGGTTAGATAATATAATTAAGTATTTGTAAAGACTTCCAATATGTGTTGTCTCATTTGAAAGGTTAAGCTATCTTAAATTAGGTAAGCTATTCTCCTGTCTAAATCTCTACCCTTTGTATTGCGTGGCGGACTTGGTTCGAGTGCATTTCTTCTTTAAACTAAAATTACATAATAAACAAATATGATTACTAAAAGGAGAACTGAAAATGTTTGCTGGACATTTTGGGATCGCTGCTGCTGCTAAAGCAAAAGCGCCGATGCTCCCTCTTTGGGTACTATTGGTTGCTACACAACTTATTGATATTATCTTTTTTCTTTTCTATGCTCTAGGTCTAGAATGGATGGAGACTACTGGATACGGTGGTGCGACCATTCATGCGTTCTATTCTCACTCGTTGATAGTGGCGCTTTTAGTTTCGTGGATTGCCGTGTTGATTGGGTCTAAAAAATGGGGAAGGGGAAATGGCTGGGTGCTAGGGGCGGTTGTATTTAGCCACTGGCTTTTAGATCTGCTAGTTCATCGACCTGATTTACCTCTGTTGCCTGGAAACATTGGGAATATGCCTTTGCTCGGATTTGGCCTCTGGAACATGCCAGTGATTAGCCTATGTGTGGAGGCACTTTTACTTTTAGGCGGTTGGTTCCTATATACACGTTACGTTTGGCGGGATGACAGTCGTTCAACACGTTTAAAGAGAGTGATGAAATCGACATGTATGGGTATATTCTTCGTGTGTATGTTGTTGATGGATACACTGTAGGCAGAATTCATCTCATAATAAGTCTGCGTAAAGAAGATTATCCAATGTTCTACAAAGCCGATAACTCACTTACTTTGAAATTATTTGATTCTATTGTAAAGGATGTATTTAACAATTCCAATCCAAAGTAACGTGAGCGGCTGCTTACTAACAAAATGGCTGGACGGAAACGCTTATGTTTCTCGTCCAACCTTTTTTATTTTTGGACTTATTGGACAGCCCGCATGTACGACTTACTCTGCATTTTTGGAGTCAAACGGACTTAATAGCGTGCGAATCTCTTGCATCTGCCTTTCACTCAAGGGACCAAATTTAATCGCCGATACGGTTTCGTTTAGTTGGGCCACCGATTTCAAGCCCGGGATCGTTGCTGATGAGAAATGAGGCAAAAATAAAAAGAACCTTGCGGAAATAAATACAAGCACGTATAATACATTATAAATCGTAATTATTACGATTTGAAGAAAGGAGTCCAATATGACCATTCCAGTAACTGTATTAAGTGGCTATTTAGGAGCAGGCAAAACGACGGTGTTAAATACTATTTTATCACAGCGCCATGGGAAGAAATTAGCTGTGATCGTGAACGATATGAGTGAAGTAAACGTCGATGCCGGACTTGTTGAAAAAGGTGGCTTCTCACGTACAGAAGAAAAGCTAGTGGAGTTATCCAATGGTTGCATCTGTTGTACGCTAAGGGAAGATTTGTTAATCGAAGTGGAACGGATTGCGAAGGCTGGTGGCATTGAGGGCATTGTCATTGAATCATCGGGGATTTCAGAGCCCATTCCTGTCGCACAAACATTTTCCTATATTGACGAAGAAACGGGAATTGATTTAACGACATTTTGTCATTTGGATACGATGGTCACGGTCGTTGATGCCTTCCGTTTTTGGAACGATTTCCAATCAGGTGAATCCTTGCTTGATCGGAAACAGCAAGTGGGTGAAGGCGACGAGCGTGAAATCAGCGATCTTCTCATTGATCAAATTGAATTTTGCGATGTGATGATTGTCAATAAAGCAGATCTCGTGAGCAAAAAACAACTCGGCTCTTTGATTGGAGTCTTGCAAAGGCTCCAGCCAGAAGCCAAAGTCATTGTCACCTCTCATGGAAAGGTGAATATCGATCACATCATCGGTACAAAACTTTTTGATTTTGAGAAAGCAAGCAGCGCAGCAGGATGGCTTCAGGAGCTCAATGATGGACATGCCAATCATACCCCTGAAACAGAGGAGTATGGGATCTCTTCTTTTGTTTACGAAAGGCGACATCCCTTTCATACAGGACGCTTGCACAATTTTTTAGACAATCATTTCCCTGAGACAATTGTTCGCTCAAAAGGCATTGTTTGGTGTGCCACGCACAACAACATCGCGATGCTTCTTTCACAAGCTGGTCAATCGACCACGATGGAGCCGATATCGTATTGGGTTGGTTCGCTTCCAAAAAAAGAGCAAATGCAACTCTTAGAAGAAAACCCAGAGATGAAAGCAGACTGGGATGAAACGCATGGTGATCGTCACACGAAGCTCGTGCTCATCGGGATCAACTACGACAAAGAAGCGGTAATCAATGCGCTTGATGAATGCTTGCTGACAGTCGAAGAGTATGCTGGTGAATGGTCAGTATTAGAAAATCCATTTCCAATTCTTGAGGAGGTTCATCAACATGGCTAAAAAATCAAAAATCGTTAAGCAACAAAAGCGAGCAGAACTGGTTGCGAAGTATGCAGATATTAGAAAGGAATTGATAGAAAAAGGAGACTATGAAGCTCTTCGAAATTTGCCGCGTGATTCATCACCTACGCGATCAAATAATCGTTGCCCGTTAACAGGCCGCCCCCGTGGATACATGCGAAAGTTTAATATGAGCCGTATCCGCTTTCGTGAGCTAGCTCATAAAGGACAGCTTCCTGGGGTGAAGAAAGCAAGCTGGTAGGATGAATTGGATAGTACCTCTGTAGTTTAGTTTTGTCTGCACTCTGAATCGCGCTCATCGACTTTGTCGGGGGCGTGATTTTTTTGTCATTGATGCGTCTTGCATAATGTTATGAAAATAAAAAGCGCATCTTTTCCGAACAATTACAATATAATATTTGTATTAATGCTATAATTGTTTATAGCATTTTAACTAGAAAGAGGTTTTATCATGAACCAAAAGTCGAGGAAACCGCTGTATCTACAAATTCAACATTATTATAAAAACGAAATTGCATTAGAGAATGTGAAGGAACATGAAATGATTCCACCAGAAAGAGAAATAATGGAGCATTTTAATGTCAGTCGGATAACGGTTGCAAATGCATTGGCTGGTCTTGCGAAAGATGGTTGGATTTATCGTGTGCCTGGAAAGGGGAGTTTTGTGCAAGAAGGGGCAAAGCAGCTTGCGGATTCGGATGATGTTGTTTCTCAGTCAGAACAAAAACAAGCAACGGAGCCAATCCTTTTCTCAGAGCCATCGAAACCTCGCCAATTGGTAGGACTCGTTATCCCTACGATTAGAGATTACTTTGCCCTACGGCTCGTTAATGGCATCTCAGAGATGATTGAAGAAGGCGGGTTTAATCTTGTCATTATGATGACGAATAACTCAAAGGATAAAGAGCGAGAGGCGATACGGGAGTTCGTCCGTTTGCAGGTCGCAGGACTGCTTATTTTTCCGGTTGATGCAGAAACGTATAATGACGACATTTTAGAGTTGAAAATGCAATCATTCCCGTTTGTACTGATTGATCGGTACTTGCCAGGTGTAGAAACAAACTACGTTGTTTCTGACAACATCTATGCTGCTCAAATCGCTGTATCGCATCTTTGGGATTTAAGGCATCAACAGATTGCCATCTGCTCTGATTCGGCGTTGCCGACAATCTCCGTGGAGGAGAGAGTAAAAGGGTATATGGACGCACTCAAAGAGAAAGGCGCTTTAATCAACCCAAGCTTTTTATTAACGGACTTAACTGTGGACTATGCCGCAGACATCAAAGCTTCACCACTGTATTCCATTATAGAACAACGCCAAGCGTCTGCTTATATCACGTTAAACGCTAGACTAGGCGTTCATATTGTTAGAGTGGCAAACGATCTTGGCTTAAGGGTGCCTGAGGATATATCTGTGTTGACCTTTGATGATCCTTCGGCAGGGGGAAGTGAAAACAGCATGTACACTCACATTTCGCAATCAGAAAGGTTGATGGGGAAACAGGCTGCCCAGATCTTACTGGATATTATGACGAAACCGCATAAAGCACACGCTGGCTATCAAATGAAGAGACTGCAACCTGAGCTAGTAGTCAGACAGAGTACTTCAGCATACAACTCATTCTAGTATTGTATGCATTAATTAAATTCAGATAGTTTTAATTATTTCTAATTGTGACATTGACATAACTGAATTATTTGCTATGATTAGATATATCAAAACAAAGAATTGCTGTTAAAAACACATACCATATTCTTCGGGGCATCCACGTACTGACACCGATAGGAATTATATATCCTGAAGGGCGTTGAGGAGGTGCAAATGTCGGTCTAAAAATGCTGTAAAGCTCAATGCTTATTTGCTTGCTTGAAAAAACCAATATCAGATTTACAAGGAGGAAACGATGGGGCGAAAACTTTTAGTCTTGTTAACTACCATTGTGGTTGTACTCTCATGTAGTTCGTTGTCAGTTCAGGCAACGGCGAATGTAAAATGGCCAAAGCATCAAGCATTGCCGACATTGAAGGAAGGCAAGCATCTAGATGTGATTGATCTGACCGCGTCAACAGGGGACGAAAAGTTACTGTTTACCACTCTCCAAGGCAATGTAAATAGAGAAAAAACAAGAATTTATATCATTGAGGAAGAGTATGAGGAGGGCAAAACGACTTGGTTAGACGATCTTGGCACGCCATATACGATGATTGAAGACAAATGGACGCTCTTTAAAAAATACAAGGATGACATTGCAGGACTAATCATTTACGATCCAGCGGTTAGGGATTCAATAAATGTAGCTACAACACTTGCTGGTTTAGAGGATGCAGTTGTCGTTGATCCGGTCCTTGCAGAAAAATTAAGTGAAAGCCCTTACAATTTTAAGGTTATAAAGGATTTAAGAGGACAATTTGAGGATCGACTCGATGCCTATCAATGGCAATACGAACAGCTTTGGCCAAAGGCTTCTCAACGGATGCTTGTTGGCTTAAGTCCAACCTCAAGCATAGACGTTCCTGATGGCAATTGGGATGATTTCGAGATTATTCTACAAGAAGAGGACCCTGTCAGAGACAGCTCTAACCAAGATACATATGAGCTGGATGTGAGTCGTTTTGTAGGAGACGATGGGTTGTTCCTAAGATTTCAGGATGCGTTTCCTTCAGAAGGATGGGGACCTGCCGTTCATCAGGTTGAAGTAAAGGCAGACGGTGAAGTGATCGCTTCTTTCGTGCCTGGGACACCTGAAGAAGAGGCCTTCTTATACGACCGTAATCAATCAAATGCAGATGATCGTTTCGGAGGGCATCGTTGGGCGGACGCTGGCGCTTATTTCGTCTATCAATTTCCTGTTCCTCCAGATGCGGATGAAGTCATCGTATCTGCTGAAATGTGGAACCAATTTAAAGTCTCTGCTTCCAACAGCAAGCCAGTCTCCTCTGAAGGGCAAGAGCCTTACGGTTATTTACGTGATTATGCAGTGGCCAATCGAGCAATGGTGTTTTGGCTTGATTCCAACATAGAAGAGGAAAAAGCATTGTTCGAGGCTATCTTGTCTGATGTTCAACCAAACACTCCTTATTTAGGCTGGTTTGGCAATGATGTCGCAGGTGAGTTTAGTTCAACAGAGCTTGTCTCAAGGTATGGTGTGTATGTCGTACCAGCTGACTGGTTCTCCAATATGACCGTTTTCTCAGCTGCAAAAAGCAAAGTGAAAAAACAAAAGTCACTTAAAGCGCCTGCGCTTGAAAACAAAATCTACTTAACATTTACGCTTGGTGAAGGAGATAATCTGCAATACAACCAACACCGATTGAGAGTGTTATGGGATGATCCAAACCGAGGAAGTGTGCCAATCAATTGGTCGATTTCACCTTTGCTGGTTGATGCGGCCCCATCAATGCTGCGTTTTTATCAAGATACAGCAACGAAAAATGACCTTTTGATTGCCGGGCCATCTGGTGCAGGCTACATCTATCCCACGCCTTGGCCAGATGAAACATTTCCTACTTATGCGAAGCAAACAGCTAAGTATATGAAAAAAACAGGGTTGGATATCATCTATGCACTTAATCGTGTCAATGAGGAAAATGTGCCGCTTTCTGAAGCAGAAGCACAGGATTATATCGATTATATTCAACCAAGGGGATTGTTCCTAAGCTGGGAAGGGCGTGCCGATACATCTGTATTGAATGAGAAACTTCCACAATCGATTTTGTATGGGGCTAGTAGTGTCGATCTTACGCAAGAAGCCATTGAAAAAGCAACGGCAGATTGGGATGAATCATCACCTCTTTTTATCTCAATGGGAATGTTGTCATGGTCCATTACCCCATCAGACATACAAGAGATTGTGGACTCTTTAGGCGCAGAGTATGAGGTGGTTCGTGGCGACCAATATTTCGATTTGATCAGAGAACATGAAGGGTTGCCAAGATATAAGTAATGATGAATTGCAGGTGGTCTGTGTCGAATGGATCACCTGTTTGTTTCAAAAACAAATTATTCAGCCGGAGGCGTTGAATCAATGGGAATGGAATCGAGGGAAAAGGAAAAAACAGGCTTCCAGGAATCTGCTCCCTTTCATGCAAGCTTTGACTTGCAAACCGATTTTGTGATGGTGTACGGCATTGATGATTCGTTGCCCCAACGTATTCAACAATGGAAAGCAAAAGGATACATTGTGCATCTTATGACAGGTGTTGCCTGGGGAGAATACCAGCGATATTTAAATGGTGATATTGATGGAAGGACGCATTGGGATGAAGCTCAGACAAATAGGCATGGTGATCCTATTTCTCATGGCGTAGATGTCCCGTATATGGTCCCAACGATTGCATTCTCCAATTTCCTTACAGAGAGAATTAAGGTAGCAATCGATGCAGGTGTAGAAGCGATCCACCTTGAAGAACCTGAGTTTTGGGTAGATGGAGGATACTCAGAGGCGTTTAAAAGAGAATGGCAAATCCACTATAAGGAGAAATGGCAGCCGCCTCACTCCTCAGTCGATGCTCAGTTTAAAGCTTCTCAATTAAAGGCCTATTTGTATACAAGAACTCTTGATCGATTATGCGATGAATTGAAAGCGTATGCCTTGATAGAATATGATCGTTTTTTGCGCTTTTATGTACCAACCCACAGCTTATTGAACTATACACAATGGAGAATTGTAAGCCCTGAATCCCGCCTTTTGGATGTCCCATCAGTCGATGGCTATATCGCTCAGGTTTGGACGGGAACAGCACGAACGCCAAATCTTTATGAGGGGCTGCGGAAAGAGCGCACCTTTGAAACGGCTTTTCTTGAGTATGGGGCAATGCAAGAACTCGTTCGTGGAACAGACCGTCAGCTGTGGTTTTTACATGATCCAATTGAAGACAATCCGCGTTATACGTGGTCAGATTACGAACAAAATTACAAAAAAACGGTTGTTGCTTCATTGCTACATCCTGCTGTTTCCTCTTATGAGGTGGCCCCTTGGCCGCGGAGAATTTTTCAAGGCACCTATCCGAAAGAAGCATTAGAAGGTAAGGAAAGTATTCCATCTGATTATGCCACAACGTTATTAATCGTGATGAATACCCTTAGAGACATGGATCAAGCTGACGTTACCATTCATGGGGGAATGGATCAGATTGGCGTCATTGTTTCAGATTCCATGATGTATCAAAGGGGTGAAATTGTTGCTGATCATACGAAAGTGTCCTCTAAATATGACGGGACAGGTGGAAATTCGCTTGATCAACGTCAAACAGACCAGTTGAATTTCTCGGAATTTTATGGGCTTGCGCTTCCTTTCTTGAAACGAGGGATGTGGATTCGACCTGTGCAGTTGGACCAAGTGCGTCGTCACCCGCATTATTTTGAAGATTATCGACTGCTCATCTTAAGCTATGAATTTCAGAAACCACAAACGCCTGACATGCACGCTGCTTTGGCCCGCTGGGTTCAAGAGGGAGGCGTCCTCGTTTATGTCGGTGATGACAAGGACCCCTATCATCAGATTAGCGCTTGGTGGAATAATGGCAAGAAAACCCATGCGTCACCGCGAGAGCATTTGTTTGAAGCACTTGGGTTAGCTACAAACAGTGATGAAGAAGGTGTGTTTACTGTTGGACGGGGTGCTGTAGGGTATATAAAGCAATCACCTGTATCCTGTGCCACTAACCAAGTAGATGCAGAACGGTTACGGACTGTAGCCAAAGAAGGATTCACTCGGTGCAACAAGGCGTTGCCTTGGAAGGAACAGCACTATTTTATGCTGCAAAGAGGCCCTTACAAAGTTGTCTCCGTGCTTGAGGAATCGGTTTCGTCAGCACCAGTCTTGATTCATGGGACATACGTTGATTTATTTGATGCAGCCCTTCCCATTATAAACAATCCTGACTATGCCATTGGAGAGGTCGCTTTTCTTTATGATGTGTATCATCGCAAAAATGAAAACGACGTAGAACTCATCGCAGCTTCATCAAGAGTAGAGAAACTAGAAGTACATCCGAAGGGCTTTATTATGGATGTTCGCGGGCCAGAGGACATCAAAGCAGTGGCGCGACTGTATTGCCCAATTGAGCCTACGCACGCAGACGTTATCATAGATGAAAAAACGAGTCCAATACCTTTTGAATGGGATCCAGCAACAAAAACGGTCCGACTGGCTTATGCACATCAGCCAAACGTGGAATTCACAAAAATAAGCGTTCGTTGGTAGTTTTTGTTTGAATATTGTGAAAGGAGTCGATTTATGAGAAATAATGCGAAAGCGACAACAACACCGCAGCCTCTTCCACACGTGTTAGTGAAGAAGAAATCGCTAAGAAAACGAATCTGGCAACATAGGGTGTTTTATCTTTTTCTTCTTCCGGGCGTTTTATGGTTTTTGATTTTTTCTTATGTCCCAATGTATGGCATTACGATCGCATTCAAAGAGTTCAATTTTGCGGATGGAATTATGGGAAGTCCTTGGGTAGGGCTAAAATACTTTGAGCAATTTTTTACGTACTATCAATCTGGTCAAATCATCCGCAATACGCTGATTATAAGTGCAATGAAGCTATTCATAGGATTCCCCATGCCAATTATTCTCGCCCTTCTATTAAATGAAGTGCGATTCACAGGTTTTAAACGAACGATCCAAACGATTTCTTATTTGCCTCATTTCATTTCCTGGGTTGTTGTCGTAACGTTGATGCAAAGACTTCTAACGCCTTATGGAGGTCCTGTCAATGAAGTGATTGCAACACTAGGCTTTGAGAAAATTACTTTTTTGGGCAATATTGATTACTTCTATCAAATGATTATTATGTCAGACATTTGGAAAGGGATTGGCTGGGGAGCCATCATTTATCTCGCAGCGATTGCCGGGGTGGATCAGCAGCAATATGAAGCAGCGAAAATAGATGGAGCAGGTCGGTTTAGACAAATATGGCATGTGACGTTGCCTTCCATTCGTGGTGTCATGGTCATCATGTTTATCCTCGCATGTGGAAACATCATGTCCGTTGGGTATGAGCAGCTATTGCTGTTAAACACGCCAGCCACAGCTTCCATTGGGACGGTATTAGACGTATATACCATCAAGGCGGGATTAGAAGAAGGGCGTTTTAGTTATGCAACAGCTGTCGGTCTTTTTCAGGCAACCATTGGTCTTATCCTGATCGTGACAGCAAACCAGATTAGTAGGAAAGTAAATGATACTTCCTTATGGTAGGAGGGGAGAATGAATGCGAAAAAAATGGTCCTTGTTCTCAGTGTTTAATTATCTTTTTTTAGCGCTATTCGCTTTTGGAACACTCTACCCTTTTGTTTATATTCTTGCCTATTCACTAAGTGATGGAGTTGAAGCGACAAAGAGCACGATATACTTTTGGCCAAAAAGCTTTACGCTCGAAAACTATAGACAAATTTTTCAAGATGCAACCTTTCTAGCAGCCTATCAAATTACCATTCTCAGAACGATTATTGGGACTATACTGCATGTCTTTTTGTGCGCATTATTTGCTTACGCGTTAACGAAAAAAAGCTTGCCTGGACGAACATTCTTTTCCATTTTCATTTTTGTGCCGATGCTTTTTAGCGGCGGCATGATTCCTACGTTTATTCTTTACCGACAGCTTGGTTTGATTGATTCTTTTTGGGTGTATGTTATACCGTTCCTTTATAATTTTTTTAATATTATTATAATGAGAACATTTTTTCAGCAACTCCCAGATTCATTGGAGGAATCAGCAAAGATGGACGGATGTGGTGACTTTCGAATTTTCGTGAGAATTATCTTGCCGTTATCTGTTCCAGTGCTTGCAACGATTGGATTGTTTATTGGTGTGTTCCATTGGAATGACTGGTTTACAGGCACATACTTTGTGACAAATAAAGACCTATTGCCCGTTCAGACATTATTGAATGAATTACTCACGCAATCACAGGCGTTAGCAAATGCAGCGAGAAATGCTTCACAGACAGGCTCTTCAGCAGGTCTGCAAACAACAGCTGCTACAACACCAGAATCTTTGCGAATGGCGACCTTAATGGTAGCGACAGTTCCTATTCTTTGTGTGTATCCATTTCTACAAAAGTATTTTGTGAAAGGAGTGATGATTGGGTCGGTCAAAGGGTAATTGTGGTCAAATGAAAAATAATAAAAAAGGGGATGAGGTTTTATGAAGAAATTGAACATGGTGTTCATTTCTTTCATCATTCTGCTTGCCGCCTGTCAGAATACTAGTGAGGATGCATCGGTAGGTGAAAATAATGAAGATGGCACAATTACGCTCAATGTACTGAACAACTGGAATGGGGGAACAGGACCTGACGATATAGTCAACAACCCAGTGGCTCAAAAAATTGCAGAGGAGACTGGTGTAGTCTTTAATTATGAATATCTCGTGGGAAGCGAAGTAGAAAAAATTACGCAAATCTTCGCAACAGGCTCCTTGCCCGACATTTATACCGGACCTGCTTGGGGCAATGAGAGTGAAATTTTATTGGATGCGGCGAATCAGGGCGAGTTATATGATCTGACCGACTATATAGAGGAGTATCCTAATTTACAGGCATTGGTGGCAGAGGAAAATATGTCTCCTAGCCTTCGGGATTCTATTTTTGCCCGTCAAGAAGGGGGGCAGTACATGCTTCATACGAGGTACCCAGCTGAAAAAGAAGACATCGGTAATTGGCTGTATGGGCTGTATGTCAATAAAGAGATTGCAGCGAGCGTTGGAACTGACCCACAATCCATTCACACACCAGAGCAGCTCTATGAGTTTTTGCAGTCCGTCAAAGAACAACAGCTTGAAATCAATGGAAACCCTATATTTCCCCTAGGGTCACTAAGCGGAGGATGGCCATTAGATATCATGTCTGAAATGTTTGTCCCAGTCGCGGGTGCATCTAGTTGGATGATTGATGACGATGGAGAAGCGACGTTAAATTTTATGACGGATGAGTATGAGGACTACATTCTGTATATGCGCCAATTGCTTGCAGAAGGGTTACTCGACCCCGAAGCGTACACGCAAACGGGTGCGATTGGCAACGAAAAGCTTATTCAAGGACGTTATGCGACCGTACCAAACCAATTTAATGGCCTTTGGTCAGACCTTGTAAAGGGAGGAATTGAGGATAAGTTTGTCCCGCTTGGACCGCTAAATGATTTTAGTGGGGATCCATACCGAACTGAGGTTAATGTAACGGGTTCAAATCTAATTGCCGTTCCTAAGACAGCATCGAAAGAAAAACTCGACGCTGCCATGCGCGTCATCAATTACTTGTCATCAGACGAAGGTTACCTCTTGTCAAATTATGGCATAGAGGGAGTGCATTACGATATGCAGGATGGAAAAGTGGTAGCGAAGGAAGAATGGGTAGAAAAACGAAAAGAGGATCCAGACGCCCTTAAAAATGAAGGGATCGGAGTCTACGAGAATCTATCTGGTCTTGACCGATCCGTTTCGTTAGCAGGTGGACCTTATGGTCATCAGTCTGACCCGAAATTTGAAGTAGAAAAAGAATTCGCGAGCATTATGACACCAGAAGGAATAACAGCCATAGAAGGCAAAGATCCAGGTATCGTAGTGAAGGAGCATCAGCACTTTGAACAGCTAGACCCTGTGTTCGCTACATTGGGAGATGTTGTCTTGCAAGCTATTCATGCCCCTTCTGAAGAAGACGCTAAGGCGATTATCGAAACCTCTCGTGAAGCCTTGCGACAAGCCGGCATTGAAGACGTCGCTGCTGAAATCACAAATCAAGCAAAAGCAGGGACCACATTTATAAGGTACCGTACGTCTAACTAAATCATATGTGCTGCTATTAAATGCTTCATAAGACCCTTGCTCACCATGAGCAAGGGCTTTTCACGTTTCCAGGTGAAAAATAACCAAAACATTTCAGCGAATCTTAAATTCTCTCTATCTTTCAGCTTTCACTCACGCTAGTATATAGTATAATGACTCTGTGCGTTTTTTAGCTGCGTCATGCAAATTAATTTAATGCGTCAAAGCGAATACGTACTACTGTAAAAAATAGGGGGAATCGACGTTGACAAAAAAAATATGGGGACTATTGTCCTTATGCGTCCTAATGCTCATGGTGGCTTGTGGACAAAATGGTGGGTCATCTGACACGCAAGAAGGTGCAGACAATGAGTCAAATGAAGCAGCACAAGGTGAAGGAGAAAGCTATACAGTTGGCGTTTCGCAGATTGTACAGCATCCATCTCTTGATGCAGCGACTGCAGGTTTCAAAAAAGCCATCGAGGAAGCTGGTTTGGATGTCACCTTTGATGAACAAAACGCCCAAGGGGATCAAAATAACATCAGAAATATTGTTAATAATTTTATTAGTGATGAGGCTGACTTAATCTTTGCAAACGCCACACCGATGGCACAAGGCGCTCTTGCAGCAACGCAAGACATTCCGATTGTGTTTACCTCTGTTACAGAACCAATTGGTGCAGACCTTGTCGCATCGCTTGAAGAGCCTGGCGGCAATGTGACGGGCACAACAGATCTAGCGCCTGATGCAGTGACGAAGTCGATTGATTTCATGGTGAATGAACTTGGTGTCAAAACAATTGGCATGGTGTACAACGCTGGTGAGCAAAACTCCGTGTATCAGGTCGATTTAGCGAAGCAAGCGGCTGAAGAGGCTGGAGCAACAATCGAAGAGGCCACAGTTGCGACGTCTGCTGATGTTAAAACAGCTGCAGAAAGTCTTGTTGGCTCTGTCGATGCGTTTTATGTTGTCACAGACAACACTGTTGTGTCAGCGTTGGAATCGGTCATCCTCGTTGCAGAAGAAAATAGTATCCCATTGTTTGTTGGTGAGCTTGATTCTGTAGAGCGTGGTGGGTTTGCAGGATTTGGTTTTTCATATGAGGACATCGGTTATGCAGCTGGAGAAATGGCTGTGCAGATCTTAAATGGTGAGGCGACTCCTGCTGAGCTTCCTGTACAAACACCACAAACGTTGACATTTGAAATCAATAAAGGCGCAGCGGAACGTATGGGTGTAGAGTGGAAAGATGAGTGGAATGAGCTTGCTGACAACATTATTGAGTAATGACATTACAGAAGGTACAAGAAAGGAGTGAGGCTTTATGCCAGTATGGTTTAGTGGATCATTGGAGTTGGGATTGCTTTATGGCATCATGGCACTTGGCGTATACCTCTCCTTTCGCGTGCTTGATTTCCCAGACCTGACTGTGGATGGTAGCTTTGTCACAGGAGGGGCAGTAGCAGCAATGTTGATTGTGAATGGGTACAATCCGTTTTTTGCAACGGTGTTGGCCTTAATTGCCGGTTTTCTAGTGGGCTGCATCACTGGGCTGTTGAATACGAAGGGGAATATTAATCCATTGCTTTCAGGGATTATTATGATGATTGCTTTGTATTCAATCAACCTTCGTATTATGCAGGGAGCATCGAATGTGACGATGTTGAATGATGAGACAGTGTTTGTCTCTTTTTCGGGTCTGTTAGGGGAAAACGATTGGAACATCATGATTTTGGCTCTTATTTGCGTGCTGATTGTTAAGCTACTCATTGACAGATTCCTCAAAACAGAATTTGGCTTAGCAATGAGAGCAACTGGGAACAATGCCAAAATGGTACAAAGCTTTTCGGCAAACACAACGGCTACGAAAATTTTAGGTCTTGGACTATCAAACGGAATGGTCGCTTTGTCAGGTGCGTTAATTGTTCAGTACAATAAGGTGAGCGATGTTAACATGGGCATCGGGATGATTGTCATCGGTCTTGCTTCCGTCATTATAGGGGAAGCGTTGTTTGGCAAGACAACCATTGCACGTGTGACCTTAAGTGTTATGTTAGGGGCTGTCGTATACCGTATTGTTGCCGCTCTTGCCTTGCGCGTGGATTTTATGGACAGCTCGGATATGAAGCTCATCACCGCTGTGATTGTCGTGCTTGCATTGATTGTTCCACAATGGCTAGCAGCTAGGAAAGACAAGGCTCGAAGGCAACGAAAAGCGAAACAGCTTGCGCAGGGAGGCGATTCGGTTGCTGCAACTCGAACAGATCTATAAAGTATTTAATGAAGGCACGCCTGATGAAAAAAAAGCGCTTGATCACATTCAGCTTTCCCTCAAGCCGGGTGATTTTGTCACAGTCATCGGGAGTAACGGGGCTGGGAAATCAACGCTCATGAACACCATTTCAGGAACGCTTGAGCCAGACGTTGGTTCGGTGACATTAGAAGGAAAGAATATCACAGGACTGCGTGAGCATCAGCGTGCACGGTGGATTGGTCGTGTTTTTCAGGACCCTATGGCCGGTACTGCTCCGGCAATGACGATTGAAGAAAATATGGCGATTGCTTACAATCGTACGACGACACGGTCGTTGTTTCGTTCAGGCATTACGAAAAAACGACGAGCAAACTTTAAGGAACAGCTTGAAATGCTCGGTCTCGGTCTAGAAAATCGTTTTAACGCAAAGGTCGGTCTTTTGTCTGGAGGGGAACGTCAAGCGCTCTCATTACTGATGGCAACTTTTACTTCTCCTTCACTGCTTTTGCTGGATGAGCACACGGCTGCTCTTGATCCGTCGCGAGCCGAAATTATTACAAAACTGACGAAAGAGATTGTCAATAAAACGCAGTTGACGACATTGATGGTCACGCACAATATGCAACAAGCGTTAGATCTCGGCAATCGCTTAATTATGATGGATAAGGGTCAAATTATTTTTGAAGCATCTGGAGAAGAAAAAGCAGCCTTAACGATTGAACAGCTATTGAAAGCATTTGCGGACATTCGTGGCGATCAAATGACGAATGATCGAGCTTTACTCGGTTAATCGCTGTGCCTGTAAGTCAATTATTTGACTACGGGCACAGTTTTTTTCTGTTTAAGTAGCACAATTTTGGCAGCGTAAAAACGACCCTTCAAAGCTAACTGTGCTTGTGTGGAGGCAAGATGAGATAGGTCTAGAAATATAATTTCATAACAACCCCTTTTGAGCCATGCCTGAGCAAGAAAAAAGAATCAAAAGCAGCCATTAGCGAGACTCCAACGGCAAAGAAAACACGGTGCGGTCCTTTCGACCGCTTCGTCAAAATACTCCGCTTTCCGCGGGCACGGCTTCAGCTTCCTCGGAAAGCAAGCTTTCCTCCGGGATCTTCAGCTCGCGCTGTTCCCGCAGGAGTCTACGTATTTGACTACGCTAATGTTTATTCTGCGTAAATTGTTTTATTTTTTATTGGTCTCATATAACAGAGAAAACGGAAAAGCGAGTTGTGCCGTGTTGCTTTAGCAAACAAGAAAAGAAAGCGCATTGATTCATGCAAAGTTAGATCACCTAGTGAAGTAACATTGATCTATGAACCACTTCAAAACAACGCCTGCTGTATTCAGTAAATAGGGATGGTGCCGGTGCTCACAATCCTGTATTTCTAAAAGGGAGCCTCTAAGTAACAAAACGGATCTCTACGCTCTAAATAACTAGTGGTAAAGGAATCACACCGCTTCTTCAAATCACCATAAATGGTATAAGGTAAACATCGATTCGAGAGTACCTCATCGTGTTTTCTTTGCCGTAGGAGTCTACGTATTTTGCCTACGCTGATGTTTGCTTCTGCGTAAATTGTTTTATTTTGTCTCGGTCTCGTATTACGAGTAAGAAAGCGTGTTAGGGCGTGATTGCTTACCAAACAAGACAAGTAAGTGTATCGTTTCATGCAAGTTGAATCATCTAGTGCAATATTGATGCAGCGGTGGACTTATGTTTAGATAACTTGCGCAGTGCAATAATTACCTTCAACATTAATAAATTGCAGGTGTACCCAGTGATATCTAAGTGTGTCTGCCAAATGTAAGGTGCGAACGTTTAATAAGTAAAATTCAGCTTCATGAAAAGCCTGTCTGTTTTCTTTTTGCTGGTGAGAGTTTACAATAAGAAAGAACAATATGTGTATGAAGGGAGGATGTCCAACGTGATCTTTTTGGACAATCTAGGAAATACTGATCCGAGGTATAATTTAGCAATGGAGGAGTATGCGTTAAAGCATTTACAGCTTGACGACGACTCTTATTTGCTGTTTTACATTAACGAGCCATCGATTATCATTGGCAAAAACCAAAATACGGTTGAGGAAATCAACACGACATATGTAGAGGATAACGACATTAAGGTCGTGCGCCGTTTGTCGGGTGGAGGGGCAGTCTACCACGATTTAGGGAACTTGAACTTCAGTTTTATCACGAAAGATGACGGCGAGAGCTTCCACAATTTTAAAAAATTCACTGAACCCGTTATCGAGGCTCTACGTGAATTTGGTGTGAATGCACAACTTAGTGGACGAAACGACATCGAGGCTGATGGGAAAAAAATCTCCGGCAATGCCATGTTTTCAACGCGCGGACGTATGTTTAGTCATGGGACATTAATGTTTGATTCAGAAATCGAAAATGTGGTCTCAGCGTTAAACGTCAAAATGGAAAAAATTCAATCCAAAGGCATAAAATCAATCCGAAGTCGTGTGACGAATATTTCCGATCTTATGGATCAAAAAATGGCCATTGAGGAATTTAAACAGGCACTCTTGCGATACATATTTAAAACAGCAGACGATATTCCAACGTATGAGTGGACTGAAGAAGATCTCGCAGGAATTGAAAAAATTTCGGAAGCACGATACCGCAATTGGGATTGGAATTATGGTCGATCGCCTAAATTTGATATCCAACACTCCCATCGTTTTCCTGTCGGGTCGATTGACCTTCGTTTGAATGTTGCCAAAGGTGTGATTGCAGACTGTAAAATTTTTGGTGATTTCTTTGGCGTCGGCGACATAACCGATATTGAACAAAGGCTTATCGGGGCAACTTACACGAAGGAAGGCGTTCGCCAAGCTCTGCAAGATGTTCAAATCCCTCATTACTTTGGAAACATCACTACAGAGGATCTTGTGCAGCTGATTTATTAAGCAAGACAACTTACGCAGAGCAAAAATCACCTTCAACGCTCCAATGTTCACAATCCTGTATTTCCTAAAATATCGTCTTTTAGTAACTAAGCGGATCTCTACGCTTTAAATCATTAGATGAGTCCCTTTTTAATTCATATGACATTATAAAATTAGGTCATCATTAAAGCAGCCACTAGCGAGACTCCAGCGGGAAAAGCGAGCTAAGCGAGACCCCGCAGCGCACGAAGTGCCGAGGAGGCTCGCAGTTCGCCCGCGGAAAGCGAGCGTATGGCAGCTTGTATAAAAAGCAACCACAACATTAGATTGTAGATTTACCCAGTGATATCTAAGCGTGTCTGCCAAATGAAAGATGCAAAAGTTGAGTTAAGCAAAACCAATAATCCCCACTTCATAACAGAACGTATATTCGTATATACTGTTCTAGAGGAGGGGAGAAGATGGTCCCGAGGTCAAATTACTTATCTTCTGAAGAAATTCAATGGATTGACGCTTACATCGACATTTATTATGCAAGGAAGGTCATAGAGAGGGATCAACTGGCCTTGATGTCTTTTCACGGCAAGGTCAAGTTTCCCCACTTGTACGAAACC
The DNA here is from genome assembly GCF_004363045.1 of Aureibacillus halotolerans. Classification (NCBI taxonomy): domain Bacteria; kingdom Bacillati; phylum Bacillota; class Bacilli; order Caryophanales; family Bacillaceae; genus Aureibacillus; species Aureibacillus halotolerans. Next base: position 93,907 of record NZ_SNYJ01000002.1, read on the forward strand.
TTGCAAAATGATATTTTACATCAATTGTCACGGTCTTCCTACGAGGTGAGGAAGCAGCTTCGGCTCCATCATATAACGCTTCATAAGTTGGAAGATCAAAGACTTTATAATGGAGCGAATCAGATCGGATTCCTCATACGATTTCGCGGGTATGAGAAGAAGCGTTTGCTTCATTCTGTTAGACTCAAACAACGGATTGAAAAGCGTTTGCTTGGCTTTTTTCATTGCCACAGAAAAGTGTCGGAACGTCTTTAGGAGGTGGCTTCGCTGAGCGTCTGGTACCAAAGGTTTTGTTGGGTCTATGTTGTGTACGCATTCGGAATTAGTGTTTATTTTTTGTTCTTTGCCTCTTTTACACCACCAGGCAAATATGATGGAACAGAAGCAGATCTTTTGGCTTTATTGGCACCAGGGGAATGGCAAGCGCATGAACAGCTCGCTAAAGTACGGTATTTAGTATATTTCCTTGTCACGCCGCTAAAATGGCTTATTTATGGTATGTTTTTATGGACTACATTTGGGATGGCAATGCAAGAAGCGCTGTTCAGAGGGGTACGGAGGCAGCTCAGACTTCCGGCCTATTTAGCCTTTATTTATGTTGTTGTTGACGTAGCGATGCTGCCGTTTTCCTACGTCCAATATCGCTTGGCTGTGCGCGAAGGGCTAAGCGTTCAATCGATTGGAGATTGGTTGCAGGATTGGCTAGTGTCTAGCCTTGTGCAAATTGTCCTCATTGGCTTTATAGCCATTCTCGTGTATAGCTTTATGAAAAAATTTCGACATTGGTGGCTGTGGATGTGGCTGCTTGCAGCTCCACTAGCATGTATGTATGTTATTTTACAGCCAATTGTCATCGAACCGCTTTTTTATGAAACAAAACCACTGGAAAACACAGAGACGGAACAGGATATTCTGGCCTTTGCTACTTCACAAGACATTGGAGTGAATCATCTTTATGAGGTGAATCGGTCTTCGACGAGTACAGCGTTAAATGCGTATGTCTATGGGATCGGTCACACGGCTCGTATCGTGATGTGGGATACGACGCTCTTGGCATTAGCGCCAGATGAAATTCTGTACATAACGGCTCATGAATTCGGGCACTTTGTTGAAAAACATTTTTATCTAGGGTTGGCAGGTAGTATTCTACTGATGCTACCGATGTTTTATTGCATTGATCAATTGCTCACGCACTTTGTCGTTCGATCGTCAAATGCACAGCCATTGAAGCTACCACAAACAAAAAGTGATGCACGGACACTCCCTTTTGTTTTGCTCGTATTAAGTGTGCTTTTGTTTCTGTCCTCCCCAATACAAAACGGGGTGTCAAGAGTTATGGAAGAACGAGCAGATGAGTACGCGTTAACACATGCGCCCGATCAACAGGCGGGAATACGTGCATACCAGGCAATTGGTTTACGAAACTATTCTGTCGCGTATCCACCTAACTGGGTGCAGTGGTGGCTGTCCAGTCATCCCCCAATCAGCGACCGCATTTATCAGATCGTTCAATCGGATGAAACGTAATCCCCTTCTTGTACGTAAGGTTTAGAAGATAGAAGGGTGAAATGCCTTGGCCAGCTTAAAATGAGGGAGGAGAAGCACTTATGGAGGAGATAGATCGGAAGCTTGTTGAGCTTACTGAAGAAAAGAGATTACAAACGAAGCGAGCGAAGCACTTAGCAAAAGTTTTACAAGAGCTCCAACTAGAAAAGGAGAAAGCAGCATCATTTAGAAGCCAACTTGAAGCGGAAGAAAAGGACGTACAACAGCTTGTTGGGTTTCATCCGTACAACGTGTTTTACAGCATGCTTGGTTCAAAACAGGAACGATTAAGAAAAGAGAAACAAGAGGTCGCGGCAATTAAGCTAAAATACGATGAAGCTGTTGCTTCAGTCGATGATCTTGAGAATGAGAAGGCAGAGCTCGAACAAAATCAAAGAACTTCACAATCAATTGAAATTGAGTACCAACAGCTATTGGCTCAAAAAGAAACGTTAGTAAAAGAAAAAAATACACAAATGTCTGTGGTGCTGAACGATTTATCAATAGAGTACGTGAAGCTAGAGGCTTTGTATAAAGACGTAAAGGAAGCAAGACTGGCAGGACAAAGAGTGAAGCATGCGTTGCAAGAAGCAATCTCTTCGTTCGATAGCGCAAAAGGTTGGGGAACGTTTGATATGTTTGGTGGCGGCGCGATCTCATCAATGATTAAGCATTCGCATATGAGTGAAGGGGAAGAAAAAATCCATAATGTGCAACATGCTTTGCGACGGTTTAAAAGAGAGTTAAATGATATCCAGCATGAATTCGATTTGACGCTAGAATCCAATGAATTTGTCCGTTTTGCTGATGTGTTTTTTGATGGTCTTATTGCAGACTGGATTATGCAGGACAAAATTCATAAGTCTTTAGATCATTTAAGAGAACAGCAACGTGAAGTAGAGAGAGTCCTTCGAATTGTTGAGGTACGGGAGCAGGAAATAGAGAAGCGAAAACAAGACGTGAGCTACGAGAAAAAACGCTTTATTTTAAATAGCTAGTCAGTCACAATGGATGTAGGCTGTACGTTGAGGTTTCTCGCAGATGGGGTGGCCCTTTGCTTGGAAAGGCTTGTGATACTGGGCACGAACCGTTGCCTGAAGATGAGGTTTAGGCTCTTTACCGGACCTTCGCATTGATGTACCCTCCTTTTTTGAGAATCGGCATTGCTTACAATAGCATACCCGCCAGGAACCAAATGTAATCGATTATACGTATATTTTACTTTGAAGGGACGAGACAATCTATGACGACATTGGAACATTCTATTGCACAATTGATTGAACGTGGGGCAGAGCTGCCTTTATTGCCGAAAAACACTTGGATGGAAGCGTTATCAGAGGACATCCTTGCTATGGATTCACGAGAGCTAGCCTCAGAGGATGCTCCAGAATGGGCGGCCGACGCCATGAAAAGCGCATTATTGCTTTGGAATGATGATTTGCATGCGTCCCATGACATTTCACAACAGCTAGAGGAATCCACAGGAAGCTTGCTTCATGGAATGATGCATCGTCGAGAAGGAGATTTTTCTAACGCGAGCTATTGGTATCAAGGCGTAGGGGACCATCCGATTTTTCCTGCGCTTTTAGAGAAAAGCAAAGCTGTGTACCCTGAGATATTTGCAGAGCAAACGACATGGAACGCTCCTCAGTTTATACAGCTCGTCAATCAGGCGACATCTGAAAAAGATGCGGTACTTATCGCCACTTGTCAACGTGTGCAGCAAATTGAGATGCATCTGATCGTTGATTACATTGCTTCATTAAGCGTTTCATGAAAAAAGCCCGATCAAGCATTTGCTTGATCGGGCTGTTACGTTTATATAAAGTGTTGTCAAGATCTTTAATACATTGACGTCATCAATTTTTGATACTCTTTTGAATACGTCATGAACTGTTCTTTATCATTTTTATCGAGTGCTTCATCAATCCTGGCCTGTAAGAACTGAATCCGCGCTTTCGCTAGCGCTTCATCAAGAACCATATCAATGTACAAGTCAAGGACAAAGGATTTGACATTCTTGCTGTTGGACGTTGCGGAAGCATTCATCTTTTCAGTAGAAGAATATTCATTGTTCATATCAGTCACCCCTGATCCCTTTTTTTTATTATAGTGACTTTAGAAGACCTTCGCAAGGTTTTTTTATTAATTCAGAAAAAATCATGAAAGGAAAAATAACGTAAAACCGATAACTGTACCAACGACTCCCCAAATGACAAACGGCATGATGGCATGAAATGAAAACAAGAGGAGCAGTCCTCCAACAAATAAAAACGTTCGAAACAAAACCATATGAGTACGAGAGATGAACATGAGACAGAAAAAGAATCCGAGAGCAATTAAACAAAGCATCCAATCGATGACGTAAAGCATTGTGGTCTCGAACAAAAGCTGAAGCCAACGTGTGAAGGAAAGAAAGCCACAGAGCGCAAAAACGACAGATAGCAAGCCATTTTTATAGCGAAAAAGCCCGATGCAGGCGAACGCAGAAAAAATGGAAAGCACGAGTAGCGGCCATGGAAAGAGGATGACAGACGAAAAAAAGAGTAACAAACTTCCGGTGACGATTAAAGCAATAGAAGCTAATATGCGTTCAATATACATCCGTTTCATGCAAGCTCCCCCATCAAGACAGGCTTTTTATCATATATAGAAAAAAAGGACAGGAGATATCACAGAAATCTTTTCTAGACAAAATTATCCAAAAACGATACGATAGGTATAAGGTCGGAGGGGATGATGAAAGGAGAAAGCCAGTGAATCACGTATATGATCAAACGCTATATAAAATAGGCCGTGAGACAGTTGCTTTATTTCCTGAACAATTAAAAAATGGTGATGTAGGAACGCGTGTATTGGAAACAAATCGGGATTATTTACTGAATATTAAGCCTTTGCAAATGGTAAAGAAAAGCTGTGAATATTATGGATCTAGTTTGCGTGGTAGACAAGATGCAACAAAAGCGTTGTCTGGAATTACGTACAAGCCTCCCATAGTTTTATCCACCACAATTCAAATCTTCTTGTTTCCTACATCGTCGCCTACGTCGGGCAGATGCGGTTGGATTTCATACCAACATGCAGAGCGCATGGGGCGCTCCGCACAAGGCGTGTTTGTTCGGTTGAACGAGGATGAGCAGTGGTTTGTTGATATGTCAGCGGCCAGTTTGGAGACGCAGCTCTATCGAACGGCATTCTTGCATCAGACAATTATGAGTCGCGTCGGTTAGTCCTCCTGTTCAATGTATCGACGATCCTTCATGAACAATCTCCAAAAAAGATAAAAGCCAGGAACAAGCACAATAAACCCGACAATATATGTCGCGAAAAGCGCTTTGAACGTACTAGGTGTCGTAAACCCTGAAGCAATCGTTACATGTGGATAGATCATATAAGGTAAATGTGCACGTCCATACGCATAGCTGGCAAATAAATACTGAAATATAGTAAAGATTACAGCAAGACGAGGCTTCCAGATTCTTCCCGGACGGTTTTTCATAAAAATCAGTAAGACGTAACCGAGAATAAAGCAGAGTAGCGAGGCGAATAGCCACGGTTTAAATGTCACTAGCTCACTATATAACCAAGAAGCCTCCGACCGAATGCTTCCAAAAATAGCGAGGGCAGCCAAGAGCGAAAAGGGACCAGTAATGAGGGCGTTTTTTCGATAAAGTCTATACGCTTCAGAGGATTTTGCTACATTTGAATAATCCGCTAACAACAGTGCAGATAAAAACAAAGTTGACAAGACGGCAAATACAATAAACGAATACACGCTAGCACTTGTGAAGATGCGTTCGGCAATTAAATAGGATTGATTTGCCGATTGACCTATAAACCTACCATGTGTGATGGGCAGGACAACAATGAGCAATGCTGGAATACATAATCCCGAAATACCCGATATAATCGCAAGCCCTTGTTGGTGCCTGGGATGAACTGAAGACGAGAACACAAGGAAGGCACTGCGAATAGCGAGCAAGAGGACAATAAGACTACCCGGGATTAGAAGAACTGTGCCAAGTGCAAAGCTTGCCCCAGGGAAAAAGCTGAATAACGCTACAACGATCATCACGATAAACACATTTGTTACTTTCCATGATGGGGAAAGATAACGATTTGCAATCGTCGTTGCTCTCGATTGTCCCTTTCCTTTGTATAACATGGAATAAAACCCTGAACCAAAGTCAATGGTTGCCGCGACTGAATACACGACAACAAACCCCCAAAGCAAAGTAATTGCAATCAATTCATTCATGCGTTCTTTCCTCCTTTATCAATAAAGGTTCCAATGGGTTACGTTTAAAATAGTGATGCAGGACAATAATGACAGTGACGACGAGGACAATATAAATACATAAAAATGCAACAAACATTGTGGGTAGACCGCTTGATGTTGTCACTGCCTCACTCGTTTTCATCATGCGATAAATGACCCAAGGCTGGCGTCCAGAACAGGCAAAAATCCATCCTGTTTCAATACCAATTAAGGCGATTGGACCTGATGCGACAAACCCTACAAGCATCCAACGAGGGAGCTGCTTCTTACGTATAAAGAGATAAAAAGCAGCTAATAGTGCCCAGAACAACAAAAAACCACCAGCAAAAACCATTGTATTAAATAGCGTATGAGAGAACAGCGGTGGCCACCATTCTTCGGGAAAATCGTTTAACCCCAGCACTTCTTCATCAAAGCTGTTATTTGCGAGAAAAGAGAGTGCCCACGGGATCTCAATCCCAAACTTGACTTCCTGTGTTTCGCGGTCAGTAAAGCCACCAATCGTCAAAGGTGCATATGTCGTTGTGTCAAAAAGTCCTTCAGCAGCAGCCAGCTTTTCTGGCTGGTAATGGTGTAGGTGCTGAGCTGATTCATGCCCATTCAAGGAAGTGAGCAGAGCAAAAACCCCTCCAGTAATGACCGCCATTCGTAAAGCTTTACGATGAAATTGCTTTGTGCGTTCTTTTGGTGATTTTTTTAAAAGCTTATAGGAGGCAATCATTGCAATAAAAAAGGCGCCTGTCATAATGGCAGTTAAGGCGACATGAACGGCCGTAACAGCGAAGCTTGGATTGAAAAACGCTTTCCAAGGATCGACAGCCAAGATCTCGCCATTGGCAATCGTAAAGCCGGCAGGTGTTCCTTCAAACGCATGGACATTCGTTATCAACACGGCCGACGCGAGCGCGCCAATACAAACGAAAAAGAGGGATAAGATTCGCAACCACGGCGATAGGCGATCCGCGGCATACACATAAATAGACATGAACAAGGCCTCAAGGAAGAAAGCAAAAACTTCAATTTGGAAGGGTAAAGAGATTACCTTTCCCACAACCTCCATAAATCCTGGCCATAACAAGGCGAGTTGAACGCCTGCAATTGTGCCAGTGGGAATGCCAACACCGAGAATAACAGCAAAGCCTCTTGTCCATCGGTCTGCCATTAACGCATAATCAGGATGCTTTGTCTTTTGAAACAACAGTTCGGAAATTAAAATCATGACAGGCAAGCCGACACCTAGAGTAGCAAAAATGATGTGTACACCCATCGTCATACCAAATAATGAACGTGCAATTACGAGGTCATCCATACGAACCTGCTTTCTCCAGAGCACCAATGCAAAAACGTATTCGGTACTACAATGGTTTTTCAGTGATGACGTTATCTTTTGAAGGAAAGACAACCATTATGCGTAAACTGTGTGAAAATATCATCTGGCTAGGAAATCCGAATTTGTTGTAGTACACTAGTAATGCAAATCGTTTTGACGGTGGTTAGGAGACGCAGATTGTATGGAAGAATGGATCACGCAATTAAATGAGTGGGTATCATCAGGAAATGTAGAAGATATTGTTCAAGAATATCGCTCATACGGCTTTTTATTGGGGTTTTTCCTTCCTTTTATTGAAGCGTTTCTCCCTTTTTTGCCCGCCGTGCTTTTTGGCATTGCCAACGCTCAGGCATTTGGTCTTATTCCAGGTTTTTTATTATCATGGGCGGGGGCAGTGGCAGGATCTTTTTGTGTTTTTATTATCGTACGATATATTGGAGATGCTCGGTTTTTACGTGTGCTTAGGGAACAAAAACAGATTAAGCGTATGACGTTATGGGTGAAAAAACGTGGATTTGGTCCGCTTTTTCTCCTGCTTTGTTTCCCGTTTTCTCCATCCTCAGTGATCAATGTCGTTGCTGCGCTTTCAAGAGTGAATATCTATCAATTTTTGCTTGCGCTTATGTTAGGTAAAGCAGTAATGTACTTTTTAATTTCATATGTGGGTCATGATTTTAGGGAGTTGATTCAGGAACCATTAAAGACGGTTGTCGTTCTAATCGTTATCGGCCTTCTTTGGTGGGTTGGGAAACGAGCGGAAAAGCGCATGCAAAGCAATGTACGTGGTCTATAAAGTTTGTTTGTTTGGAAGGGAGAAATAGAGAAGGTATGGCAAATGAGCCCTTAGAAAATGAAGAAGCAGACAAAGAAAAGAAAAAAAGTGGATGGTTCGACTGGGTAAAAACGATAGGGATTGCGCTGATTGCTGCAATTATCATTCGAACCTTCTTGTTTTCAAGCTATGCTGTAGATGGAAGTTCGATGGAAACAACGCTGCATGACGGCGACCTGTTAATCATTAATAAAATTGGTTACACGGTCGGTGATATTGATCGCTTTGATGTCGTGGTTTTTCACTTTAATGAGCAAGATGATTACGTGAAAAGAGTCATTGGACTTCCTGGAGATCATGTCGTCTATAAGGACGACCAGCTTTTCATCAATGATGAACCATATGACGAACCTTATCTTGAAGGCATCAGGGCACAGTCACTTGGGAAGTTGATGGGCGATCTCGATCAAACCGTTCCTCCAGGCAGTTTGTTTGTACTTGGAGACAACCGGCGAGGGAGTTCGGACAGCAGACATTTTGGCTTCGTCCCGATAGAACATGTTGTCGGTCAGGTTAGTTTGCGATTTTGGCCTTTAAATGATTTTGATTTTAATTTCTATTCATAAGAGACATAGCCTTGAGCTCTCCATAGGAGGGTCTAAGGCTTTTTCATCTTTTGAAAACCCCTGGCTATGCCGGGGGTTCCAGAAAGCTTATAGCGTGGTATTAAAAAAACCTCACTTCATGATAGGATAAAGTTGGTTTCCCGACCACTTTATCTCACCATAGAAGGAGGAATGCCCTGTGAAGGACATGAACAGTCTAGCACACACGACATGGAATTGTAAGTATCACATAGTGTTTGCACCAAAGTACAGAAGACAAATAATTTATGGGAAATATAAACAGAGTATCGGACAAATTATAAGAGATCTATGTGAGCGTAAAAGCGTCAAAATTCATGAAGCAAATGCTTGCCGGGATCATGTTCATATGATGGTAAGTATCCCACCAAAGTTAAGTGTTTCCCAATTTATGGGCTACTTAAAAGGGAAAAGCAGTCTAATGATATTTGATCGTCATGCGAATTTAAAGTATCGATATGGAAATCGAAAGTTCTGGTGTCGAGGCTTCTATGTGGATACCGTGTGAAGAAATAAAAAACAAATCCAAGAGTATATAAGGAATCAGCTAAAAGAAGACCATATGAGCGATCAATTGACATTATTTGAAGAGCATGACCCATTTACGGGAAAGAACAACCGGAAGAAATAAAGAAATTCTTTAGAATTGGTGAGTGAATGTGGTGCAAGAGGGAAACCCATTCAGCGGGCCTTTAAGGCCTAGGCCGGTAACAAAGGCTTTCAGCCGCAGAGCAAACCACCAGTTCACACTGGTGGTTTTGATTTTGTGGAAATTAAAAGGGTTTTGTAGCAGCTACTAATGAGACTACAGTTGCAAAGAAAACACGACGAGGTCTTTTCGGGTCGATGTTGCACTTGTGCCCGTATGGTGAAAGAGAGTGTATGGCAGCTTGTATAAAAAGCAACTCCAACAATGAATTTCAGGTTCCCCCAGTTATATCTAAGCGTGTCTGCCAAATGTAAGCTGCGAAAGTTGAGTTATTTCACTCCGCATTAAAAGTGGATAACCGTTTATCAAGGAGGGCAATGACGGTTTCTCATAAAGTTAATGAATCCATATATCTTCGTTGACAGAGGACAAGGAAAGCGATAAAATGAAATCGATTACATATACCCAATTGCATAAGAAATCTCAAGTGTTTGAACGATATGGAAAGGATGTTGATTTAGTTGGCAATCGAAAAATTACGTGTTGGTATTGTAGGAAGTGGCGGTATAGCACAAGCGGCACATATTCCGAATTATCAAAAACTAGAAGATGACGTAGTGTTGGCAGCTGTAAGCGACGTTGCCATTGAACGTGCAGAAGAAGTGAAAGAAAAGTTTGGCTTTGAAGAGGCGTATAGTGATTATGAAGAAATGTTTGCTAAAGCCAATCTAGATGTCGTTTCTGTATGTACACCAAACAAATTTCATGCACCGATCGCTATTGCGGCCTTGCGTGCAGGGCTTCATGTTCTTTGTGAAAAACCACCAGCGATGACTGTTAAAGAAGCAGAACAAATGAAGGCAGCTGCTGAGGAAGCAGGCAAATTGCTTGCCTTCGGTTTTCACTTCCGTATGCAGCCACAGACGCAGCTGCTAAAAAAATATATAACAAATGGCGATTTTGGACGCGTATACGCAGGGAACGCTATTGCCCTTCGCCGTCGTGGTATTCCTGGCTGGGGTGTGTTTACGAATAAAGAATTGCAAGGTGGTGGCCCGTTAATTGATATCGGTGTTCATATGCTCGATACAGCGCTTTATTTGATGGGATATCCTGAGCCATCTGTTGTCATGGGTGCGACGTATAGTGAAATTGGTTCACGTCAAGGGCCTGGTTTACTTGGTCAATGGGACTGGGAAAACTTCACTGTTGAGGATATGGCGCGTGGTATGATTCGCTTTAAAGATGGTGCTTCACTCGTTGTCGATAGTTCGTTTGCGGCAAATGTTGAGCAGCGTGAAGTGATGAATGTTAAATTAATGGGTGCACATGGTGGCGCAGACCTCTTCCCATTAAAAATTTATCAGGAAAAGCATGGGGCGTTGACAGATACATCACCTGCTTATTTAGATTCTCTCAATCCATATGAGCGCCAAATTAAGCTTTATGTAGAGAGCGTGAAAAACGGCAAGCTATCTGCTGAGCTATGTTCACCTGAACAAGGTCTTATTGTTCAAAAAATCATTAATGGTCTTTATCAATCCGATGAAACAGGAGTGCCTGTTCAATTATAGGGAGGTTGTTTACATGAGCATTCGACTTACCATTTGGAATGAATTCAGACATGAGAAAGATAATCAAAAAGTAAAAGACATTTACCCAGAAGGTATTCATGAAGCCTTAGCTTCCTATTTCAGAAAGTGCGATGACATTGAAGTTCACACGGCAACACTCGACGAGCCGGAGCATGGCTTAACAGAAGACGTCCTTGCAAATACAGATGTATTAATTTGGTGGGGGCACAGGGCTCACGATGATGTTGAAGACGAAATTGCTCAAAGAGTTCGCCGACGTGTCAATGAAGGCATGGGGCTAGTTGCTCTGCACTCAGCTCACTTTTCAAAGCCGTTTATTTCTCTGATGGGAACGACCTGCAATTTAAAGTGGCGTGAGGCAAACGACACTGAACGTCTCTGGGTTACAGACCCGTCGCATCCGATAGCTAAAGGGGTCGGCGATTATATCGAAATCGAAGCAGAGGAAATGTACGGCGAGTTTTTCGATATTCCAAAGCCCGATAGTGTCGTGTTTACAAGCTGGTTTAGCGGTGGAGAAGTGTTCCGAAGCGGCTGTACGTTTACGAGAGGCAATGGGCGAATTTTTTATTTCCGGCCGGGTCACGAAACATACCCGACGTACTATAACGAACAAGTCCTTCATGTCATTAAAAATGGTGTTCAATGGGTCGCACCTACAGAGATTAAGGATCTTAACTTTGGGAACGCAAAACCAATTGAAAAGCTTTGAAGACAAAAAGAACCGGTGGAGAAACGTCCACACGGTTCTTTTTATTGTCAGTATGTATTTTCATGTGCTTAAAAAGGTGCCAAAAGATGATCGTCACTTCAAAACGAAGTACCTGGAGAGTAAAATCATGCATCAGAATCGTCACGTTTTGCTTTCGTTTTGTTAAAGTTTTTGCTTTTTTTAGTGTCTTTGTGAAGTAGTTTGTTAAAAAAGTTAACGGAAAATTAACTTCCTTATCGAAAATGAGTCTAAAAGCATGAAAATCACGTATCGTTCTATATTAAGAACACTTTAAGTAAATGGATGTATTTATAATACATAGAAATAATGAGTATTTCGGAGTAAATCCTATTTATTATCGTTATTTTGAACTTATATGAGCAAATATAGCATTTTTCAATAAAAAAAGCCAGTAATATACTAGGGTTGTGATGTTCGTTATTGAGAACAACAACGACGAACGCTATAACAATGAGCTTACATAGGAAAAGAAAAGGAGGGAGGGCTATTCGAAAGAAACGTAGAGCAGCGCACGGTTCTCGAAAACGAATACATTTAAAAGTTCTCGTCGTCGGTTTATGTCTGAGTCAAATGACTTTGAGCATGGTAATTTCAGAAATTGATGGAACGAGAGCAAGTTTTAACACGAAGACGGATTTATCTGCGAGTGTCCATGTTAAATGGGAGGTTAAACCTGCGTGGGAGCTGAATATAATTGATGCATCCGCAGATTATACCAATCAACAAATTGTGTTTACCATTAAGAATATATCAAAGTTAAACATGCATGGACCTACAGTATATGCCATCCTTGATGGTAAGAAAGCAGTGCAAAAGTCAGGTGTTAGTCCCATTCGAGCTGGAGATACACAGAAGATTGCCTTCTCACCTAATAAAAGTGCAACATATACAATTCGTGTATTTCAGCGTTCAGATTTTCCCGGAGAACCTTCTGTAACAGCATCAGTCACATACAACCATGAACTCGCCATGCTAAGTGCTACAACAAATTGGTCTGAAGCCGTCTTCCAAGCGCTTGAGGAAGGTCGTATAACGATGGACCAGCTTGAAAGAGCCAAAGACACGCCGAGCATTATTGAGGCGTATCTGGATGGGAAACTGTCCAAGAAATGGTGGGACGAGTGGAGCAAAGGCTCTGTGTTGTCTGAGGAGATCGAAGCGTTGCTCTCTGGTGCTTTGACCGAAAAGCAGCTACAGCAATGGATGGACAACGCTCTCCCTGCGGAACTAAGGAAGCAGCTGCAAGGCGTAGAACTCTCTGAGAGAATGCGTCAAGCAATTGAAGCTGGAAAGATCACATCTGATCAACTGAAAAAGTTTCTATCTGGTGAATTGTCAGAAGATGAAATGTTTGCACCAACTCCAGCAGAAGAGGCGCTGCAAACGGATGAATGGTTAGCTCAACTTGTGACAAGAGGCTATTCCGAAGAGCGTCTTCGATCAGCATTGGCTAATGGAACGTTAACTCGTAGCGACATTGAGAATTTTGTTAATGAGATTACGACAAAAGAAGAGTTTGAGCAGAAGTTGCCGCAGGTGGAGACCCCTCCACCAAACGTAGTTCTGCCAGGTGAAGGGTTACCAGAACAGCAGCTTCCGGATGAATTACCACCAGGTGACGATATCCCTCCGGCTCAGTTGCCTCCAGGTGAGGGAACAGAACAACCTCCAGTGACAGAGACACCTACAGAAGAGGCAGCTCAACCTCCAATAGACGAGACGGATGAATTACCACCAACAAATAATCCGCCGACGGCTATAAACGAGGGTGAGGGTACTGATTCACCACCGGAAGAAGGGGATGCTGAACCTGTCGAAGTATCGCCTCCAGTTCAAGAGGAACAACCTGTTGAGAATGCAGATAACTCGTCAGATTCAGCGACAGCGCCTGAGACGAAAAGTCCTGAAGAAAAATCAGAATCGACTGATTCCTCGGATGAGCTTAGCTCTGATGTGAAAGAGCCTAACGATTCTTCAAAAGAGTCAGATCAATCTGATCGATCTTCAGCAAGCCAATCGCTTAAAAAGACTGAGGCCATCAAAGAAGAAGACACATCTGCAAAAGTAGAAGACTCTGAGGTTGCAGCTGATTGAACGAGAGGAGAATGATAACATGTGGAAGCAAATAATAAAAGGCGCAGGTAACGTATTGTTTTACGCGTCCATTATCACAGTCGCAGTTCTGTTTATTATCACGAAAGCAGGTGGAGGAGAACCGGCCATTTTAGGTCATCACCTAAAGGTCGTGTTATCTGGGTCTATGGAACCTGCCTTCAAAACAGGATCAGTAATTGCAGTAAAGCCTGTGACGGAAACACAAACCTATCAAGCCGGTGATGTAATTACATTCACGAACAAAGACAGTGAATTAGTCACTCACAGAATTGAAAGCATTTCCTCTCCAGGCGTATTTGTCACAAAAGGGGACAACAACGATGCTATCGATCGCGAGCCCGTTCGCCAGGAGAACATTAATGCTGTGTACAGCGGCATTACGATTCCATGGCTAGGGTATGTGATCACCTTCATGCAATCACAGTGGGGACCAATCATGCTACTGATCCTCCCAGGTGTTGTGCTTTTAGGTCATGCGGTGATTACAGCTTGGATGGCAGTACGCGAACTCGAACGTAAAGTTCAAACAAAACAAACAAAAAACCAAACCGAAACGGTTCAGGAGGAAAAACAATGGGTCTAAAACGTAAACTAGCAACCAGTGTTATGTCAGCAAGCTTAGGATTGTCACTTGTAGGTGGAGGAACTTGGGCAGCGTTTAACGATGTGGAAAACATCGAAAACACGTTTGCGGCAGGTACATTGGATTTAGCTGTCATCACGAAAGATAAGTCAAATTCCGTCTTCAAGCTTTTAAACATGAAGCCGGGTGATAGCAAAACGGCTGAGTTTGAGCTCAAAAACGATGGTTCACTTGCCATTAAAGAAGTGTTGCTTGACATCACTGTCCCCGAGGATGGCTTTAAAAATGGGGAAAACGAATACGTTAATGAGCATGGCGGCGAAGAAAACGAAGCGATAGACTTCTTAGAGCAATTCCAAGTTGAAATTTTGCGAATTGATGAAGAGACAGGCTATGACTTTACCTTAATTGAAGAGAAGGATGGTGTCACACTTGCAGATTTTGCAAAGAAAGACCTTCCTGCCGAAATTGAGACAGTCGATGGCGCTATTAACTTGGCACCAATTCACACAGAACGACCTGAGTATACGGGACTCCCTGTCAATCCATTAGACGATGAGGTCGTCAAAATTAAAATTGTCTTCGTTGAAGATGACACAATTGATGATTCAGTTCCAGGTGAATATCTTCAAAATAGATACCAAGGGGACGAAATCGAATTAAACTTTGGCTTAGAAGCAACACAGTGGGGCGGCCTTGATATTCAAGATGGCGATGTAGCTGAAAATGGAACAATTGAAAGAAATAAAAACGCAAACTCTGAAACACCTAAAGAATAATTAATGAATGGATTAGAGGGGGATAAGACGTGAAGAAACCATGCTTTGCTTTAATGCTCGCGCTTTTCCTCTTGGTCCCCCAGTTTACAGCTGCTGCCCTTCAGGAAGTAGACATTGGTCTACTTCCTGAACAGCGGCTTTATTTTTTAAAAAACCTTAAGCCAGGGGACACAGCAGTAAAAACGTTAAAGGTAAACAATCAGGGAAGGCGTGCCTTTACGTATCAGGCCTATGCAGAATACCCTGAAAACCTTGAAGGAGCGTCTAATTCCTTCTATCGCCAACTTGAAATTACGGTTGTGGATGATTCTGAACGCGTTTTATACACTGGGGCATTGGCAGAGTTTGATCACTTTAGGAGAGCCAGGAGTTTAAGAGCTGGGTCTTCAGAAGAATTGACATTCAAGGTGCATTTTCCGTGGGAGTCTGGGAACGAATTTCAAGGGAAAAAAACAGGTGTGAATCTGACCTTTTATGCTGAAGGATTCGATCCCGACAATCCTGACAACCCGGATGACCCAGACGATCCTGACAGGCCAGATGATCCGGACGATCCGAATGACCCGGATGATCCCGACAGACCAGATAATCCGGACGACCCAAATGACACAGATACTCCCGAAAATCCAGATAATCCGACCGACCCAAATGACCCAAATGACCCAAATGATCCGGATGAGGATGATCAAGGAGCGCCACCCCCTCCTGATTCGGGGCAACCATCAGATCCAAACGATCCAATTCCAAACGATAATGAGTCACCAGGAAGTCCACAAGAAAATAGCCCACCTGGGGAGGCTGAGCTTGTTCCGATTCTTCCGCAAACTGGGGAACGAGACCCATTAATGATGACAGTGCTAGGCATCACCCTTCTCTTTTTAGGAGGTCTTGCCGCTTTATGGCATCGTTATATGACACTTAAAGAAAAACGAACAGATAGCCAATGAAGACTTTCATCCTCTGGCTATCTGTTCTCTTTATGGTAAGTGGTGTCGTGTGTCTTTTCTATCAGCCCTGGCTTGGATGGCAGCTTGAGAAGGAGCAATCCTATCTATTAAACGAACTGAATTCAAATCGTGTTCAAGAAAATCAGCAATTGACAGAGGTGTTTAATCGAGGAGAAACGAAGCCTCATTCTCATCGTTTAAACGGTCCAATTGCAGAGTTGCAAATTCCCTCCATCGATGCGCTAATGCCCGTTGTCAATGGCACATCCGCTGAAGAGCTGCAGCATGCCGCAGGTCGTATGGAGTCGACGGCGATGCTTGGCTCTCAGGGAAATACAGCTCTTGCGGCTCATCGTAGCTTTACTGATGGTGCGCTGTTTAGCCGTTTGGATGAAGTGAAGCTCGGTGATTCGGTCATCATAACGACTCAACAGGACGTTCTAACATATGTAGTTTATGCAGCGTACACCGTCCAACCCGACGATGTCTATGTATTGCAGTCATCTGAAATGCATCATGAGATTACTTTAATCACATGTGAACCTATGAAAAACCCTACGCATCGACTTATTGTGAAAGCGGCATTAGAGCGCAGGGAAGTTATTGATTCTCACGTTGCCGCCAGCGCTGATAAGCAATAAAATCTTTGAATTGGTCTTTGGTTACGCCAGAATCCATCGCCTCTTTGGCAAGTTGAAGCCACCCTGCGTCTAATACTTCCTCTTCGTCCGCGTCTGTAAGGAAGTGGCTTACATGGACATTAAGCTCACTGGCTAATTTCGTCAGCACATCAAGTGAGGGGTTTTGTTGTAAGCCTCTTTCAATTGAACTTAAATAAGATTTTGCAACGGTGGCTCGACTCGCAAGTTCAGAGAGGGATAGATTCCTTAATAAACGCAACCGTTTTATCTCCGCACCTATCATGGGCTTCACCTCTGTAGCCAATATATCACATAGATGAATGATTTGTGTCCATAAAATATTAAGAACTCCTTAATTTGACGATTGAGCATTACTTCTGCTTCAGAAACCTCGCAATTTCTTCTTTACTAATGCCTGCACCTCTCGCTTCAATCATAAGCAGAACCCACTCTTTATCCACTTTTTTGTTACCCAATGGTTGCTTCGGACGAGCTGTCTTGCGATGGTTTGCCAAAGAAACCACATCCTCCCCTGTGTATTTTTTACAATTGATATATATGATGGAATCAAACCTTATATGAAAACGACTACCCGTTGATTTATTTGAGATATACAAGAGTCAATGCTTCACGGTTATCTGCGTGTCCTATGTGAGGAAGGTATTATCTTCACACCTATAAGAAAGTTATCGCATTCAACGCATTAAAAGTGAACGACTTCTATTGGAAGCCGATCATAACTTATCATAATTGAGCGCTTCTCATTATCAAAAACGTACGTAATCGTTTCAATCAAATGAGCAAATTCAAGTGGAAAGGATGTTCATATGCTCTTGATTTAAAGTGTCTCAATTATATCGAAATCTGAACTGGAAAAACGAAATGACCTTCTTTTTTAAGCAGTTTCCAGCAGAGTTAAGAGATACTTAAATGGTTTTGGGACTAATGGCGCATAACTTTGAAACGTCGTGTTTTTGATTAAGCCATTTTAAATGGATTCTTTAAACTTCTAATTCCTCTTTTACAGATCAATCAACTACGATACGCTTTGACACTGGAAATAATTCCTCATTTCAGCGTATATCAAGTACGCCCAACCCATGGATGGTATACTAGTAGGAACAGCTTTGAAAGGGGAGGAATCATGTCTTTACGACTAGTTCTAGGGCGTTCAGGGACAGGGAAATCGACCATGTTGTATCAAGAAATCCAACAGAGGTTAAGCAACAACCCGAGAGAACGCCTCTTGTTTATTGTTCCAGACCAAATGACTCACCAAACTGAGCTTGCTCTGATCTCCTCGCCTGAGCAAACCGGTATTCTTGGTGCGGAAGTAGTAAGTTTTTCAAGGCTAGCGTTACGTGTATTGCAAGAGACAGAGGGTGGCGCATTATCCTTTATTTCAAAGACGGGCATACATATGCTGTTACGAAAATATGTCGAGGAGTACAAAGAAGAGTTGACCCTCTACGCTTCTTCGGTTTCAAAGCCAGGTTTTATTGAGGAAATGCATGATTTTATCCAAGAACTAAAACGTTATGAATGGGATGCAGATTCCTTTCAACAAATAGAAGGTAGGTTTGATCAAAGCCTTTCCGACGAGTGGCAAGGTCAACACGTGCTTGAACAAAAGCTTCATGATGTCGCCTTGATTTACAAAGGCGTAGAGAATGCATTGCAAAATCACTTTACAGACGCGGAGGATTTACTGCAGCTTCTGATTGAACAAATTCCGCATGCCTCCTCCTTACAAGGACTTCACATATATGTTGATGGCTTTCATGAGTACACACCTCTCGAGCTTTCAGTACTGAATGCGTTGATGCACTCAGCAGCACGTGTGACAGTCACTTTTACGCTTGATCGTTTTCCTGAAAAACTGCCCGAGGAAACAGCTTTGTTTCGTAAAACCCATACAGCTGCCTTTCAAATGCTAGAACGGGCAAAGCTCGAAGGGATTTCTGTAGAGCCTTACGTCATATGTTCAAATCCCGTTCGTTTTGCGGCAGAGGGACTTCGTCAACTGGAGGCGTTTTTTGGCGTGCAGCCGATTCCAAAAAGAATCAATAACGCTCCTGTAACGATTCAAGGTGCAGTGCACCGCCGAGCTGAAGTAGAAGCAGCTGCTAGGCGAATTACGGCGTTAGTTCGTGATGAAGGGTATATGCTGAATGATATCGCCGTCTTTGTTCGAAATATGGATGCCTATGGTCACCTCATCCAAAGAACCTTTTCACAAATGGAGATCAGTTTTTTTATGGATCAGAAAAAGACCATGCTGTCTCATCCACTAGTTGAGCTTGTACGGTCAGCATTGGATGTTGTGCTTGGTGCATGGCGCTATGAACCAGTGTTCCGTTGCGTGAAAACAGGGCTAGTTGCACAAGCGAATGAGCGACTTTCATTCGACGAGTTGGAAAACCACGTCCTGGCGTACGGTATTTACGGGGCAAAGCGATGGGGAGAGACGTGGTCGTATCGAAGGTATGGAGACGACGCGGCAAAACAAACCGACAATGAAAAAGAAAAAGAGGCACGCATTAATGCGGCTAGAGAACGTATTTATGAGCCATTCTCTGTTCTTGAAAACAGGCTGAAGCGTGCTAAAACGGTGCGCGAAAAGTGTACGGCGATGTTTTTATTTCTTGAGCAACTAGGCATTGATGAAAAACTACAAGAGATGGAGGCTGCCGAGGAAGCCCAAGGAGAAATAGAACGAGCAACGGAGCATCGGCAAGCGTGGCAAGCGATATTAAATCTTTTTGATCAATTTGTGGATACATCTGGGGAAGAGGAACTTTCATTTGCCGTTTTTAAACAGGTCGTTATTAGTGGCTTGGAGAGCTTACAGTTTTCACTTGTTCCCCCAGCGGTGGACCAAGTGATTGTGGCAACGATGGAGCAATCAAGGGTATTCGGTGTCAAAGCGGCCTTTGTCTTAGGCGTGAACGATGGCCAGTTGCCAGCTGTTCCGTCAGAAGGAGGCCTTTTGAGTGAAGAAGAGAGAGAAAAGCTCTCTGACAGTGGCTTCTCGCTAGCTACGACAGCGCGACAAAGGCTATTGGACGAGACTTTCGTGGCTTATATGGCATTTACGAAGGCAGCAGAGGAGCTCTACATTAGCTATGCTTTAGCGGATGAGGAAGGACGGACATTACAGCCTTCACCATGGGTGGCACGGCTAGCTGACATCTTCCCAGATCGCGCGATAGCACAGCTGCTCGTTTCTGAGCCATCGGAGGATGCTTACGATGCACAGGAGGCGTATTTGGTGCATCCTCGCCGCACCTTGTCCCTATTAGCGTCTCAATTTTCGGCAGCAAAGCGTGGGTACGCCCTTCATGATGCATGGTGGGCAGCATATAACCTATTTGTGACTGATCCTAAATGGGAAATGTTTGCTCGCATGATCTTAAAGAGCCTTTTCTATGAAAACAAGGCAACGTCTCTTTCAACAGAGATGAGCAAGGAAATGTATGGCGATACAATTCAAACAAGTGTGTCACGAATGGAGTCCTTTCAGTCGTGTGCTTTTGCCCATTACGCTCGGTATGGGCTCAAGCTTCGTGAACGCTCTGTGTTTCGCTTAGGTGCTCCAGATATCGGTGAGCTGTTTCACGCCGCCATCAAATACATGACGGAGGACATTACGAACAATCACAAAACTTGGAGAGACATTTCCAGCGATGACTGTGGGCCACTTGCTGAACGTGCAATAGATCAACTGGCACCGCTCATCCAAAAGGAGATTTTGTTCAGTACGAACAGGCATGCATATATCTTAAAAAAGCTGAAGGATATCGTTGCGAGAACAGCGTCTGTGCTTCATCAGCAAAGTCTGCAAAGTGGGTTTACCCCTGTGGCAATGGAAGTTGGCTTTGGTGCAAATGAAACCTTACCTTCGCCTGTGTTTACATTGGAAAATGGTGTGCGCATGGAGTTGGTCGGACGTATTGATCAAGTGGACATCTCTCAGAACACCGAAGGACCGTTTATTCGAATTATTGACTATAAGTCAAGTGCTCGCGACTTAAGTCTAGCAGAAATCTACTATGGACTGTCGTTGCAGATGCTTGTCTATCTCGATGTCGTTTTGAATGAAGCTGAAACATGGCTTGGGAAAGAGGTATCTCCAGCAGGGATGCTATACTTTCATATTCATAACCCGCTTATCAAAGCGTCCGCTGAGGATGATAACGAAGCGATTGAACAGAGGATTATTGAACAATTTCGCATGAAAGGCTACATGCTGGCGAATGCAAACGTTGCTGCTGACATGGACCAATCAGTTGAAGGGATGGGGAAATCGACCATTGCACCGTATAAACTGAAGAAGGATGGCCAATTTGATGCATACTCCTCGGTCCTTGCGAAGGACGACATCTCTCTTTTACGAGACTATTCCAGAGGATTAATGAGAAAAATCGGCTTGGACATTACGTCGGGGGAAACGGATATCGCCCCATACATGTATAAAGGTCGGATGCCTTGTGAGTATTGTGATTTCAAAACGGTCTGTCAGTTCGATGAATCGTTTGCCGCCAATCAAATACGACTTTTGAAACCACAAAAAGACAACGACATAATGGCAGTCATTGAAGAATCTATGACAAGTGAGGAGGAAGACGAATGAACACAACACCTCCAGAGGGAACCCATTGGACTGAGGATCAATGGAAAGCCATTGCCACAGAGAAGTCTTCGCTGCTCGTCGCAGCCGCAGCTGGATCTGGAAAAACAGCTGTTCTGGTCGAACGTATTATTCAAAAGGTAACGCGCAGAGAAAATCCAGTGGATGTGGATCGGCTGTTGGTTTGCACGTTTACAAATGCTGCAGCGGCAGAAATGCGGAATCGTGTAAGTGAGGCGCTTGAAAAAGCACTGGCGAAAGAACCGGGCTCATTGCATTTACGCAGACAGCTGTCCTTGCTCAATCGTGCGTCTATTTCAACGTTGCACTCCTATTGTATGAAACTCGTAAAACAGTACCATTACCTGACCGACATTGATCCTGCTTTTCGCATCGGCGACACTGCAGAGCTTGA
Organism: Aureibacillus halotolerans; assembly: GCF_004363045.1. Classification (NCBI taxonomy): domain Bacteria; kingdom Bacillati; phylum Bacillota; class Bacilli; order Caryophanales; family Bacillaceae; genus Aureibacillus; species Aureibacillus halotolerans. The sequence continues at coordinate 115,564 of NZ_SNYJ01000002.1, forward strand.
CCTTATACAAGACGAAGTAATTGAAGATGTACTTGAAGAGGAATATGGGAAAGAGAACAATCTAGCCTTTTTTGAGGTCATGGATCGATATACAACGGATCGGAGCGACACTGATGTAGCGGTGCAAATCAAACGAATGTATGATTTTTCACGTTCACATCCATGGCCAAGCGCTTGGCTGAATGAGCTAGTTCAGACCTTCGAGAGAGAATCTGTAGCAACGATTGATGAGTCCGTCTATGGGAACATTCTCCTCGAAAGCGTTAAAACACAAGCTGAAGGTTGGAAAACGATGCTGTCTCAAGCCTTGCAATTGGCAAAGGAGCCAGGGGGTCCAGCTGGGTATGCACCTCACCTAGAAGATGAGGTGGCTCAGGTTGAACACGTGCTATCTTCGTTAAGAGATTCATGGACGACAGCTGCACAGGCTTGCGATGAAATGGCATTTAAAAAGCTTCCAGCCATTCGAAAAACGGATCTTATTGACGATGAGTTGAAGCAAAAGACAACGGAGCTTCGTGATCGGGTTAAAAAAGAATGGAAGCTTGTACAGGAGCGGTATTTTGCACGCTCAGCAGATTCATATATGAAGGATTTTATGACACTAACGCCAATGGTCAGAGAGCTCGTTCGTCTCGTAAACGCCTTTGAGGAAAGCTATGAAGCGCAAAAAAAAGAGCGAGGCATTGTTGACTTCTCTGATCTGGAGCATGCGGCATTGCACATCTTGAGAGCGCCAGCATCAACGCCTGACTTGGTCATTCCCTCAGAAGCAGCTGAGGCGGCAAAACAATATTACGAAGAAATTATGGTCGATGAGTACCAAGACACAAACCTCGTTCAAGAAGCGATCGTTGGTCTTTTGGCGAATGAAACAAATCAATTCATGGTAGGCGATGTGAAGCAATCCATTTATGGCTTTCGCCTCGCTGAACCTGCCTTATTTACCGATAAATACCGCCGTTTTGGTGACAATGACGGTGGCGTAAAGGTCGATTTATCAATGAATTTTCGTAGCCGTCAGGACGTCTTATTTGCGGCCAATCACTTGTTTAAACAGGTGATGGATGAAAAGGTGGCAAAGATTGCTTACGATGATGCGGCGGCTCTTGTTCCCGGTCTGCAGGGGGCTTATACGCCGACGGAGCATTTCACCCCTGAATTGCTGATCGTTGACCAATCAGGCGAATCAGTTGGAGAGGACGAAGGCTCAACGGAGGAGCTCGATAAAGCCGTTGTTGAGGCAAGGCTCATGGCTCAGAAAATCAAAGAGTGGGTGAGCCAGCCTGAACAGTATGCGATCTTTGATAAGCATACGGGACAGACACGTGGCCCACAATACCGCGATATTGTCATTCTATTGCGTTCCATGCCTTGGGCGTCTGCCATTATGGATACCTTTCGTAAAGAAGGCATTCCAGTTTACGCGGAGCTTGCAAGTGGATACTTTCAAGCGACAGAGGTGGCCGTCACACTTTCATTGCTCAAGGTGATTGACAATCCGTTTCAGGACATCCCACTGGCGTCCGTTTTGCGTTCACCGATCGTTGGTCTGGATGAAGAACAATTAGCGCTGATACGTGTGGCAAACAAACGAGGGTCCTATTTTGAAGCGTTGTGTGCCTACGAACAAGTAGGAGAAGACTTCTCTTTAAGAACAACGTGTCAGCTTTTTCTCACGCGTTTGAACAGGTGGAGAGAGAAGGCAAGACGAGCACCGGTCGCGGAGTTAATTCAGCAAGTGTATGAGGTGAGCGGTTATCTCGACTATGTAGGCGGATTGCCAGGAGGAAAGCAGAGACAAGCCAATTTGCAAGCATTGCTTGACCGTGCTCGGCAATATGAGGAGACATCGTTTCGCGGTCTGTTCCGCTTTATGCGCTTTATTGAACGTATGCAGGATCGTGGCGATGATTTGGGAGCTGCCCGCGCCCTTGGTGAACAGGAGGATGTTGTCCGAATCATGACCATTCACAAGAGCAAAGGGTTAGAGTTTCCATTTGTCCTTTTAGCTGGCTTAGGGCGAAAATTCAACACGAAGGATTTGTCAGCAAAAATGTTGCTACACCAGCATCTTGGTTTTGGGAGCCCAATGATTAATCCAGTGGCACGCTTTCAGTACACGACATTGCCCCAGCTGGCAATCAGAGAGCAATTGCAGCAAGAAATGATTGCCGAAGAAATGCGTGTGCTGTATGTAGCGATGACACGTGCAAGAGAAAAGCTTTGTATGGTTGGTACAGTGGCGAATGCTGAGAAAAAGTTAAACGTGTATAACATGCAAGCTGAGTCGGCAATGGGTCCATTATTAAGTGAATTCGTTCGATCAAATGCCGCCTCCTACCTTGATTGGCTCATCCCAGCATTTCTTCGCCACCCGGCAATCGAATTAGATGTCGCCTCGTCCCAACGCCTGACATCACAAGGCTCGTTTCATATGGAGGTCGTGCCTTTGGAGAAAGCCGCGATCACTTCTGGAGAGGAAGCTGTTAAGCTTAGCCTCGATCCCGTGAAACATGGGGAAATACGACCTGTTGACGATGAACTCTATGAACGCGTATCAGCGAGATTACGCTGGCGTTACCCAAATGAACAACTGACAAAGGTGAAGTCTAAGCAAACCGTCACTGAGCTAAAGCGAAAAATGGATACTGTCGAAGCACAGCTTATTGACTATAGACCAGCAGTGAAATCTGCGCGCTCTTCGCCGATGGAAAGGCCGTTGTTTATGCAGGAAACGAAAAAAACGCTGACGCCAGCGGAACGAGGTACCGTTTTGCATACGGTCATGCAACGTTTGGACTGGAGCGAAATACATTCAGAGGATGACGTAGAGGAAGGGCTAGAGCGTCTTGTCATGATGGACCAATTAACAGTAGAACAACGGCAAAGCATAGAGGCAGCTGATATCTATACGTTTCTCAACCAACCGATAGGGCAACAAATTCGTCACGCAGATGCAGTGTATAAAGAAGTGCCTTTCACGTTTTCTGTCCCGTCTTCTAAGCTCTATTCCGTCACTGGAGATGCACCGGTTCTAATTCAAGGCATGATTGACCTTATCTTTGAGGATGCGACGGGTCTTTACATCCTTGATTATAAGACGGACCGCATTTCGGAGCGTTACAACAGCGTGGATGAAGGTCTTGAAGTGTTGAGAAAGACGTATGTATCGCAGCTCCAAATGTACGCCTATGCGGTAGAACAAATATGGAAAACGCCTGTGAAACGAGCGTACCTCTATGTTATGGACGTGCATCGGGTGGTTGAAATTTCTCCAGCTACTTCAATAGAGGCGCTATTCGCAGGCATGGGAGAGGAGGCAACGACATGAGACTATTGCACACAGCGGATTGGCATTTAGGCAAATCGCTCGAAGGCCGTGATCGATTTGCGGAACAGGAATCGTTTTTAGAAGAACTCATTCAGATTGCCGAAGACCAAAAAGTAGATGCCATTGTAATGGCAGGCGATGTATTTGATTCGGTCAATCCGCCAGCACACGCGGAACGTTTGTTTTACGATTATGCACAAAGGATGGCCTCATCCGAGCGTCCGCTGTTTGTCATTGCGGGGAACCATGACCATCCAGAGCGCTTGAGCGCAGCTGAAGTCATGGCCAAATCGAGCAACATTCATATTTGGGGAGCGCCTGTCCCTGAAGTGCGAACCGTAGCTGTTGGACGCGACCGTGAGCTCCTTCAGCTCGCCGTTCTTCCTTATCCGTCTGAATCACGTTTAAAAGCCTCCTTAACTGATGAGTTGAATGAGAAAGATCTTCAGCTCGCTTACGATCAAAAGCTTGGTGTACTGTTTGATTCTCTCAACGACCAATTCAGGTCAGATTGTGTCAGAATCGCAACGAGTCATGTGTTTGCTATTGGAGGAACAGCAGAAGGCGTGGAGCGTCCCATCGAGGTTGGCGGCGCTTATACGATCGGAAGTCATCAATTTCCTATAAACGCTCAGTACGTTGCCCTCGGCCACCTCCATCGGGCACAGACGTTAAAAGGAAACGTTCCGATTCGTTATGCAGGGTCGCCGCTTGCCTACAGCTTTTCTGAAAGTCAGCACGCCAAGTCTGTCACGATAATCGAGGCAACACCGGATAAGGCTGCCACTTGGGAAGAGGTGTATGTGAACAGCGGGCGTCCACTCGTTCGCTGGGAGGCAGATGAGGGGTTGTCACAAGTATTCAAATGGTTGGATGAAGGCAAAGATGCGGATGCATGGATTGATTTAAAGCTGTTTACGAATGAAGCGCTCAGCATGGAAACCATTCATCAACTCAGAAAGGCACATGAAGGTATTGTACATATTCAGCCAATTTTTCCTGAACAGCAGGCAGCCAAGCAGCAAGCAAATCGCGCCTCTCTTCCTATAGATGATATGTTTCATGCGTTTTACCGGAAACAGACGGGTGGTGCAGAAGTAACTGAGGATGTCCTTGCTCTGTTTTTAGAGCTTGTTGGAGAAACAGAGGAGGTGAACGAGCGTGAAACCAGTCTCACTGGAAATTGAAGGGTTGAATAGCTTTCGAGAAAAACAGGTCATTTCCTTTACTGGCTTATGCCAGGGCGGTGTGTTTGGCATTTTTGGTCCGACAGGAAGTGGAAAGTCGACCATCCTTGACGCTATAACACTGGCTCTTTATGGCAAAGTGGAGCGTGCTGAGAAAAACACCCAAGGCATTATGAATCAGCAAAAGGACGAGCTACGCGTTGCCCTCACCTTCTCATTAGAAAACGAGCAAAACATCACAACCTATCGTGTCGAACGGAAGCTTAAGCGGACGGGTGACATCAGTATGCAAACCGTTGTTTGTCGCTTTCTTGATGTAACGAATGAACCGATAGTGCTTGATGATAAAACCAATGAAGTCAATCGCAGTGTTCAACAATTGCTTGGTTTGTCCATTGAGGATTTTACGAGAGCTGTCGTGTTGCCCCAAGGCAAGTTTGCAGAATTCCTTTCATTAAAAGGCACGGATCGGCGCCAGATGCTACAACGCTTGTTTCAGCTTGAGAAGTATGGAGACCAGCTTTCGGCAAGGTTGAAGGACCGCAAAAACAATGCGCAAGGCAAAAGTGATCAATTGCATGCCGAAAAAGAAGGCATAGGAGATGCTTCAAAGCATGCTGTCGATGAAGCCAAACATGCTCAAGACATGGCAAAAAAAGAAGAAGCAACAACAAGCAAGCAAAAGGAGACCGCCCAAACTGCTTTTGAAGAGGCTAAAAAAATACGGCAGTGGCAGGACGAAGAAACAAGCGTAAAGCAGCTTCAGTTCGCATTACAGGAGAAGAGACCTCAAATGGAAGCTGCGCAAGAAGCCATCGTTCGTTCAGAAGCTGCACAACAGCTTATGCCAGCTTTGGAAACGCTAAAAGAGGCTCGTTCACAGCGTACGAAGTCAGAAGAAGCGTACAAGCGTGCAAACGAAAAAGAACGTGTCTTTGAGCAACGTGCAACGAAGGCAGCAGAAGCTTACGAACAAGTACGAGTCGAAAGAGAGACGTTGTTGCCATCGTTGTTAGAACGAAGATCAACACTTGAACATTCAAGACAAACAGAACAACGTTTGACGGCAGCCCAATGTGAAGTAGAAGAGCAAAAATCGCAGTTGAAAAACTATAGTACGAAGCAAGACGAATTACAGAAAAAAGAGACGGATGAGAACGCCCGTTTAGCCAAAGGGAAGGCACGACAGGAAGAGCTGCACCGTGAGCTTCAATCCATTAAAGCATCCATCCCTTCCAAAGAGATCATTCAAAAAGCGAGCACACTTTACCCGCGTGTCGAGCAGCAACAACGTCTTCTTGGTCGAGCGGTAAAGGAAGTGGAGGTGGCGGTCGCCAAGCTAAAGACGGGCGAAAGGAAACGCCAATCCCATACCCATCAAAAAACAGACATGCGAAAAAAACTACAGGTTAAGAATGAGCAGTTGTTCGCTTTATACGAGCACGTCAAGCGAGAAGAACGTCACGTACATCAGCTTTTAGAGCGGGCACTAAACGAACAAAAGAGGCAAACGGCAATGGATGAAGAGGCGCGTGCAGACGCTTTTGCGTACGAGCTCGCCCAGAAGCTTCACGAAGGACAACCTTGTCTCGTATGTGGGTCAACGCATCATCCTGACCGACATTCAACTAAGCCCACAGCGGTACTTCTTAACGAACAGGATCCGTACATAGAAGTGGTCGCTCAGCTGCATCGTTTACATGACCAAACGATTTCCTTGGGCGACGACCTTCAACTGCTGGCTGATAAACTCGTTTCATTTCAAGCAAAAGGCGATGCTCCAGATGAGGTGAGCGAACAAGATGAACAGTACGGACCAGACTTTCAGGAATTTCACAATGCCGCTCAAGTTGCAGAACAAACGACACGTCTCCAACAAACAGTTTCTCAGGCGAGAAAAGATGTCCAACACAGTCAAACGGAGGCAGAGCAATTGCTTACCTCTTACCGTGAAACTAGCACAGCTGAAACGTATGCAATGGAGAATGAAGAGCAGCTAGCACAGGTCGTTCATGATCGAGGTCTAGAACAGGAATCAGAGGAAAAGGCACTCTTTGAACTGCAAACGGAGTGGGAGACATCCTGCGGGACTTGGTGTGCACTAGAAGAGTATAAACAACAAAGGGAAACGTATGAGGCGGCTATTGAGAAGATCGAAGACACCACGAATCGACTAGAACAAAGTGTGACGTATTTGCAAACGTGGGAGAAGAATATTGTCTCTTTCGGTCATGAAAATGAGCAGTTAACGCTACGCGTGCAGCATTGCAATCAAGCCTTATCGGCGTCGCAAGCAACAGTTACTGAGGCTAAAGCCTCCTTAGAAGAAGTACTACAAGGGGAAGCCTCGATTGAGCAAGCGCTTGAACGAGTCCAAGAAACCATCGATAAAGGGAAGCAGCAACTGGAAGAAAAAGCGAAGGAATCACAAGCCATGGAAGCTGATTTTAGAGCATCGCAGCAACAACGTAAAAGTGATGAAGATTGGCTCCAACGTTCAAAACGCACAGAAGAACAAGCAGCAGACGTGTTCAATAAGGCGCTTCAAGACAGCCTTTTTGCGGATGAACAGCAAGTGCTCGCGTCTATGTTGGATCAAAAAATGACGAATCAATACAAGCAACAGTGGGAAGCCTTCAAAGAAGAACTAAAGCATACGAGCAATCAAGTGAAGACACTCGAAGAAAAACTAGAGAACAAACGGATAAATGATGCACAATGGCAGTCTGTGCGTGAGCAGACGGAAACTGCACATCAGCAGTGGCGCGAGGCCGTCGAGCGACTCGGCTATCACCAGCAACATGTGCAGTCCTTGCAGGAGAAGCATCTGCGATATAGCCTCATTGAAAAGGAGCAAACCCTCCTGCAAGACGATCTCGAGCGGATGCAGCTCCTAGAAAAAGTTCTTAAAGGCAACAGCTTTGTTGAGTTTATGGCAGAAGAGCAGTTAATGGCTGTGTGCTATGATGCTTCAGAAAAGCTACGTAAGCTTACGAAAGGGCGTTATGCGGTAGAGGTAGATTCTCAAGGGGGCTTTGTCATCCGAGACGATTTGAATGGCGGCAGCCGTCGACCAGTGCAATCTTTGTCTGGAGGGGAGACGTTTATGACGTCGTTGTCCTTGGCACTTGCTCTATCGACACAGATCCAGCTTCGTGGACAGTACCCTCTACAGTTTTTCTTTCTTGATGAAGGTTTTGGGACACTTGATCAAAGCGTGCTCGACACCGTTGTATCTGCTTTAGAAGAACTTCACGGTGGTGTCTTGTCCATCGGTTTAATTAGTCATGTGCCCGCTCTGCAGGAACGACTTGTGAATAAACTCTATGTTCATCCGCCAACGGTTCAAGGCAAAGGCAGTCAGATCGAGATGTTAGAGGTTTAAGGAGGCAAGCGTATGGCACAATGTGAGCTGTGTGGCCGTCATGACATCGTGACGACCTTGCATCATTTAACACCAAAAGAAAAGGGTGGTACTCATGGCGCTACTGCCGCACTTTGCCGCCCTTGCCATAAACAAGTACATGCGCTATTTACAAATGAAGAGCTCGCCAAACATTATTACAGTATTGAGTTGCTTCAGACGGAAGAACGGTTGCATAAATTCATTCGATGGATACGCAAGCAACCAGGAGACCGAATGCCAGCCATCAAAACGGCCAATCGCAGAAAGAAGAAAAAAAGATAAATCGAGAGCAGGTCAAAATTGACGATGCCTATAAAAAGCGATCTATCTAACGTAGCTGTCATTATCATTCATGAATTCTTTTTTGTTCTAGATGGCAAACTGACCAATAAGGAGCTCTAACGTAAGGCACTGCAAAACGCATACTATTTCTGTAAAGAGTACTTCGTTTCATGCAGTGTTCTATCACATGGTGCCCGAGGAATACAAAACCTCAGAGATGAAGTGGTAACACCAAACGAATAGTAAAGCAAAACGGATAAAGCAGCCACCTCGGAGGAGGAAATGGACTGCTTTATTCATACTAAGGATTGATTTTTAAGTTCGAAGTGCTTGTTTGCCAAAAGCAAGACTTTTGCAGGTCCTCTAACGCGGAGGTCTTTTTCTCTTTGAAAGATACATTTTCTATCTGTTCTCATCATTCGAGACAGATGACAGACTAGTGCCCTTCCACGAATTTATTTTGGTAACGGTTTCTCATTTCATTCGTTCTTAATAATAAACCAAAAACGGCTACTAGTGAGACTCCAGCGGGAAAGCGAGCCAAGCGAGACCCCACAGAGCGTGAACACGCTCGAGGAGGCGCAGCAGAAGCCCGGCGGCAAAGAAATCACGACGAAGTTTTGAGTCGATGATGCACTTGTACCCTTTAGGGTGAAAGCGAACGTATAGCCGTTTGCCTATAGAGAATGTTTTCAAAATGTTAATTTGTAAGAGGATAAGCACAACACTTCATTCTACATAAAATAAGATCTATGTTACCTGAATGTCCACTAGTTAAAGTTGGCGACGTTCACATTTAAGAACAGGTTAGCATTTCTTTTCATACGGTATTTTCCGATGGGTGAAGGTTGTAGCCTATGCATTGGCTACATTGTTTTGATCAGCCACATCAGGGTCAATCGTGCTTACAATGGAAAACAATGAATTTTGGATTGTAAAATCTCCGGTCACATTGGATGCTGCCCCGCTTGATGATTTTGATGAATGCTTTGGTGATACATAGAACGTATCGCCAAAGATAACCCCACTGCCCCCACCGACCGTTGTGATTTTTATGGCACCGATAATCGCTGGCAAAAGAATCAGTCCTCCTTTATTGTCATAGCTTATGCAGTATTAACTCGATGGTGGAACCGAAGGGACTGAAAGAAGGTGACGAACGTTCTTAATTCGGCTGTCTAGCCCAACTCGGCCCGTAGACCCTATATGAAAAACGGATGAAGCACCAATCCCTAAAATATTTATATGCTTTACGGCAATGTAGGGGGACATATTCATTTGCTTCATTTCAACTTGATGAGAGAGCTGTGACCATGGCGTCGAGCGTGTGAAAACAGAATCTTTAAAGTCGCCTTCATTACCAAGAAACAGACTTTCTTCGCGTAAAACGGCGTACACCTTTGAAGTCCCTTGGATTCGGCTAGAGTCGCCGACTTGGAACACACTGCTGGATGTCACTGTATGAACACGTGTGGAAGTGATCACCGACGTTCTTGGGGATATCATCTTGTTGTAAGAGGTACGAACGGGCCAATAATTAATGATTCGGGTGGCGTGTCAAACATGGAAGACAATGCAATCACCTCAGCATCGCCTACGAGCAGTAGAGAAGATGCGGATACGGACGTCACGTCAATCTGGCAAGTGCTTAACTCGTAGTTTACTACTTGAAACGTCATTCCTCTTCATCCTCCTTTTGTTTTGGTAAATGCCGTAAAAACAAGTCGAATGCGGAGCGAACATCACGCCTCACGCGCTCATTGACCTCTTCTAGAAGCTGCTCATCTGACAACTCGGCTTGTTCAGCTTGCAACTGATGAATGTAGTATTCAATTCGCGTTGGCATCTGAGCGGATACGTCTTGAATCATATGACGTGTAATCTCGGGATCATCAGCAATACCAAGCTTTTGTCTAAGGTCGGCAATGATGGATGGACCATCCTTTTTTAGCATATCAATCGTTTGTTGGTGTATCGCTTGGTGCTGTTTATAGGGTTCCGTTGATTGCGATGCCTGTAGTGGCTGCCTTTGGCGATAGGGATCTGGAGAAGACACGTCCAAATCTTCAAAGTCCTGTGGTGAAATTCCAATGGAAAGTGCTCCTGAAAGTGTTTCGATTTTCAATTGGTCAAATTTATATTCAATTTTATCAATATGAGTGGTTGGTGTTTTTTGAAGTTGCTCAATCGATGATTGAAGCTCTTCTATTTGCCTCTTCATTCTGTGAATGTCTTTCGTATTTTGAAACTGTTGCGCCTCTAACTGTTGCATTCGTTGCATCCATGGTAACTGCTGCATAGCTTCCTCCTTTAAGCCGCATATAGTATGATTAGGTTGGTGGTCTAAGAGGAACAGATACTGGGGGGACAACAGGTTCTTCTGCTGGAAGTGGAGCGGGTTCAGTAAACCCACCACTGTTGTAAAGGTTACTTAGCGGCTGGATTTGACCTGAACTGCCGATTTGAAAGACAGATGAATTACTAATTCCGGCGATGCGGATTGTATGAATAACAATGGTCTGGTTAATATAAAACTTCATCTAGACCACTCCTTTAAAAGTCCTTTACAAATTTCCGATCATTGCCTGATCGACAGCATCCTGATCATACGTATTGGTTGCACTAAGGTAGCTAGATACAGTCAAGCCGTTTCCCGTGTTGAACGAACCGGCGCCGGCAAACGTTTTGCTGACACTTTTTGGTGAAATGGAAAAAACATCGCCGACATGGAAGACACCGGCTTCCCCGATGGACAAGACTTTAATGGCCCCTACAATGGCTGGCATCATGTCCTCCTTACTTTCAAAAACAAGTTGACTAGAGTATATTCAAAGAAATTCAAAATATGATTAGCGTGTTTTACTAACAAGCTACAGAACAAAGGAGAAGAAATAACAATGAAATGGATGCAGGGAGAAATTGAAAACACACTTTTTGTAGGCCTTGTACTAGAAAATGGAAAAATATTAGATGTTGGCAGAGGTACATATGCACTTCTACCAGAATCACATCTACCAATGACAATGCTTCAATGTTTGGAAGAACATGAAAACGCGATAGAGGTTGCAGAAAAGCTGTTGTCATACGATGAGCAAACACTCAGGTTTTACACGTATGCACCTGAGGATGTGAAGTGGCATGCACCTATCATAAGCCCTTACAAACATGTGTTATGTATTGGGAAGAACTACGCGGAGCATGCAAAAGAAATGGCAGTTGGGGCTACACCTCCTGACGCTCCAGTCGTTTTTACAAAAGCTCCGGATGCGGTGATCGGGCCGCATGATGCCATTCCTTCTCATAAAGGAACAACCTCCGAGCTTGATTACGAAGGTGAGCTTGCTTTAGTGATCGGAAAAGGCGGTCGCAATATCGCGAAAAAGGATGCTTTCGACCACATCTTCGGATATACGATTGTGAACGATGTTACGGCTAGGGATTTACAAAAAAAGCATATGCAATTTTACTTAGGAAAAAGCCTTGATGGCACCTGTCCAATGGGTCCTTATATCGTATCCAAAGGGGCAGTCACTGACATTGAGAAGGTGACAATTAAGACAACGGTCAATAATGAAGTAAGACAACAGGGAGTTTTATCTGACCTGCTTTTTGATATTCCAACATTAATTGAAACGTTGTCGGAGGGAAGAACACTTCGTCCAGGCGATGTTATCGCTACTGGAACGCCCGCGGGTGTTGGAAAGGCGATGAAGCCACCCGTCTTTTTGAAGAATGGCGATGTGGTGACTATCACTGTTGAAGGCATAGGGCAATTGTCTAATGTGGTAAGAGACGAAGTTTAATAATGGGCACTAGAGTGGAATAGACATACAAACCTATTGAAGGAGTCGGTATGATGCAGACATCCCTTTTTATAAACGGAGGTTGGCTAGAGGATACGGCAGACAAGCTCACGATTACAAATCCTGCTACAGGCGATGTTATTGCTACTGTAGCAAGTGCTAGTGAAAAGGAAACACAGCTTGCGGTTGATGCGGCATTCAACGCTCTAAATGATTGGTCCAAACGCCCTGCAAAGGAACGTAGCGTGTTGTTGAAAAAGCTCTATCATAAAATGCTGGAAGAGCAAGATGAGATGGCTCATCTGATGACGAAAGAAATGGGGAAACCATTAGAAGAAGCGAAGGGCGAGGTGGCCTATGCCGCATCCTTTGTAGAATGGTTTGCTGAAGAAGGACGACGGGTTTATGGTCGGAGCATCCCAGGGGGAGCAGAGGACCAACGCTTTCAGGTTATTAAGCAGCCCGTCGGTGTGGTTGCTGCGATTACACCTTGGAACTTTCCGGCAGCAATGATTACGCGTAAGCTTGCACCAGCGCTTGCCGCAGGCTGTACGATTGTCATTAAGCCCCCTAGCGCAACGCCACTTACAGCATTAATGTTGGCGAAGCAATGCCAGGAGGTTGGTATCCCTAACGGAGTCGTTAACATTGTCCCTGCCTCTTCAAAGGCTTTTTCTAACGTCATTATGAAGAGTGACAAGGTGCGGAAGATTACGTTCACTGGATCAACAGAAGTTGGAAAAATGTTAATGAAGCAAGCGGCAGACACGATGAAAAATCTATCGTTAGAGCTTGGTGGTCATGCGCCGTTGCTCGTATTTGATGATGCGGATGTGACGAGGGCTGTCGACCAAGCTGTCGCTTCGAAATTCCGGAATGCTGGTCAGACTTGTATCTGTGCCAACAGAATCTATGTGCAGGCAGGCGTTTACGACGAATTTGTTGATCAGTTCGTGAAAAAGGTCGCCACATTGTCTCTAGGAAACGGCTTAGAAGGAAATGATATTGGCCCACTAATCGACAAAGACGGCTTCGAGAAGGTTGTTGATCAAGTGAACGATGCCAAGGAAAAAGGTGCTGTGGTTAGCACAGGTGGTGAAGGGTATCAGGATGGTGGCTATTATTATATGCCAACGGTTCTGACGAATGTGGATGAATCGATGGCGATCATGCACGATGAAACGTTTGGTCCTGTAGCACCAATTCGTAAATTTGAGGAAGAAGACGAAGCCATTCGCTTAGCCAATGAAACACCATTTGGTTTGGCAGCCTACTTTTTTACGAAGGATGTCTCACGCGGAACAAGAGTAGCAGAGCAGCTGGAGTATGGCATTGTAGGCTGGAACTCAGGAGCACCTTCTGCCGCAGAGGCGCCATTTGGTGGAATGAAAGAAAGTGGCATTGGGCGCGAAGGTGGCATGGAAGGAATCGAAGCGTATCTAGAGACAAAATACATTTCGCTTAAGCTATAATTCCTAACACTCAGGAGGTGAACGCAGACCAATCATCAGCGGTCTGCATATCCATGGACTTAAAAATGAAAAACCAACATGCACTAGTGATGGCATCGAGCTCAGGGTTAGGAAAAGCCATTGCAATGACATTGGCAGAAGAAGGCGCACACGTCTTTCTAACAAGCAGAGATCAAGAAAGGTTGTCTGCTGCTGTTGCAGAAGTCCGTACGGTCGCACAAGGTAAGGTGTCTTCCATAGTATGTGATGTCACAAAACCAGAAGACATCGAAGCTGCTGTACAGGCGGTTATTGACCAATATGGGACGATTGATATCCTCGTCAACAATGCAGGTGGGCCGCCACCAGGGCACTTTATTGATATGGATGATACCCAATGGCAGCAAGCGTTTGACCTGAATTTGATGAGCTTTATTCGTACAATGAAAGCGTGTTTGCCTCACATGACAGCCAATCGATACGGACGAATCGTTACTATTGCCTCTTCATCAGTAAAGCAGCCAATTGACGGATTAATTTTATCAAACACCTTTCGTACAGCTGTGATGGGGCTGTCAAAAAGCCTCGCATCCGAATATGGCGAATACAATATACTTATTAATACACTAGGTCCGGGACGGATTGAAACGGATCGTTTAAAATCATTGGAGCATGCCATGGCTGATAAACAAGCAGTTTCTGTCGATGACATCCAGCAACTTCATAAAGCAACCATTCCAGTTGGAAGATACGGTCAGCCTGAGGAATTTGCCGCAACAGCAGCGTTTCTTTGTTCAGCAAGAAACAGCTATGTCACTGGACAAACCTTTTTAGTTGATGGTGGTATGGTTAAGGCGTTATAAAACCACATAGTGTATAGGTAGGACCAGTAGGCTGTTCAAAAGTCACAAAATGACTTTTGGCGGCTTTTTTGTTTGGTAGCTTTTTTGCGAAAGCCAATGTTTACTCTTTAAAGAAGCCACGATAGTGAAAACAATACTCACAGATCACACTCACATTTACTGCTTTGGACAAACATTCTTGCCTAGTTTTTTACATAGACTACTATAAATGCTTGTAGAAGGCATAAAACATTAAGGCAAAGGATGATATAGATGTGTGGAATCAGTGGATGGTCAGATTGGCGACGAGATATCACTCAGGAGCAAAAAATCACTGAAGCCATGACGAATACATTAACGAAACGTGGGCCAGATGCTAGCGGCGTGTGGAGCAAAGGGCATATTAGTTTTGGGCATCGACGCCTTTCTGTTGTTGATTTGTCTGGTGGTGCGCAACCGATGCATAAGGTTTCCGGTGACCACACGTACACTATGATTTACAATGGAGAGCTGTACAACACTGAAGATCTACGCAAGGAACTTGTAGCTCGTGGACACACTTTTCGTTCCCATTCAGATACAGAGGTGCTCTTGACAGCTTATATTGAATGGAAGGAAGCGTGTCTTGATCGCTTGAACGGTATATTTGCTTTTGCCATATGGGATGAGGAGAACGACCATTTATTTTGTGCAAGGGATCGTTTAGGAGTGAAGCCGTTTTTCTACGTGCATCAGGACGCACAGCTCATTTTTGCATCGGAGATCAAAGCGTTGCTTGCCCATCCATCTGTTGCAGCTGTCGCCGATTTGCACACATTGCATGAAGTGTTGGCGTTAGGTCCTTCGAGAACACCAGGGAGTGGTGTGTTCCGCGACATCAATGAGTTAAGACCAGCGCATTATGCGATTTGGACGAAGGAAGGTTTAAAGGTCAAGCGGTACTGGAATGTGGTGAGTAAGTCTCATTTTGAAGACGTTCATGAAACGTCGCGACATGTACGGTCCTTGTTTGTTGATGCTGTTGAAAGGCAACTTGTGTCGGATGTACCCCTTGCGACCTTTCTGTCAGGGGGCTTGGATTCATCAAGCATCACAGCCATTGCAGCCAATCATTATAAAGCGAACAACGCGCCTCCGCTGCATACGTTTTCGGTCGATTATGAGGACAATGAATCGTTTTTTACAGCCGATACGTATCAACCAAATAGCGATGGATTTTGGATTCAACAAATGACAGAGGCTTTTGGGACGGTTCACCATCGCTGTGTGATTAAGAATGACACCTTAGCAGATCTATTGAAGGAAGCCGTCGAAGTACGCGACCTGCCTGGCATGGCGGATATTGATTCCTCCTTGCTATGGTTCTGTAAGGAAATCAAAAAGGAAGCGACCGTCGGGCTGTCAGGGGAATGTGCAGATGAGATTTTTGGCGGATACCCGTGGTTTCACAGACCATCTGGAGAAGGCACGTTCCCTTGGATGCATTCCCTTGCGCTTAGAGAATCCCTTCTAAACGCCTCTCTCCGCAAGCATATGGACCTAAGCGCCTACGTGCAACAACGCTACATGGAAACAGTGAATGAAACCCCGCGGCTTGAAGGGGAGAAGAACGAGGAGACACAACGTCGCCAATTGTTTTACGTCAATATGCTCTGGTTTATGACAACATTGTTAGACCGGAAAGATCGAATGAGTATGGGTGCAAGTCTTGAAGTGCGCGTCCCTTTTGCTGATCATCGGCTCGTTGAATATGTGTGGAACATTCCCTGGGAAATGAAAATGTACGGCAATCAGGAAAAAGGCATTTTACGAAAAGCATTGGAGGGACTTCTTCCGAATGATGTGCTATATCGTAAAAAGAGTCCGTATCCTAAAACCCATCATCCCGCTTATACGAATGCCATGCAGGATTGGATTCGAACCATTTGTAAAGATCCAAATGCGCCATTATTTGAGATTTTGGATAAGAATGCAGTCCAAAAGCTTGTTGAACAGGACCCATCCGCACATAAAGTGCCTTGGTTTGGTCAGCTCATGAAAGGCCCCCAGCTACTAGCTCATCTCGGTCAAATAAATCATTGGTTGGATCATTACCAAGTACGAATTTCCGTATAATAGCAATGCATCATTGACGTATCGACAATTCAAACTATACGAAGAACCGGGCGAGCTGCGCGGTTTTTTCGTTTACCACTGCGGCAAAATACTTCGCTTGTATCTTAAAGGGCGCAAGTGCAACATCGACTCGAAAAGACCTCATCGTGTTTTCTTTACCGCTTGGCACGATTCTTGCTCGCGCTATTCCCGAAAGACTATAAGTATTTTGTCTACGTAGATTATTTTTGTGTGGAGTGTTTTTATTTTGTCCCGGTATATTGGGATATACCTACATTTTAATTAAGGGCTAAGTTTCCTTACATTTACACTGACCTAATTAATAAGTCACAAGCAGAAAAGCAGCCACTAGCGAGACTCCACAGAGCGCGCACGCGATCGAGGAGGCGCAGCAGAAGCCCGCGGAAAGCGAGCGTATGGAAGCTTGTATAAAAAGAGACCCAAACAATATCTTGAAGGTTTACCCAGTAATATTTTAGCGTTTCTCCTAAATGTAGATTCGAAATACATTATCATAAGCAAAGCAAGCAACTCGTTTCTACAGATTTGAGCTTTTCAAAAGCGAAATGTAGGGAAAGGATAAGGAAGTAAGTGTAATAGATAGAAATTAAATATGTGCTTTTGCACACATTAAATTTTGTAAATGAAGCCTAAATTTCGTATGATAGATTTAGAGTGATAAGGGAGGCGTACACTAAGTGTCGAAACATATCGTTATTGTTGGCGCAGGTCCAGGGGGACTAGCGTGCGGCATGCAGCTCGCAGCTGCAGGAATGAAGGTCTCAATTTATGAGAAACAGCCTTATGTTGGCGGGCGAAACGCCTCCCTAACAATAGGCGACTATACTTTCGACTTAGGACCGACTTTTTTAAGTATGCCTTCTATCGTGAAAGAGCTTTTCCAAGCAGCGGACAAAAGAATGGAAGATTACCTTTGGCTTATTGAGCTCGACCCTCTGTACCGTTTGGTGTTCCAAGATGAGTCAATTGTCATGTATCGTGATAAGCAAAAAATGAAAGCGGCAATGCAGGCGTTTTCGCCAAGAGACGTCAATGGCTATGAGGAATTTATGAACGCCGTAAGAAAAAAATGGTATGCCCTCTTGCCGGTATTGCAAAACAAGCACGACTCCTTTCTGGATTATGGGCGTTTTCGATTCCTAAAAGCCCTCCCGCATCTATCGATTGGGAAAAGCGTCCACGATGTCCTTTCGGATTATTTTCATGATGAACGCGTGAAGACGGCGTTTTCCTTTCAGTCGAAATATCTTGGTATGTCCCCTTGGGAATGTCCAGGCGCTTTTTCCATTCTGTCTTTTATGGAGCATGAATTTGGTATTTTCCACCCTGTAGGTGGTGTAAACCAATTGTCGAAAGCGATGGCTACCGTTATTGAAGATCTTGGTGGGCATATTTACACAGGCTGTGGCGTGCAGACTGTGAAGACAGAAAACGGTGTAGCAAAAGGTGTTGTACTAGAGGATGGGACCTTCATCGGTGCGGATGATGTTGTCATTAATGCAGATTTTGGCCATGCGATGGAATCCCTATTTGAACCGGGTGTTGTGAAAAAATATACACCGAAGGCATTGGAAAAGAAGAAGTGGTCGTGTTCAACCTTTATGATCTATCTCGGACTGGACAAGTTGTTTCCGAGCGAGCATCATACGATTCTTTTTGCCAAGGATTATAAAAAAAATGTCGAAGAAATTACAAAAACATATGTATTGTCTGAAGAGCCGTCCATTTATATTCAAAATCCATCCGTGACAGATTCGACGCTCGCTCCAGACGGTCATTCGGCAATGTATATCCTTGCCCCAGTGCCAAACAATATCAGTGACATTGACTGGGAAAATGAAGCTCCACGCTACCGAGACCTTGTGTTGGATGAGTTGGAAAAGCAGGAAGCATTTACAGGTATACGCGAGCATATTGTCGTCGAGAAGGTGCTATCTCCGTTGGATTGGGAGCAGAAACATTACGTGTATAAAGGAGCTACATTTAATTTAGGGCATCAACTCTCACAAATGATGTTTTTTCGCCCTCATAACCGCTTTGAAGAGGTGCAGCACGTGTGGCTCACTGGTGGAGGCACGCACCCGGGAAGTGGTTTGCCTACCATTTTGGAGTCTGCTCGAATTACCGCAAAAGCTATACGAAGTCAATATAAGAAAGAGATGGTGGGAGCTTCATGAGCATCGCCATAATCGGAAGCGGCATAGGAAGCTTAACGACTGCGCTTCTTTTATCAAAAGAAAACATCTCAATAGATATTTACGAAGCGAGCGATCGTGTTGGTGGTCGATTGCGGTCATTGGAACAAGGGGACTATCGGATTGATGCAGGACCCACGATCGTGTTGCTTCCTGAAATGCTTCTCTCCATTCTTGAAGAAGGCGGGCTTTCACTTAAAGAAATAGAGCTTTTGCCATGTGATCCGCTGTACGATATCCATTTTTCAGATGGCACGACCTTTACAAAATACAGTGATCTCGGAAAACAGCAGCAAGAGCTGATGAAGACATTTCCTGAAGATGCGGCCTCGTTTGATCGGTTTATGACAGACATGGAGGAGCAATATCAATTCGGGAAAAAAATGTTCCTCGAACGCTCATTTTCAGGTGCAAAGGACGCCCTTCGTCCGCAAATTCTGCATGCGTTTTGGAAATTAAAGGCGTATCAAACGGTTCGTCAGCGTATGAAGAAGTATTTTACAAACCCAAAGCTTATTGATGCGTACAGCCTGCAAACCTTATACGTTGGCGGGAATCCTGCTCAATCCCCTGCGTTGTACTCGTTAATCCCTTACAGTGAGCATGCACATGGGATCTATTATGTTAAAGGGGGTTACGCACGGTTGGCATCTATCTTAGAGAAAGAGTTAAAGAAACGTGGCGTTCGCTTTTTCACATCGACTCGCGTGACAAACATTCTCCATGATGAGCAACAGATTCGAGGTGTTCGCGTAGAGGAAGAGGATCGCTTGTATGATACCGTGATTTATAATGGAGACCTTCCTGCAATGCAAGACCTCGTTTCTATGGGAAATATGAAGAAGAAGAGCCGATCTCCAAAATCATATGTGCCATCATCCGGTTGTTTTTTACTTTATTACGGGTTGGAGAAAACGCTTGAAGCCCCAATTCATCAATTTTTTATGCCTGACCATTTTTTATTACACATGCAAGAGGTGTTTACAAACAAGCGATTACCAACGGACCCCTCCTTTTATACATTTTATCCGTCAGCAATCGATGATACATTAGCCCCTAAAGGGCACAGTGTGCTCTACGTCCTTGTCCCTGTACCATCCAGCGACGCTGTTGACTGGAGCAGGGAAACGGACGCGTTTGTCGAACAAATAGAGCAAGAGCTTGAAAGACGTGCTTTTCCCGGCTTTAAAGAGGCTGTTGTCTGGAGACAGATTCATACGCCCGCAGACGCTAAAATAGAAGGCTTGTATGAGGGTGGAAGCTTTGGTATAGCACCAATGCTAAAGCAATCGGGCATGTTTCGTCCGCAAATGAAGCCATTGCCCATTCACGGTCTATATGCAGTTGGCGCGTCGATCCATCCAGGTGGGGGGATTCCCATTGTCATGCAAGGGGCCAAGCTGTTGGCCGATCATATAAAAACGACGGATGCTGTTCGCAGACCATTAAACGCATAGGGGAGGAATTGTACATGAATCATGTCGATCAGGCATACCTTTCATGCAGAGACCTAATGATGGCTCATTCTAAAACATTCTATAAAGCCTTTTCATTGCTTCCTCCACGTCAAAAGAAAGCGGTATGGGCGGTATATGCTTTCTGCCGTTATGCAGATGATCTCGTTGACGAAGCAGGAAAATACCCCGAAACTCTAGATATGTTTGAGGAAAAGCTGGAAGGTTTTTTGCAGGGGAAGGCGCAAGAAGGATTTATTTGGACAGCACTCGCAGACGTCTTTTCACAGTTTGACATGGATCCACAGCCTTTCAGAGATATGATCATTGGCCAACGAATGGATGTGGTCGGTACAAGCTATAGCACACTCGAAGCTGTGGAAGAGTATGCCTATTATGTGGCAGGGTCTGTTGGACTGATGTTACTGCCCCTCATTGCGCCTGACACGAAGCATCTCCTGCAGGAGGACGCTGTAAAGCTAGGGAATGCGATGCAGCTGACGAATATATTGCGAGACGTCGGTGAGGATTATGAGAGAAACCGAATGTACTTGCCTCATTCTTTGTTAAAAGAGCATCATGTCGATGTCCATATGCTCTCACTCTCGCATGTTCCGACAGAAGGCTTCAAACAGGTGTGGGAGATCATTGCTCAGCGTGCTGAAACGCTCTATGATGAAGCCTTGTCGACAATCACGTTGTACCCGATGTACTCGCGCACACCGATTAAAGGGGCTGCCTATATGTATCGAGCCATTCTGACTAAAATCCGCAAAAACAAGTATCAGGTGTTCACAGAGCGACACTACGTGACTGTCGAAGAAAAGCAACACATCCTTTCACAATTGTAGCCCTCAAAAAAACGAAGCCCCTGTGCTCCGTTTTTTTGTTTGTCTACAGAGCTAGCAATCGCTTTGCCACATTCATTCCAGATAAAATAACCATCGGCGAGCCACCACCTGGGAAGGTAGAGCCACCAGCGAAATACAAATTTGAAATATCCTTTGCCTGATTAAATGGCTTAAAAAAAGCATCTCGTTTTCGGTTTGATGCCATGCCATATATGGCGCCTCGATACGCACCAACCATGCTTTGAAGGTCCTTTGGCGTAATCAGCTTTTCTGTTTCAATCCTTCCGGACAGTGGCACACCTTTCATTTCTAAGCCTTTATAGACCTTTTCTTTATAGCGTTGCAGCTCTGTGTCGGAAGGCGAGCTTGAAGAAAGCGCCGGGGCATTGATGAGCATAAATAAGTTGTCCCCTTGAGCGGTTCTGCTTGGGTCGGTCTTGCTGGAGGCACTTATGTACACCGTTGGTTCCTTCGGATAGCGCTGATTGATAAACAGGTCCTTAAATTCATTTTCATAGTGCCTCGGAAAGAATACGTTATGGTGCAGAAGTTGGTCGTTTGGCTTGGTTGTCCCAACGAGACAGACGAGGGCGGAGATAGACGGTTCAAAAGCTTTGGCTTTCGCATTAGAGAAGGCTGGTCTTGCGCCTTCACTGACAAGGCTGGGAAATGCCTCAAGCAAGTCTGCACTTAAAATGAAGTGCGTCCCCTCAATCTGTTTCCCCGTAGATGTCCGCACAGCGGAAGCTCTACCATTCGTGATGATCAGCTCCTGAACCTCGGTTTCCATGACAATATGGACCCCTAACTCTCGTGCCAAACGTTCATATCCTGAAGCAATGGATGTGTTGCCACCTTCCGCGTAATACACCCCTTCAACCAGCTCAAGATACGCAATTAGCGCAAACGTAGCAGGCGTTTTGTAAGGAGAGGAGCCAATGTAAGTTGCGTACCGATTAAACGTATTGGCAACGTTGGGATTTTTAAAGTATCGCGCGGTTAGAGTAGAAAGACTTTCTGTTGGTCTGACCTTGGCAAAAGCTTTACCTATCGATGGAGAAAGCATGTCCTTCCAAGAAAAAAAGACATGGCTAAAAAATGCCTCCTTTGAGAGCTGATACAGTCGTGTTGCCTCTTGTAGAAATGATTGATAGTGCGCAGCTCCAAATGGATCAAGGTGCTCTAGCTGAGCTTCCATGGACGACACGGATGTTGTAAAGTCCAAAGAACGACCATCAGGCAGGATATTTCTCGTATGGGTTGGGATATTAATCAGCTTGAAATAATCGCTTGCCGCTCTGCCTGTCTGTGTAATAACTCGTTCAAAAACATCAGGCATCGTTATGGTGTTTGGCCCATAATCAAACGAATAGTCTCCTAGTTGATAGCCTTTCATCTTGCCGCCGAGGTAATTGTTTTTTTCAATAAGCACGACTTGCGCGCCACCGTGCTGAAGCGTAATCGCAGCGACCAATCCAGCAAGACCACCACCAATAATAACAACATCCGTTTTCATGAATAACGCCTTCCTTTCCACTCATAGCCTTGGTGGCGTATCGTCCTGACCATAGATGTCAGGAGAATAGCGATGAAGGCGGTCGCAGCAAAAGGCATAAGCAAAAAGTTTCCATTCCATTGTTTCATTTGCATATCAACAGTCCATCGCTGAAACCAGACGAGGACGAGAGCTGTCATTGCCAGACGAAACTCAACAACTCCTAAAAAAGCCGAAGCAACCATAGCTAGTGGAACGATATACAAATAGCCGTACACGACACATAATAAGAGGGCGAGCGGGTAAGATCTACCGATGCCAGGAAAGCTGTTTTTCATAAAACCGTTCCAAACGTCCAGATTACGCTCATACATCAGGCACTTAACCTCTGCCACGATGTTTGCTAGCACGACCCGATGCCCCGCCTCCTTTATTTTCCTTGCCAAATGAACGTCTTCAACAAGTGAATTCTTTACGGCTTCATGCCCTCCTGAGCTTTTGTAGCTTGCACGTTCAAAAAGCATAAACGCTCCATGAGCTGCTGTGAAAGCTGGTTTATTTGAGAAATTAGCCATTAAGAGAGGGAGATGGAACAAGACAAGAAAGTGCTGCATTGGCACAAGCAGTCGACTGAGCATAACCGGTGTAGGGCAATAAGGGAACCCTGTTAGAAGCCCTGCTTTTTTTTGCGTCAGCCGAGTGAGCGCACGCTGCACCGTTTCCGGATGCAGCCGAATGTCCGCATCTATGTAAAGATAATATTTCCCATTTGCTAGCAGTGAAAGCTGGTGACAGGCAAATACTTTTCCCACCCATCCATTTGGCTTTGGTACTCCTTTTCGTATTGAAAAGCGTTCATCATCGCGAATCGCCTCTGTTAGGAGAGATAGCGTCTCGTCATCCGACTGATCATCCAAGAAGATGACTTCAAGATTCCAATACGTTAATCGTTTTAGATTCGTTACTAGGGCTCCCACTTGATGAGCTTCATTCCTTACTGGAATAAGGATGGAGACGAGGGAGGGAATAGGGTGCTCATGTGCTTTGGTTTTTAACCGTGGCATGAAAAGGCTATTGATGACTGTCCACAAACAACTAGCGGCCAGTACCCATAAAAGAATATGGAGCATTGCACAACCCTCCCATTTTTAGAGTAACACGTCAAAAGAGGCGTAAGATCGTTGTAAAACGTCGGTTCTGAGGCTATTTAACTGCTCAGTCAATGCATTTTCAAAGTAGAGTGATCGTTGTTTTCTATTTAGATGCTCCCAATCCTTTATTGGAAGATGCGCTGAGATATCAATAAACAATCCAGGTTTTTTACGATGAATATAGCTGTAATAAAAGGCAATTGAATAAATGGTTGGTGGTGTATGCAAGCCTTGGCATTGACTTAAATAGGATAGTCCTGGTTCAAAAAGGAGGGGGCGAGTGTCCTGATGATATTCATCCCCTTGAGGGAATAACCACACGGTGTGCTGATCCTGTAAACGTGCTTCGGCGTAATGCAAAGATCGCATGATGTCGCGCTGACTAGATTTATCAACGGAAAAGGCGCCTATCCATGAAAAGTAAGGATGTTGCTTTAAACCTTTTTCATGCATCATCATGTAAACATCTTTTCGTAGCAATGAACGGCTGAGATAAAAACAAACGAGCCCATCCCACCAGTTTGAATGATTGGAGAAGAGAAGCATAGGCCCAGTAACGTTACGTTTGCTCTCTCCGCGGACATACACTGCGGAAAAATGCTGCTTAAGCATGGCATGAACGATATGGGAAAACAACCATTCAAACGCTGGTTGACGTTTGGCGGGGATCATAGCATTTCACCCTTCCGACCACGGATATAAAGGACGACCCATAGCGCTGTGATCATTATCGTTATATACGCTGCTCCTTCAACACCTTCCTGCACAGCAAGCATTGAGAAAAGGGCAACGATAAGTGCATACAGCCAGATCATTCGTTCCTCCCACCAAACGTTCGCCGGCTTGACAGGAATCATGAAAAGATTTTTTAGGAGGTGAAGAACGAAAGATAGCACAGCCCAGCCAATAAAGTTTTGTGTAGGAATGCCAAAGTATGGTCCGCTCTTCTCCCATGTCCAGTATTCGCGTGCTGCAGCAACGGGGTCTAGAATTAAATCCATCGTCACGGCAATGACCATTCCAGTTAGTGCAGCCAGTAGGGGGAAAAGCAAGCGGTTGGATGTCATGCGTGCGAGAATGCGTGTCGTAAACGCGTGTGAGGTTGCCATGACCATTACCCAAGCAAAGCCTATGCCAACAGGAACGCCTAGAACCTCAGGTCCAAACGCTCCATGGTAAATATACGAACCAAAGAGGATCCCATAATGCACACCAAGTGCCTCGCAACCCATGGTCGCGAGAAAGACAAATAGCCCATAGAGCACGCCAGGTCGTCCAAAGGCGACGAAAAAGTAAATGCCCCCGACAAGTCCAGCGAGCAGCAAAAAGACACCGTTGCTCCAATTCATCCAAGCTGGCAAAAGGTCAAAGCCCAACAAAAAGCCGCCACAAATATACCAGATGATAAATAAATAATAGACATGTTCTTTATGTATCGAAACCTTCATTCTACCTACGTCCCCTCAACAAACAATAAACGTTTTTCCCTGTATGTTCAGTATACTAATACACTACAGAAAACCAAAAGATTAAGCGCACGTAATAACAATTTCTTGCGCTACAGATCAGGTGGATTCGCGTGCCAGTTCGGTATTGCTATCTCGAAAAAAAGTACTCTGTTACTACAAAAAAACGCTAGAGGAAATTCTCTAGCGCTCCATTATAAGAAACAAAACTAAACACTCAGCCTGAAGAGGATCGAACAGAGCCATAATGCACTAGTAGAGGCAAGAAATTCCTTAACCCAAGATGTAATTAGAAAATCAATACAACCGACTCCGAAATGTTACTTAGAATTTCAGAGTCCGTTCGGATATTTCCAGTCTCGTTTGACATGCGATTGGATCACTAATGTCGAATGTGAAATACTAAAATATTTTAAGCACTATTATCATAATCAACAAAAAAGCAACCACTAGCGAGACCCCGCAGTGCGCGTGAATACGCGCCAAGGAGGCTCGCAGTTCGCCCGCGGAAAGCGAGCGTATGGTAGCTTGTATAAAAAGTAACACAAACACTATTTTGCAGTTTGATCAATTGAACAAATTGAATGAAATATTTTGTCCCATATTCTCTACTCATATGTTAATGAACATTAAAGTAACGGGCTTGGGGGTGACTGAACACTATGGCCGTAACACTTGCTTCCGGCTCCATCATAAACCCTTCAGTAAGATGGATACCGATTTTTTCAGGAGATAGCAATTTAAACAGCTTCTCCTGATCCTCTAAGTTCGGACAAGCAGGGTAGCCAAAAGAAAACCGCTGCCCTTGATATTTGGCGGAAAACAAATCGCGTATACCTAGGTCTACAGGGTCCGGAAATCCCCATTGATCCCGCAGCAACTGATGAAGACGTTCTGCGAAGCCTTCAGCTAGTTCTAAGGCTACGGATTGGAGCGCATGACTCTTAAAGTATTCGCCTGCTTCTTTATACGCCTGCGAGCGTTCTCGAACACCGCTGCCTGCCGTGACTGCCATCAACGCGACGTAGTCCATAACACCTTCAGAAGCAGGGCGGACATAATCGGCAAGACAGAGAAACGGTGGTTTTTCCTGTCGAGGAAAATCAAACGTATTGATGACTGTTGTCTGATCAGCAGGGTCATAGATAAGGAGAGTGTTCCCATCCGATTGGGCAGGGAAGAAACGGTACAACCCTGCTGCTTTGATTGTTTCCTCAATGGCCGCTTCGTGCATGACCTCTTGAACCTTTTCCTTTAAGTCAAGCGTGCGTTGATCTTGGCTTTCCAGCAGTTTATCTACACGCCCTTTTAGGCCGAGATGATGACCGAGGAGCATTTGCCAGTTCACATAAGGCATCAAGTGATCGGTCGGGACTTCTTTCAGAACATGCTGGTCCGTGTCTTGAGGAATAAATACAGGGGCCTGATCAAGTCCTGGAGCTTCCTGTGTCGATCGCTCAGCTCGTTTTTCTAAGACAGCCGCTGGGGTAGGCTGTGCTGCTTTTTCGCGAGCTACCTCCAACTCTGCCTTTATTTTTGTGCGTTCTTCCGGTTTTTGCAAACGATTGGCGATCGACAGACCATTCATGGCATCCTTTGCGTAGAGCACAAGTCCATCGTATTCATTCGAAATTTTTGTGTTGGTGAATTTTCTCGACAGCGCGGCTCCGCCAACGAGGATCGGTAAGTCAATTCCAGATTGCTTTAAATCCTGAGCTGTGATCACCATCTGTTGGGCAGATTTGACGAGGAGCCCAGATAGTCCAATCATATCAGGATGCTCTTTTTGAACGGCTTGAATGAGCGTCTCTGGCGTTACCTTAATGCCTAAATCCACTACGTCAAACCCATTGTTGGTTAGAATAATATCAACAAGGTTTTTCCCGATATCATGCACATCGCCTTTGACGGTCGCCAAAAGAATTTTTGCTTTTTTCTCTTGCTTACCGCCATTCGCTTCCATATGAGGCTCTAGAAACGCAACGGCGGATTTCATCGCTTCAGCACTCTGAAGAACCTCAGCGACAATGAGCTGATTGTCGTTGAACAGACGACCAACCTCCGCCATACCTGTCATTAAAGGTCCATTAATGATAGCGAGAGGAGTCTCATATTCATTTAACGCAAGTCCTAAATCATCGGTAAGGCCATCCTTCGTGCCTTCAACAATATAGTATTGCAACCGTTCATCAAGACTCATATGCTCGGTTGGCTTGGCTTGTACCTTCTTTTTCCCGCGATATTTCTCTGTAAATGCGGCCAACGTTGCGTCTGTTGTTTCATAAAGCAGCTTGTCGGCAAGTGCGATTTCCTCTTTTGGGATTGAAGCGTAGCGCTCAAGCTTTTCGGTGTTTACGATGGCATAATCAAGGCCTGCTTGTGTGCAATGATACAAATACACAGCATTCAGTACTTCTCTGCCAACAGGGGGCAAACCAAAAGAAACATTGGAGATGCCGAGAATCGTCAGGCACTCTGGTAAAGCTTCCTTAATCATGCGGATGCCCTCAATGGTGGCTTCCGCTGAGCCAATATACTGTTCGTCACCTGTACCGATCGGGAAGACGAGTGGATCGAAAATGATATCACTCGAGCGCAGTCCATATTTTTCGACGAGCAGATCATGGGAGCGCATCGCAATTTCCAGCTTGCGTTCAGCCGTGACGGCCATGCCTGTTTCATCAATCGTTCCTACGACAACAGCAGCACCATATTCTTTGACAATCGGAATCACGGCTTCAAAACGCTCTTCACCATCTTCTAGATTGATCGAATTAATAATGGCTTTCCCTTGCGAGTAACGGAGTGCTTTTTCAATGACCAGTTCATCTGTGGAATCAATGACAAGGGGAACCTTCACCTTCTTCACCGCATGATAAAGGAATTTCTCCATATCCTCCAATTCTTCGCGGTCAGGGTCAGCAAGGCACACATCAATGACATGGGCGCCACCTTTCACCTGAGCACGGGCAATTTCTGCTGCATCCTCATAGGCGCCTTCAGCAATTAAACGTTTGAACTTTCGGGACCCAATGACATTTGTTCGTTCGCCGACCATTAATGGTCTCATCGTATCATCATAGATAAGGGGGTCAATGCCAGATACCATATGCTGTGGAGAACGTTCAGGGATTAATCGCGGAGCATAGTGCTGCATTTCATTCGCAATGGCTGCGATGTGGTCAGGTGTTGTTCCACAACAGCCGCCGGCAACATTTAGCCATCCTTTTTCCGCAAAGGCCCCAAGCTTTTTGGCAATCGACTCAGGGGATTCATGATAGTTTCCTTCCTCATCAGGCAACCCTGCATTTGGGTAACAGCTGACAGCTGAAGCCGCTAAAGAGGAGAGAGACCGGACGTGATCTCTCATAAATTCTGGTCCAGTTGCACAGTTGAGTCCAACCGCCGTAGGATTCATATGCTCTAGTGAGAGATAAAAGGCTTCAATGGTCTGCCCTGCCAATGTCGTTCCCATCGGTTCGATCGTTCCTGACACAAAAAGTGGAAGGCTAACGCCTGTTTTTTCAAAGGCCGACTTCATCCCAACATAGGCCGCTTTGACGTTCAACATATCCTGACTCGTTTCAAGGAGAATAAGATCGACCCGTCCAGCAATCAAACCTTCCACTTGTTCCTGGTAGCAATCCACAAGATGCTCGAAGGTGGTTCCACCAGTCACAGATAATGTTTTCGTCGTTGGACCTAATGCGCCTGCAACAAATCGTTGGTGATCCGAGGTTGAATACTTTTGTGCGGCAGTGACAGCTAGTTCAGCGGCCACCTTATTAATATTGAACGCATGAGTACCAAGGTCGTAATCATCAAGGACAATCGATGTTGCTCCAAAGGTATTCGTCGCAATAATGTCAGCACCAGCCGCCAAATAGCCTTCATGAATGGCTGTAATGGCTTCTGGTTTCGTTAAGTTCAAGTATTCATTGCAACCATCATATTCCTCACCGCCAAAATCTTCAGGAGACAGATCGGCGTTTTGGATCATCGTTCCCATCGCGCCATCAAGAATGAGGATGCGTTTTTGCATTTCGTTTGCGATCGTTGTTGTCATTGATAAATTCCTCCCGCTGTCTATCATTGAAGAAAAGGCGTAACTGGTTGTTGTTTCTTTTGCGTTTGTTCGTGAATATAATGAACGAGCTCAATCGACCATTCGTATTTTAAAAATGGTGTAATCACATAAATGCCAGGGAAATAATCTAGAGCGACATCAATGAGCTGCTTCGCCATCGCAATGCCTTCGCGTCTTGCAGCAGCAGGATCATCTTTCGTTGCAGCCATGATGGCTCGCGTACTGTCTGTTAACTTAATGCCAGGCACTTCATGATGCAAAAACTCTGCATTTCGATGCCCTGTGAGTGGCATAATGCCGATATAGAGTGGAGCGTCTAACGTCTTTATTGCTTCAGCAACATCAATGAGCTGCTCTTCACTGTACACGGGCTGAGAAATAAAATAATCAGCGCCATTCGCGACTTTTTTCTCGAGGCGTTTTACCGCTTTATCAAGGTATTTAACGTTCGGATTAAAGGCACCTGCGATAGAGAACTGTGTTTTTTCTTTTAGTGGTTTGCCAGAGTGAGAATAGCCATTGTTAAACTGCTTCATAAGCTTGATCAGCTCAAAGCTTTGTAGATCATATACGGAGCTTGCCCCTGGAAAATCGCCGATTTTAGTCGGATCGCCAGTCACCGCAAGGATTTCATGAATGCCAGCCGTGTGAAGCCCCATTAGGTGGGACTGCAAGCCAATTAAATTTCGGTCCCGACAGGACAAATGAACAAGTGGATTAATATTGTATTTGGTTTTAAGAATGGTCGCAATAGCTGTATTGCAAACACGTGGTGAGGCAAGAGAGTTGTCTGCAATTGTAATCGCATCAACGCCGGCTTCTTGTAACAATGCAGCGCCTTTAAAATAATCCTCAACAACCAAATGTTTAGGAGGATCAAGCTCAACAATAACGGATGTGCGTGTTTTCATTTGGACGTGCAAAGGTTCGATTCCAAGCGGTTGTGAAACCACCTCGATGACATCGTGAGGGGCCAGAGGGACCTGTTTTTCTGTCAACGGTGTTAACGGTCTGACCGCAGCAGCCATAGCGGCAATATGAGCGGGGGTTGTTCCACAGCAACCGCCAATGACACGCGCACCTTGGTCTCGCAATGAGCGTGCACATTCGCCAAAATAATCAGCATGTGCCTTGAAAAATAATCGTCCATCCTGTACATCAGGCAAACCAGCATTTGGCGCAGCAGAGATATATGCATCTTCCATTAGAGGTACGTAGCGGAGAGCTTCAATTGTATGGTAAGGTCCAAGGCGACAGTTAATGCCTACAATATCGGCTCCTAACGACTCTAATGTAAGAAATGCGGCTGTTAAAGGCGTTCCGTTTTGCGTCCGACCAGCTTCTTGAAGAGCAAGTTGAGCGATAATTGGAACGTCCGTAGCTTCTCTAGCGATCTTGAGAACAGTGTGCAACTCTTCTTCATCATAATAGGTCTCCAATAAAATTGCATCTACGCCATTGTCTAAGAAGACCTGAAGTTGTTCGCGAAAAGAGGCTTCAATCTCTTCGAGTGTCGTTTCTGTCCGTGTGACCCCACGAATGCCTCCGATCGTCCCTGCCACATAGGCGTCAGTTCCTTCAGTTGCGGCTTTTGCAAGCTCGACGGCTTTCGCGTTTATGTCTATTACTTTGTCAGCAAGCTGATGTTTTGCTAGCTTAATCGCGTTTGCTGCATACGTATTGGTTTTGATCAGATCAGCGCCAGCATCAACATAAGATTTATGGACTTCAGTAATGATCGTTGGCTGGGTGAGATTAACTTCTTCAAAGCAGGATTGGACCTGATACGTATCGTAAAGGTACGTGCCCATTGCGCCATCCATAATGACGAAATCGTTTTCTAGTTTCGTTCGAAGTGTCATCGTAACGCCTCCTCTTGATGGGTTGCAGCAACGTGCAGTGCTTGGTCAACGTCATGAATAAGATCCTCTGCATCTTCAATCCCAACCGAAAAGCGAAGCAGTCGGTTGCACACGCCATAGGCTGTACGAATCTCTTCAGGGATGTCCATATGCGTTTGCGTAGCGGGATACGTAATAAAACTTTCGACGCCGCCAAGGCTTTCGGCAAAGCAGATCAGCTTCAATGCCTTGAGAAAATGAGGAACGAGTGCCTCAGAGGTCAACCGAAAAGAGAGCATGCCGCCTCTGTTTGCGTACAAAACGTCATCCACTAAGTCATGCTGCTCCAGAAAAGCAGCGAGTGCCGTGGCATTCGTTGTATGCTGTCTCATCCTTAGAGGCAACGTTTTCATGCCGCGCATAAGGAGCCATGAGTCAAAGGGGGACAATACCGCTCCAGCTGCGTTTTGATAAGTCGCAAGTTTTTCCCCAAGTGCAACGTCCTTCGTAGTCAATAACCCGGCAAGCACATCATTGTGACCTCCCAAGTATTTTGTTGCAGAATGAATCACAATATCCGCACCAATCTCATGAGGGCGTTGAAGGTAAGGCGTTAAAAACGTATTGTCCACAATCAGGAGAAGGTCATGGTCCTTGGCAAGCTTGCCTAAGGCATCTAAATCCGATTCATGCATGAGTGGGTTCGTTGGCGTTTCAATGAACAATGCTTTCGTTTTGCTCGTAATCGCTTTTTCAACGTCCTCAATGATGTGCGTATGAACATAGGAGAAGGTGAGGCCATTCGTTTGGCCATACACGTCAAAAAGACGGTATGTTCCTCCGTATAAGTCCTGCGATACGATTAGTTCATCACCGGAAGAAAACATCGTCATCACAGCATTTACTGCTGCCATGCCAGAAGAAAAGGCAAGCCCTTTTACGCCACCCTCCAGTGTCGCAATCGCTTCTTCAAGCACGTGACGTGTTGGATTTTTTGTGCGTGTATAATCATATCCAGTCGATTCTCCAATGCCGTTGTGACGAAATGCTGTAGATAGATAAATGGCAGGAGAGACCGTACCTGTTTCTGTGTCTGTACGATTTCCAATTTGTGCGAATAAAGTGTCAATACGCTGTTCTGTCATCCTCTAAAACCCTCCTTGTGTATGAAAAAAACTCCCTCACGAAAAGAAGGAGTTTTTTTCAAAAATCCTTCTTCTCATCTTGCAAGCATATGCTTGCTGGACTTAGCACCGTACCCACTTAGAGGCTGGTTGCTGAGGTTTCGACGGGCCATGTCCCTTAACCTCTCTTGATAAGAAAAAGAATGAAACGATTTAGTTGTTAGCCATAACTTTACACGACAGCTATCGAAAATGCAACGTTTTTTCAGTAACGCGTTTACCCGTTAATAACTGCTCCACCATTTAAATGCAATACTTGCCCTGTCATATACGATGAATCTTCACAGGCAAGAAACACATAGGAAGGCGCTAACTCTTCAGGTTGACCAGCACGTTTCATAGGCGTATTTGCTCCAAATTTCGCCACATCCTCTGCTTTAAACGTAGCTGGGATGAGGGGCGTCCAAATCGGACCAGGTGCCACACCATTTACACGAATGCCACGATCAATGAGCTGCTGCGAAAGCGATCTTGTGAATGATGTAATCGCGCCTTTTGTGGCGGAATAATCGATAAGGTTTTTGCTCCCTTTGTATGCTGTAATCGAAGTCGTATTGATGATTACGCTACCGGGTGACAGATGGGGAAGGGCGGCATGAGTAAAATAAAAGAAGGAAAAGATATTCGTCGCAAAGGTTTGTCTCATCTGTTCATTTGTAATGTCCTCGAAACGCTCCTGTGGGTGCTGCTCGGCCGCATTGTTCACGAGAATATCCAACGCACCAAATGCTTCAATTGTTTTTGAAACGGCAGCCGAGGCAAATTGTTCATCACTGACATCCCCAGGAATCAGAAGACATTCTCCACCATACTCTTCAATCTCGCGTTGAACTTCTTGGGCATCCTCATGCTCATTGAGATAGACGATGGCTACATGAGCACCTTCTTTCGCATAAGCGATTGCTGTAGCTTTGCCTATTCCACTGTCACCACCAGTAATAAGGGCGTTTTTCCCTTCAAGCTTTCCAGCAGGAAGGTATTCAGGGTTGTTCGTATACGGGCGAGGTATCATCTCTGATTCGTTGCCGGGTTGTTTGGATTGTGCTTGAGCTGGCTGACCTTTAGGGTACTCATTGGATCTCATTTTTTTTCCTCCTTTGAACTATGCTTGTCTTCTATAAGTAGTCTTACCTTTTTTCTTCACGATAAAAACAAAAAAACACGCATCAGATCATAGTTTTTCCGATCTGTTACGTGTTTTTACAACTTTCGCAGTGCAAAAATTACCTTTAATGTTGGCTGTGTCTTAGTGGAAACAAGGTGAGATAGATTGATTGACATCTTGTGTATTCGGGAGATTAAAATTTCTAGCTCACAATACTGTAGTTTCTAAAAGATCGTTTTACACTTGTGTCCTTTTGGGTGTTAGAATACACGACACCGCTGCGTCAAAATACTTCGCTTTCACCCTACGGGTACAAGTGCAACATCGACTCGAGAAGACCTCGTCGTGTTTTCTATGCCGCCGGGCACGGCTTCAGCTTCCTCGGAGTCTTGCTTTCCTGCGGGATCTTCAGCTCGAGCTGTACCCGCAGGAGTCTACGTATTTTGACTACGCTAATGTTTATTCTGCATAAAAAGCAATCCCAACCCTTAATTGAAGGTTTATCCAGCTTTATCTAAGTTTGTCTGTCAAAATCCTATTTATTCAGGGGGGTATACACCAAGATATTCTTCCAACGTTATGTCTTGCTCGAACATCGCTAGCGCAGGCTCTTTACCAACATAGCGAAGATGCCACGGCTCGTATTGGTATTCTGTAATTGCCTGTGTATCCTTCTGATAACGAATAATAAAACCAAAGCGATGGGCATTTTCTTCTAGCCAAATACCCTCAGGTTTTTCTCCCAGCTCTTCAACTAAGGCATTTCCAACTGAAGCTGCGGACACATCCATGGCAAGGCCCGTTTGATGTTCACTTTCCCCAGGGTAGGCGCTAACCGTATTCGCTTTTTCTTCGCTGCCGTAGCGTGTGACGTTGCTTGCAAAAATAGCTTCTTGACGATCATAGGAACGATATCCAGAGATCGCAAACAGTTCAATTCCATCTGCTTCTGCGGCCGCAAACAACTCTTCAAGCGCAGAAGCGGCGACTTGGCGGAGAAGCCGTTTTGGCAACTGCTCTGTAAAAGGAAAGTCTACATTAGGTTCAACTAGATCATTTGGTACATAAGGAGCAGGCAAGCTGTATGTTTTGTTTGCAAGCGCAAGAATGCTGCTCGGGTCTTTTAACACATTATCTGCTGTGGCATCTGTTTCAGGATTGAATGAATGGGGGTTTACATTCGCTTGTGCTGTGTCGCTTTGATCGGGAGTATCCTTATCTCCTTCATCCGCTTCAGGAGGGATTGTTCCAGCGTCAACAGTTTCATTTTGAGCGGTTTGATGATCCTCAGAATCGGCTGCTTCAGCCGTATTGGATGACGGCGCTTTTTCTTCAATTTGAGTCGTTTCATTTAATGGGGTGTTGTTGTCTGTCACAGAGCATGCTGTGGCTCCTAAAAGGACAAATATAAACAAAGTTATGAGTGCACTATACCGCAATATTTGTGTTTTTAAAAACACGCTGAACACCAGCTTTCATTAAAATTGAATAGGACAGTTTTGTTTTCACAAAATGTAAATAGCTATCATTTTTTCGACATTAGGTTTTTATTTTAAGGGGTGGATACGCTCGTTAGCTGTGTGCTATGACATTGACTTTGTTTGCTCTTTGGCGTCCTTCGTTTTTGCCTTTCGTTTTTGCTTTTTCTTAACGAAAATCTGAGTGACATTCGTCAAGGTAGTGACGAGCAATGCATGAATGCATACACCTAAAATCGTTAGAATGACGGCTGTGGCTTTTCCAATAAAAGAGGCTGGATCAACGTCCTGATTTCCAAAGAGGAAAAGTGTTCCAATGGACCATGTAAACGCTTCGGGATAACTTTTTACAATTGGTTCATAATAGTAGAATGGAAGCGTAGAAACGAATACAAGCAGGAGGCTACTTGAAACGAGGGTTCTCCTTTTTGTGTTTTTCATAGTCGAAATCAACGGATTTGAGAAACGTTTTGTCATTGTTTTCAATCGCATCACTCGGAAAAGGCGAGCCAGTTTTGCCGATTGGTACAACGCATCCAAAGGGATTAAGGCGACAAGATCAAATGGATTGGAACGTATAAACAACCACTTATCCTTTGCATACCAAAGACGTACAACATAATCGACAAAAAAAACACTCCACGTTCCCCATATGATAGAGGCTTGCCAAGGCCATTCGTACCAAATCGTTCCAACAGATAAGATAATACAGCAAAACATTAGCCATTCATATAATCTTAGCCACAGCATAAACGTCATCCTTCATTACTTTTTCTAGAAAGTAGCAGGCAAGTTTCTTCATTGAAAAAGCGCCTTCATAAGGGAAGACGCTGCTCCGATCAATCTGAGAGCTGGTTTGTAAAAAACAATGCAATCGTTCCAGGTCCTGCATGCGAGCCGATTGCAGCTCCAATGGTATTAATATAGAAAGAGCTCGTTCCAAAGCGTTCTTGAATGTCACGCTTGAACGCCTCAGCCTCATCAGGAGCGTCTCCGTGACTAATAAAGACCGTTTGCTTCTCAAGCTGTTGTCCCTGATCTTCCATAAGCTGCAGCATACGTTGCCGTCTTTTATTATTGCCGCGTGTTTTTTCAAGTGGGACGAGCTTTCCCTCGTCGACATGGAGGATCGGTTTTATATGCAATAATCCGCCCATAAATGCCGCGACCTTGCTTACACGACCACCACGCTCTAAGTACACGAGATCATCGACTGTGAAAATATGAACGATTGTTTCAGCAAAGTCCGTTATGTTCTTTATTAGCTCTTGATAGGAAAGTCCTTTGTCTCGCCATTGCACGGCCTGATAGACAAGTCGTCCAAGACCAAGAGAAACACACTTTGAGTCGATGATGGTTAGTTCAAAATCAGGATGTTCCTCAAGCACTTGCTTCCGAATGAGCTCGGCGGTTTGATACGTCCCAGATAGTCCAGATGAAAGCGCAATATAAATTGCAGGTTGTTTTTGCTCTGCCAATGCTGTGAAGGTAGCTAAGAAGGTGTCAGGACCGATTTGGGCAGTTTTAGGTACTGTTTTGTCGTTACGCATTGTTTCGTACACTTCTTTTGGTGAAATATCCTTATGCTCTTCGTATTCTTTTCCGTCCAAAATGACTGCAAGAGATAACATAAGGACATCATGCTCTTCACACCATTTAGGCGTCATGTCACATGC
Source organism: Aureibacillus halotolerans (assembly GCF_004363045.1). NCBI lineage: Bacteria > Bacillati > Bacillota > Bacilli > Caryophanales > Bacillaceae > Aureibacillus > Aureibacillus halotolerans. The sequence continues at coordinate 151,988 of NZ_SNYJ01000002.1, forward strand.
ACTATCGGTTAAGATCGTCGTCAATTGAACTCCACCCCCTTTTTTATTTTAACGAATCGCAAACTCACATTTCTTTACAAGTGTATCAAACCTTTAAAATAATTCAATTCTTTGCTGTTCGTATTAAAGTTTTTTTGTGGTTGCTTCCGTGCATTCGTGCTCCTATAATGAAACATGGTTTATGATTTTCACTAAGAAAAGAGGCTGCTTTAATGGTCATGAATGAAATAAAAAAAATAATCGTTATTATGTTTGGTGCTTTTTTGAATGCAGTCGCCTTAAACGTTTTTCTGATCCCAGCTAATGTGTATGCAAGTGGGTTCACCGGAGCGGCGCAGCTAATTGCCACCATTCTTGAAAACCCGGGGCTAACAGGACTGATCGTATTCATTCTTAACATTCCTGTGACCATTCTAGGTTGGATGAAAGTAGGCAAACTCTTTACGATTTATAGTTTTTTGTCCGTCCTAATGCTAACTTTATTCCTTGATATTATTCCAATTCTACCGCAAACTGAAGATACCCTGTTGTACGCTGTTTTTGGTGGGGTTTGCTCAGCAGTCGGGGTCGGATTAACGTTAAAGTTTGGCGCATCTACTGGTGGAATGGATATTATTGCAATGGTTCTTTCAAGGATGAAGGATCGACCTGTTGGTACATATTTTTTTATGCTCAACTCAATTATCATCGCTACAGCAGGCATTTACTTTGATCCTGAAAAGGCATTGTACACTCTCGTCGCCTTGTATGCGACAACGCGGGTTATTGATGTCATTCATACGAGACATGAAAAATTAACAGCGATGATTGTGTCCAGTAAATCCGAAGAACTAGAAGCAGCCATTCATGCAAAGCTGGTTAGGGGCATTACAACAGTGCCTGCCAGAGGCGCTTTTTCCAAACAAAAAAAGGACATGCTCATCATGGTGATTACACGTTATGAACTTTATGATTTGGAGCAAACCATTCGGGAAGTTGATCCACATGCATTTACAAACGTTGTCCAAACAGCAGGGGTTTATGGGTTTTTCCGCAAAGAATAGAGCTTAGCTCGTAGGAAAGTGAAACAAATCGTAAGCCACCTTCGTCTAGAAGGTGAAAGGATTTTCAAGGAGGGTATGACGATGAAATTCAACTGGTTTACAATGGTAATGTTGGCCGCATTGTTGTCGCTTGGCGCATGTTCTACATCAGAGCCAGCCAACACAACGGACCAAGAGACAAATGGAGAGTCTGAAGAAGAAGGTACTACTGACGGTGAGACAAGTGGGGCTGACAGCGAAGCAGATGCGACGCAAACCGATCAGCTTTCATTATCTGCTGAGCCGGACGTTTGGGAAAACGGGGCCGATTTGACGCTGATTTTAGATAATTCGTCTGATGAAGACATCACGTTAGAAAACAGCTCCGAGCAACTCGTTCAATTTGTAGTGAAAAACGATGCTGGGGAAGAAGTGTACGATTCCAGTGCGGACGGTACATTTAGTCAAGCAACTGGTAGCACAACGATTGCAGCAGGAAGTGATTTTCGTTGGACCCCATTTTGGGATCTCACATCAGAAGGCTCTAGAGTTCCAGCAGGCACCTATACGCTTGAAGCAACTATAGTTGCCGATACGCTTGAAGAAGGTGGTCTAACCGTAACGCAAGAATTTGACGTTGCTGAAGCTGACGAAAGCGTCTTTCGCGATGTCAGTGTTGAAGGTGAAGCTGGGACGTATACAGTCGAAGGTGAAGTAAACGTAGCTAGTGGCCCTTTTTCTTATTCAATTGAAGATGGTCATAATGTATTTGTAGAAAACGGTGAGTTCCCAGCTGTTGAGGGAAGTGAAGGTTGGACATCCTTTAGCCTTCCGATTGACATTTCAGATGAAGAGCTCCCCTCAAATGGCTCAGTAATGCTTGTGCTGAGAAATGACCAAGGGAAAGAACAAGGCGTCCGCTTAGAGCAATTTACTCAGCAATAAGAGACAATTGACTACGATTATAAAGCTTGAGCCTCCACACGTTGTGGAGGCTCATTTAGATTTTTTGAACAAGCTAGAGACTTAATGGCATTATTTTCTAGGTGCGGAATTCTGGTAGCGTGGAATAGCTATAAGGGCAATGAGCAAAGGACAAGGCAAAGCAACGAAGAAAGCAAGCATTTGTCATCAGCTTGAACAAAAAAGCTGAACGTGATTTCACCCACGTTCAGCTTCTGTTTCCTATTTAGAACTTTTTAATATTAAACGCCGTATGTAGCAAACACATCAAGCACGGCTGGTTCTAGTGTATCCCAGCTTGCTGCGTCAACTTTGTTTACAGAAACAAAATCTCCATACGCCATAATGCTGTCGACGCCTTCTAAAGCAAGAATTTGCTTTAGCAAAGGGTGAGAGATGTCATCCCCTGCTTTTCCGTGAGTGCTTTTGGCACCTTCGAATAACTGCTCCTCTGCAGTAAATTTCACTGCATTCGGGTTAGGTGTATATTGTGCTGTTGCTTTCATTGTTTACTCCTCCTTACAGTATCTCATTGAATTCATCATAACATGGCTTCTCTGAGCTGAACAGCAGAAAGAATGACCAAACTTTCTTGACCGTTTAGTGCAGAAAAACTTAGATAGATAAGAGTTAGGCTAAAAAGTGTAATGAAATGATCGCCACCGAACAAGATAAAGCAATGAAGAAATTGAGCGTACTTCTCAACATATGTTCAGGCTGAATGAAAACGCTTGTCTTATCTAAGTGCAAAGTCTTGGCAGGCGCAGAGTTGCCATTACGGCAATGAGCACCGAGCAAGGCAAAGCAACAACGAAAGTGAGCGTTTGTCATCAGCCTGAACGCTTAGACAGTAGCCTATGCTCAAATAGCGTTAAAGGTCAGCTTTTTGCTCAGCTTCACTAAACGTACTGCGGTACGGAAAACGCAGATCATGCTGTTTCACGGACTGTGTTCCTTGCTGAGTAAATCGTTTGGACTTGCTTTTTCGACCCATCCAAATCGCCTCCTGCAATGAGCATACGTTAAACGCAGTAGTAGTTTAACACGCAACAGTCCAGTTCAATCATCATGTCGAGTCGTATTTGTAGGAGTAAAAGGGAATAAACGGAAATGTTTAATGAGGAGAAGGGAGGGTAATCTAATTGTAAGACTTCACAACGAACAAACAAAGGAGATGACTTACAATGAAACGCAAACGTATAATGATGTCTTCCATTGCCGTCGGGGCAGCAGGAGCCGCAGCTGCTTCAGTTATGGTACTTAAAGACCGTGACAAACGAGAGAGGCTCTTCTCGACCTACACAGACTGGAAACAAAAAGTAACGGATAAATTTAATTCGAATAATTCGCTCCCTGTTGACAAAGCGGGCATACCAGATCCTCAAGACGAGGCAGATAATAAAATGGTTTCAGAAGGCGCTCAGTTTGGCGTACAATATTACAATGAACACAAACAAGAACCAAAATAAAAACGCCCAATCCGGGCGTTTTTATTTTGAAGGTTTCATGCGGTGACAACTCTGGAACTCTCAATAGAATTAAATGGGTACGATGATTGTGGAACCATAATTCGTTCTAAGTCATCAATTTGTTTTTGGAGGCTGGCAAGGATTGCAAATGATTGCTCATCACTACAGGCTTGGGGAACATTTTTAATCACAATACGATTCCCGGTATAATGGTATACGTGAACATCAGGCAACATCCTTCAACTCCTCATCCATTCGTTGTTACTCATACTTATTCAAACTTTGTAGACGAATTCCTTTGGGATTCTTTGTAGAATATTGAGTTGTTTTGTTGTGGAAAAGTCGAAATTTGTCGAATGAGCTTTGCGGTTTTCATTAAACGCCACCAAAGGTATAATACATAGAAGAAAGGAGTGAAACAAAATGGATGAAGCAATGAAAGAATATATTATGGGCGCTCTTGAGAATGTTATCGATCCTGAGCTTGGTATCGATATTGTCAACCTTGGATTAATCTATGATGTTGACCTTGAGGACGATGGCCATCTTATTGTAACGATGACATTAACGGCGATGGGATGCCCACTCGCTGGTGTAATTGAGAGTGAAGTGAAAAATGCAGTTGCTGCGCTACCTGAAGTGGAATCCGTCGATGTAAATATTGTTTGGAGTCCGCCATGGGGAAAGGACAAAATGTCCCGAATGGCTAAAATAGCATTAGGTGTCCCTGATTGATAAAGGTCAAAAAACATTGCCGAGCATTATCGGCAATGTTTTTTTTGAAAAAATGAGTGTTCTATTCAAAGAATACTCCTACATTTAAATTGTAATCAAATCATAAATGTGGATCTTTAAAAACAGCCTCCGGCGGCAAAGAAAACACGATGAGGTTAGGACAGCCAGCTTTGAAGTTGATTTCGCAATGCGCAAGTTATCTAAACATAAGTGCACTGCTGCATCACTGCACTAGAAGATCCAACTTGCATGAAGCGATACAATTCCTTGTCTTGTTTGGGTGCGACACGCCTTAATACGTTTCTTACTCGTTATAAGAGACCGGGATAAAAATAAAAAAATTTACGCAGAAACAAACATCAGCGTAGTCAAAATGCGTAGACTCCTGCGGGAACAGCGCGAGCTGAAGATCCCCTCGGAAAGCAAGATTCCAAGGAAGCTGAAGCCGTGCCAGGCGGTAAAGTAAACACGATGAGGTACTCGCGAATCGATGTTGACCTTATACCATTTATGGTGCAAGCGGAGTGTTTTGACGAAGCGGTCGTGATTGCAATAAGCGCAACATCGATTCGCGAGGTGATATTGATCAATTGACCTCTCCCAAACAACGCCTGCCGTATTCAGTAAATAGGAATGGTGCCGGAGCTCACAACCCTGTATTTCTGAAATTCTAAAAGGTCGTCTTTCCGTAACGAAGCTGACTTCGAGGTGCTAAATCACTAGATGAGCCCTTTTTTAGTTCTTATCACATCATAAAAAAAGAGTTCTTCATTTGTTTACTGCTTATTTAAAACCCGTATTTCCATGGCGATTCGACCGAATTATTTATAATAGCGTACTCCGTTAAAATACCTTAACGTTTTTTCGGATAAATATTAAGGTTAATGAATAAAAAAACATAAAAAGGCTTGAAACATTGCATAACTCCTGTATAATTACAACTACATTGTTAGAAATGATACGGAACGCTCCACAAGAAATTTTATAAAAGAAACAGATAGAGAAAATAGAATAGAAATAGACACAAAAAAATAATCTTCAAATGGGATGTACACGGAGGAGAGGCTGAAATGAACGTAGGTATTGTCGGAGCAACGGGGTATGGTGGTGCGGAGTTAATTCGTTTAATCAACCACCATCCATATGCAACAGTGAGTGCAGTGTATTCAACGACACAAGATGGTGCAGCGTTAAGTGAGAGTTACCCACATATGCTTGATATGAATTCGCTTGTGTTGCAGGCATTTGATGCAAAGCATGCCGGGGCCACTTGCGATGTAGTATTTCTTGCGACACCACCAGGCGTATCATCAAAGCTGTCCCCGTCATTGTTAGCAGAAAACGTAAAAGTCATTGATTTGTCAGGGGATTTGCGATTGAAGAATCCCGATGATTATGAGGTGTGGTATAAAAAGAAACCAGCTGATGAATCTTTGCTCAGCGAAGCCGTTTACGGTCTTACAGAATGGACAGGTGAAGCGGTCAAAAAGGCGAGGTTAATTGCCAATCCAGGCTGTTATCCAACGGCTGTGTTGCTTGGGTTGTTGCCGCTCTTAAAAGCAGGTCTCATTGAACCAGACTCATTATTAATTGATGCAAAGTCTGGGACGTCAGGCGCAGGACGAAGTGCGTCTGCCATTGCCCATTTTCCTGAGATGAACGACAACTTTAAGATATATAAAGTCAACCAACACCAGCATACTCCTGAAATTGAACAAATGCTTTCAACGGTGACGGATAAGCTAACCCCAATCACGTTTAGTACACATCTTGTGCCGATGACACGGGGGATAATGGCGACGATGTACGGGAAACTCACCGTTGGAACGCAGGCAGAAGATCTTCGTGCAGCCTATGAACAATCGTATCATTCTGCCCCTTTTGTTCGTCTTCGGCCTGAAGGGCAATTTCCGTCGACGAAAGAAGTCTATGGGTCTAACTTTTGCGATATTGGCTTCACTTTAGACCAGCGAACCAATCGCGTGACGATTGTCTCAGTCATTGACAATTTGGTCAAAGGTGCAGCAGGGCAAGCGATCCATAATCTTAACGTACTCGCAGGATTTGAAGAAACAGCCGGGCTTCAAATGGTGCCCGTATATCCATAGAATTGACTTGGTCTGGTTAGACCAGAGGGAAGGGACTTAGACGCATGTTGACATCACATAAAGCACCAGAATATCAGAAGGCTGGAGACATCACTTCACCTAAAGGGTTTGCTGCGGCAGGTTTACACGCAGGATTAAAATACAAACGTAATGATCTCGGGGTTATTTATTCAGAAACGCCTGCCTCTAGTGCAGCTGTATATACATTAAATCATTTTCAGGCGGCGCCATTAAAGGTGACGAAAAACAGCATTGAAGAAGAAGGCAAGCTGCAAGCGATCGTCGTAAACTCTGCTTTTGCAAACGCGTGTACAGGCAAGCAGGGAGATGACGACGCCTTTGCGATGAGAAAGCACATGGCCCAGCATTTAAGCATTCCAGAGCATTACGTCGCTGTGGCTTCAACTGGTGTCATTGGGGAATACCTGCCGTTGGATAAAATTAAAACAGGCATTGACCGCCTCGCGCCAAAACCTACGTTAGAGGCTGCTGATGATTTTAATCGCGCGATCCTGACGACCGATCTCATTGTGAAAAAAACTTGCTGGACAATGGAAATTGACCAAAAAGAAGTAACGATTGCTGGCGCAGCTAAAGGCTCAGGAATGATTCACCCCAATATGGCGACGATGCTTTCCTTTGTGACAACCGACGCGAACATCTCTCCACAAGCATTGCACCAAGCTTTGCGAGAAGTGACGGATAAAACGTTCAATCGCATTACAGTGGATGGCGAAACGTCCACAAACGATATGGTGTTGGTGATGGCAAACGGTCATGCAGAAAATGACGAGCTTACACAAGATCATCCAGAGTGGGAAACATTTGTTGAAGGTCTCAGACAGACATCTGAGGATCTCGCTAAAATGATTGCACGTGATGGTGAGGGCGCAACAAAGCTCATTGAAGTGCAGGTGGATGGGGCAGAGTCAGAGCAAGAAGCAGGCGAGGTTGCCAAAAAAATAGTTGGATCTGATCTTGTCAAAACAGCGGTGTATGGCGCAGATGCCAACTGGGGACGTATTATCCAAGCGATTGGGCATAGCAATGCAAAGGTAGATCCTGATGCCGTTGATATTTGGATCGGGCCATTCCAGGTGTTGAAGGAAAGCCGTCCCCTCCCTTTTTCTGAGGAAGCAGCGACAGAGTACTTAAAATCAGAGCAGGTCACAATTAAAGTAGATCTTAATGTTGGTCATGCCAATGCAAAAGCATGGGGCTGTGATCTAACGTATGACTATATAAAAATTAATGCCAGTTACCGAACGTAACCGGTGAAGGGACGAAGGAAACGATGACACGACCAATCGTTGTTTTAAAATGTGGTGGGAGTACCCTGGAGCAATTATCAGATTCGTTTTTTGAAGGGCTTCGTGCGTTGCAGGAACAAGGCAAGCAGCCTGTCATCGTGCATGGAGGCGGACCTGATATTCAGTCGATGCTGCAACAGCTTGATATCAAAACGGAATTTCATGATGGGCTTCGGAAAACAACAGAGCCTGTCATGAACGTCGTGGAGATGGTGCTCGCTGGAAGTGTGAACAAACGATTGGTCACTCGTTTACGATCTTTTGGTGTTGATGCAGCTGGGCTTTCTGGCTGTGATGGTGGTTTGCTTGAGTGCAAGCCGATCAGCTTAGAAACGTTAGGTCTCGTCGGTGAAGTGACACATGTGACAACAAATGTGCTAGAGGCATTATTTTTGAAAGGCATAGTCCCAGTCATCGCACCTATTGGAGTTGACAAAGAAGGCGTTCATTACAATATAAATGCCGACACAGCTGCCGCTGCTGTAGCCAATGCCTTGCATGCTGAGCAGCTCATGTTTGTCACAGATGTCCCTGGGATTTTAAAAGACGATAAGCTTATTCAAGAGTTGAGCATTAGTGAATGCGAAGCTCTGATTAGTGATGGAACCATTTACGGGGGAATGTTACCAAAGGTTAGAGCTGCTTTAGCAACATTAAATGATCGTTTGCAGCAAGTAGCGATTGTGAACGGAGCAATGAAACAGAACAACGGATGCATTCGAGGAACGACAATTAAACGCTCACTGGAGGTCGTGTAGATGTCATATTTATTTTCAACGTACGGAAAATGGGAAATTGAGTTTGAATCAGCGCGAGGCGTGAAGGTGACAGATACAAATGGTCATTCTTACATTGATCTGACCTCTGGACTTGGAGTTGTCAATCTAGGACATTGTCATCCTAAAGTGACCTCTGCCGTACAGCACCAATTAGAAAAATATTGGCACACCTCAAATTTGTTTCAAAGCTCCTTACAAGAACAGGTAGCAAAACAATTGACAGAACAGACGAATCTTGATCTAGCCTTTTTTTGCAATTCAGGAGCAGAGGCGATTGAAGGGGCATTAAAACTCGCTAGAAAATTTACAGGGCGCAGCAAAGTGGTTACGTTGCAAAAATCTTTCCATGGTCGAACGTTTGGGGCGATGGCAGCAACTGGGCAAGACAAAATCAAGCAAGGCTACGGCGATATGCTTCCTGAATTTGTGCATGTTCCACTGAATGATGGCAACGCCCTTGAAAAAGCGGTCGACACAGAAACGGCTGCTGTTCTAATTGAGGTCATTCAAGGAGAAAGTGGTATTCACCAAGCGGATAAAGCGTTTTTGCAACAAATTCAAACGGTTTGTGAAGCAAATGGCGCGCTCTTTATTATTGATGAAATTCAAACAGGTATTGGCCGAACGGGGAAATTATTTGCCTATCAGCATGACGAGCTTGATCCGGACATCATTACTGTAGCGAAAGGCTTAAGCAATGGTTTGCCTGTTGGCGCGATCCTTGGAAAAAGCGAATTAGCTCAAGCGTTCACGCCAGGGAGTCATGGGACAACATTTGGTGGCAACCCAGTGTCTATGGCTGCCGCACACGCCGTATTGAAAGAAATCAACCAACCTGCCTTTTTGCAGGAGGTTCAGCAAAAAGGCGATATGATCCTTTCAAAGCTTCATGATGGTCTAAAAGACATGAGCATCGTGAAGGAAATTCGTGGCAAAGGATTAATGATTGGCATTGAGCTTACTATTCCTGCCGCACCGATTTTGCTCGAGCTCCAAACAAAGGGCGTGCTTGCTGTATCCGCTGGTGAAAACGTCGTTCGCTTATTGCCGCCACTAGTGATTTCAAACGAAGATCTATCGGCAGCATTGGATGTCCTTATTCAAACAGTTGAAGAAACGCACGTCCACTCGACGGCACCAACATCATGAATAGTCAGAACGTAAATGAGGTGGAACGAATGAAAGGTTACTTGCATTTAGCCAACGAGGAAACTTATGAGGGCATTTGGATCGATGGCGCGAAGGCTGTCCATGGAGAAGTCGTCTTTTTTACAGGAATGACAGGCTATCAAGAGGTGATTACAGACCCCTCTTTCCGTGGACAAATCGTTGTGTTTACGTACCCACTTATCGGCAACTACGGTGTCAATGAGGTTGATATGGAAAGCGATGATATTCAAGTCAACGGGGTTGTTATTAGCGAAATGAGTGCAGAAGGTCATCATTACGAGAGTGTAAAATCATTTCAGCAATGGCTCGTTGAAAAAAATATTCCTGTGCTTTTAGGTGCAGACACGAGAGACATTGTGAAAGCCATCCGTTCGGAAGGGATGATGGGGGGACAGCTTTCGCCAGCTCCGACACCTCACTGGGAAGGCTATCTTACGATTGAAGAACAGGAGCTTGTCCAAGAGGCCTCTGTTTCATCTCAAGAACTCTATCCAGGTCAAGGAGACCACGTCGTTCTCGTTGATTTTGGGTATAAGCATTCAATTCGTAAACAGCTTCAGGAGCTTGGTTGCAAGGTGACAGTTGTTCCTTACAATATCGCTCTTGATGAGCTTAAGCAGCTTCAACCAGATGGCGTCGTCTTTTCAAATGGCCCGGGGGATCCTGAACAGATGCACCCATATTTGCCAACGATGAAACAGCTATCGTTAACTTACCCAACGCTTGCGATTTGCCTTGGACATCAATTAATGGCGTTGGCCCACGGAGGCACGACGAGCAAATTGAAATTTGGTCATCGTGGAGCCAACCAGCCTGTATTTGATAAAAAACTAAACAAAGTGTTTATGACATCGCAAAATCACAGCTTTGTTGTAGACGAAGACAGCATGCAAAATTCTGCCTTTGAGATGCGTTTTCACAATGTGAATGACGGCTCTGCAGAAGGTATGGTGCACCAGAACAAGCCAATATTGTCTGTACAGTTTCATCCAGAAGCGAAGCCAGGACCTGAGGACAGCAGATGGATGTTCGCAGAGTTTCTGAAAATGATGGACGCAGTAAGAGGAGAGAAAGTCTATGCCTAAGGATCCAAGCATTAAAAGTGTTCTCGTCATCGGCTCTGGGCCCATTGTCATTGGGCAGGCAGCGGAATTTGACTATGCTGGCACACAAGCGTGCTTAGCACTAAAGGAAGAAGGCGTACGCGTCATCCTTGTGAACAATAACCCAGCAACGATTATGACAGATGAAGCGCATGCGGAGGCCGTTTATTTTGAACCATTAACGGTTGAGAGCATTGAAGAGATTATCAAAAAGGAACAACCAGATGGCCTTCTGGCGACACTTGGTGGTCAGACTGGTTTAAATTTAGCTTTCGCACTTAACAAAGCGGGCATTTTGGACAAATATGGCGTTCGGCTTTTAGGAACACCGATTGAATCCATTCAGCAAGGAGAAGATCGTGAGGCATTCCGATCGTTGATGCATGAGTTAAATGAGCCAGTACCCGAGAGTGAGATTGTTTCAACGGTGGAAGGCGCGATGGCATTTGCAGCACGTGTAGGCTATCCAATTATCGTACGACCTGCGTATACGTTAGGTGGGTCTGGTGGCGGCATTGCCGATACAGAAGTGGAGTATCAACAAATTGTATCTGGAGGTCTCCATGCGAGTCCTATCACACAATGTCTTGTCGAAAAAAGCATTGCCGGATGTAAGGAAGTTGAATATGAGGTCATGCGTGACGCCAACGGGACATGCATCACGATCTGTAATATGGAAAACATTGATCCAGTTGGTGTGCACACGGGCGATTCAATTGTTACGGCTCCTTCACAAACACTAACCGATAGCGAATACCATATGTTGCGTACGGCAAGCATTAAAATCATTGATGCACTTGGCATTATCGGCGGCTGTAACATTCAGTTTGCACTGGATCCACACAGCAAGCAATATTATTTAATTGAGGTCAATCCCCGAGTTAGCCGCTCCTCTGCACTTGCCTCAAAAGCGACGGGGTACCCAATTGCCCGCATAGCTACAAAACTGAGCTTAGGCTATGCATTACACGAGTTAAAAAACCCAGTAACAGGTCATACGTATGCAAGCTTTGAGCCTGCGCTTGATTATGTCGTTGTAAAATTTCCTTGCTGGCCATTTGATAAATTTGATAAAGCAAATCGATCTCTAGGCACGCAGATGAAGGCCACTGGTGAGGTCATGGCCATCGAAAGAAACCTTGAAGCGGGCATTCATAAAGCCATCCGTTCTCTTGAAATGGAGACAGATGGAATACGCTTAAAAAGCTTATGCTCATGGACGGATGATGCCTTATGGTCTATTGTCAAAAAGGCGAATGATCGCCGTTTTTTTGCGATTATAGAGCTGCTGTATCGTCAAGTATCTGTTGAAACGATTGGAAAAGAAACGCAAATTGACAGCTTTTATTTGCGTGCTTTTGAGCGGATCGTCGAGAAGGAGCATCAAGCACGGGCAACATCGCTTGAGGACATTAGCAATGAATTCCTTCTTCAACTTAAAGTATACGGACAGGCCGACGCTTGGCTTGCAAATATATGGTCGACAACTCCTGCTTGTGTAGCTGAAAAACGTAAGCAAGCTGATATTCGGCCTTCTTACAAAATGGTGGATACATGTGCGGCTGAATTTGAAGCTGTTACCCCTTACTTTTATTCCACTTGGCGTGGGAATACAGAGGTTACTGTCACAGAAAAGAAAAAGGTCATTATTTTAGGATCTGGGCCTATCCGCATCGGACAGGGCATTGAATTTGACTATAGTTCCGTGCATTGCGTTCTTGCCTTACAGAAGGCAGGCTATGAAACCATTATGATTAACAACAACCCTGAAACGGTGAGCACAGACTATGAGATGGCAGATAAGCTATATTTCGAGCCGCTTACGGTGGAGGATGTTGTCAATATAGCCGAAGCTGAAAATGCGTCTGACGTCATTGTGCAATTCGGTGGTCAAACGTCTATTCGTTTAGTTGAAGGGCTCGAAGAAGCAGGATTGCATATCCTTGGAACGAGTCAAGACGTCATTGATATGTTTGAGGATCGTGATCGATTTTATCAATACGTGCAATCAATAAACGTGCCTCATATTCCTGGGGAGATCGCACAAAGTGGTGAAGATCTCATCAGACTCGCACAACAGTTTGGCTATCCTGTGCTCGTACGACCGTCCTATGTGATTGGTGGGAAAGGCATGCATATTTTTAATGAAGTAGAAAGACTTGAGTCCTTTATAGAAGAAAATGCAGACGTTTTAGGGTTTCCTCTTCTTATTGATTCTTACGTTCCTGGAAAGGAAGCAGAGGTGGACCTCATTACGGATGGTGAACGAGTGCTTATACCAGCGATTTTTGAACACATTGAAAAAGCTGGTGTCCACTCTGGAGATAGCATGGCTACGCTCCCTCCTTTAACCCTTTCAGATAATGTGAAGCAATTGATTGCGACCTACGCTGAAAAAATTGCGCTCAATGCTGATTTTAAAGGCGTGATGAACATTCAGTTCGTCATACAAGACGAGGCAGTCTACGTGCTTGAGGTCAATCCAAGAGCAAGCCGAACCGTACCGGTCATCAGTAAAGTCACCGGTGTTCATCTTCCACAGATGGCTGCACAGTTGCTCGTGGGTACCCGACTAGAACAGCTCACAGATCAGCAAGGCTTGTTACAGGAGAATTCATTTATCACCATTAAATTCCCTGTCTTTTCTACGATGAAGCTGGATGGTTTAGACCCACTCATTGGACCTGAAATGCAATCCACAGGCGAAGGTATTGCAGTGGCAGAAACTGCTGAAGTTGCTCTTTACAAAGCCTTCCATTGGCAAGAGGATGCAAAAGCTGCAAAGCGTCAAACCATTTTTATTGGTCATCTGCCTGAAGAAGTCAGAGCCTCCTATAAAGAGAAACTCATTAGCAAAGACATGGTACCCGTTGAGGAAAACTTTGCTCAATGGCTTGAACAAGATTCATCACTTGCTTATGTTGGCATTGACCCAGCACTTTCTTCCGAAAGAAAGCAAGCTTTAAAGCATAGATTGTTTATTTTTAGTCAGCTGAGCACGTTGGATGCCTTTCTCCTCGGCATACATTCTAAACAAGTGACTAGCCAATCCATCCAACAATGGCTAGGTGAAACTCAAAAGCATACGGCGGTGAAGCAATGACAATGCAACATAGTAAAGGTGTTTCTTTAGACGCAAAGGATTTTCTTACATTAAAAACGTTGACCCCTGAACAATTACAACAATTGATCGACCTAGGCATTCATCTAAAGCAACTCGTTCAAACGAACCAACCACACCCGTACTTAACGGGGAAAACATTGGCGATGATTTTCGAAAAGTCCTCAACTAGAACGAGAGTGTCCTTCGAGGTAGGCATGGCTCAGCTTGGTGGTCATGCGCTAAACCTAAGCAGTGACAATCTGCAAATGGGACGTGGGGAGACTGTCCAAGATACGGCAAAAGTGTTTAGTGAGTACGTAGATGCCATTATGATTCGAACATATAGCCATGCTATGGTTGAAGAGTTGGCGGCAAATGCGACCGTACCTGTGATTAATGGACTCACAGATGACTATCATCCGTGCCAAGTTCTTGCAGACCTTATGACGCTCGTGGAACTAAAAGGAAGTCTAATTGGAAAAAAACTAGCGTATGTAGGCGATGGGAATAATATGGCGCATTCATTAATGATCGGTTGTGCGAAAATGGGCATGACTTGTGCCATTGCCTCACCTGAAGGTTATATGCCTAAGGAAGAAATCGTACAAACGGCAAAAGGCATTGCTGGAGAAACAGGTGGTTCAATCATCATTACGAACGAACCAAGAGAAGCTGTTGAAGCGGCGGATGCTGTGTATACAGATGTATGGGCAAGCATGGGCTGGGAAAGTGAGCAGGCAGAGCGTGAAATTGCATTTAAGGACTTCCAAGTAAACGATGAGCTAGTGAAGTACGCTGCATCTGATTACACGTTCTTGCATTGCTTGCCTGCACATAGAGGCGAAGAAGTGACGGCTAGTGTCCTTGATGGGTCACATTCCTATGTATTTCAAGAGGCTGGAAACCGTCTCCACGCACAGAAAGCATTGTTGCTTTCATTGCTGCAATCGTCGTAGAAATATAGTTAAGGCTGCACTAAAGTCATAAAAATGACTTTTAGTGCAGCTTTTTTTTGCTGGTGCAATGGAAGTCACCAGCAACTAATGAGAAATATACGTGATTACATTCATGAAGTCGTTCATGAGCGTTACGATATTTACAGCTTTGGTCTTTTCTTAGGACAAATCACTTTTTTGGGGCAATTGAATACAATGCCCAGAAGGAGGGATGCAAAAATGACGAATCAGCAGCATGCTATGTACGCAAAATGTCATAAACGATTAAATCGACCTGTTCGTGTCATTATTATTGACGGTAGGCATTTTGAAGGGATCATCGTCCATGTAGACCAAGACCATGTTCACCTTGACCTAATCAATTTATCCACTGGAGGACAACATAGAGAGGATCAGGAGGAAGGGACAGACGAGAGACGTCCGCCTTTTGGGTACGGACCTGGCTTTGGTGGTCCTTGGTATGGCCCGGGATATGGTCCAGGTTATGGTCCAGGCTTCGGTCCGGGATATGGGTACGGACCAGGGTATGGTATTGGACGTCTCATTCTTCCATTAGCTGCACTAACTGCAGTATCGACTCTTCCATATTTTTGGTGACCAACCGAAGGCGGTTGGTTTTTTTGACGTCCATGATGACAATTCAAGTGTCATGAATTATGTTTCTGCTTTAAAGTGTTAACACAACTTTTGCAGTGTAAAAAAGACCTTCAAAGCGACCTGTGCTTGTTTGAAGGCAAGAAGATATAGGTCTATTGAAATATAATTTCATAACAATCCCTTTAGAGCCATACCTGTGCAAGAAAAAAAGAATCAAAAGCAGCCACTAGCGAGACTCCAACGGCAAAGAAAACACGACGAGGTACTCTCGAGTCGATGTTGCACTTGTACCCGTAGGGTGAAAAGAAAACACGATGAGGTCCTTTCGAGTTGAAGATGCGCTAGGGTGCACGGGAATGACGACCGCTCCGTCAACATACTTCGCTTTCTGTGGGGCACGGCTTCAGCTTCCTCGAAAAAGCATGGCTTTCCGAGGGGATCTTCAGCTCGCGCTGATCCAACTAGAGTCTACGTATGTTGACTGCGCTGATGTTCCTGCGTAAATTGTATTTATTTTTTCCCGGTCTCGTTTAACGAGTAAGAAATCTTGTTAAGGCGTGATTGCTTACCAAGACAGACAAGTAAGTGTATCGTTTCATGCAAAGTTATATCACCTAGTACAGTATTGATGCAGCGGTGGACGTATGTTTAAATAACTTGCGAAGTGCAGAAATCAACTTCAACACTGGCTGAGCTTGAGTGGACGCGAGGTGACATAAATCAATTGACCTCTCCGCCTCGTTATTATTCGCCCCCTTCTTTGTGCATACTAAAGCAAAAGGAGGGATTCTAATGGGACAAAGTCATCAGTTTTCGTCAGGAGATAAAGCACCAAACAACGGTATCTATGTGGAGATTGGCGAAACAGGTAGTACAGTGAACGCTCCTCAATCTGTAAAGCTTAATGCTGGGGAACGATTTCCAGATACAACTAATCAAAACCGTAAATGGACATACAAACGCAAGCCCTAATGCTCATACAAAAAAGCAACCAGACATGTTCCGGTTGCTTTTTTAATATAGTACGTAAATAAGACATCCTCCGATAAGAAGGAAACCAGCAAATAAACCAACAAGTTTTGAGTGCTGTTGTAAACGGATAATCAAAAAATAAAACACGCAACTCGCAATAAAAAAAATGATTTGCGGGAAAAGCGTATGTAATGCGGTGTCTTTCAAAACAATTTCGATAAGAAGATAGGACATCCAAGCGACACTATAGAAAATTCCAATACGAGAAAGCACTACAGAAACTGAAGAAGACAAAACCTTCATCCTTTTCTTGACTTAATGTTCCGTGTCTGCAACCTCAGAATCGCTTGTAGCTGCACCAATCAATAAAACGAGGACTGACATGAAAACGCCAGCAATCAAGCCATTGGATAACGTATAAGGAACTCCTGACATGTTTCCTACTACGAATACGAGCATTTGCGCCAGCAAAAATGACCAAATGATGGACCAAAAGTAATGCATCCGAATGTTCACCTCAATACGATGTACTGTGCGTTATTTCGTGAAAATGAGATATAACGCATGTTATGAATAGTCTATCATACCCTTTTAAAAAAGGGAACGCTGCACCTACGAAAGGCTTCAGAATGACAGAAAAAAACGATTTGTAAATGAGTGAACGTGGAATGTATTGAATGACTCTGGCTTGTGACTAAAGAAGACGGAGAGAGGGCCATGTATATCGATCGCTATTTCTTATTAGAGGATCAATGGAATGTGGTTCATGTGCCAGAGCAACCAAATGGCTATGCCATTCTGTTGATCGGTGACCTTAATCACTACGTTGAAAAGAATGCGAGTTTTTGGTGCAAGCATCCAGGACGGAATGAGCTTTTGCAGCATTTGCTTAAGCGTGGGTACACTATTTTTTATTCAAATTGCTATGGAGCACACTGGGGCAGTCCACAAGCGATACGCTTTCTTCAAAGGTTGATTTTTTATACGATGAAGCAGGAAATTTTGAACCCGCACCTTTATTTGCTGGCTGAAGGCATGGGTGGACTAGCGGCATTGAAGCTTGCTGCGGAAAGCCATGGCAAGATCAGATCAGTGGCTTTAATTAATCCTTGTATTTCGTTGAGGGCACACGCTCTTCGTGAAAAAGAAAACCGTCTGTTCTACAAACGACTTCTGAAAGAACTCTCAATCGCTTATGATGTGCTAGAAGTGGATGTTGAAAAGGCTGTTCTAGATAAACATGGGTTGGAGCATGTCGTCATGAATATACCGTGTCATATTTTTCAAGATGTGTCTCAGCAAAAATACCCGATTCATTTACATGCAAGACGGTATTATGATGTTTTACGAGCAAAAAATGGTGAAGCTAGCCTTACATTGTATCCAGGTGAAATGAACTGGGACAATACAGACACGCTACAACGTTTTTTTGACCAATACCAAAATCATTAATAAAAACGGGGGAATCGATTTGGCGACGATTATGTTGAGGGGTGCAGCGAGTTGGATAGGCTTTGTGCTTCTTCAGCAGTTAAGCTTAAGAGGAGATACGGTCATTACGGACGCGCTCTCGGGAGAAAAACAGGATTGGGTTGGTAGAAATGCGAACATTCAGATGATCAATGAGAATGAATGGGACTCACGACAATTAGCTGCCAAAGCAACGCTTCTGTTTTATTGTACAGACGATCGTAAGTTGCTTGATTTAGCATTTAGTAAAGCGGCAAATAAACAGATGCAAGTGATAGGAATATTGCATGAAAAGGAGTGGGTTCCTGACCTTGAAGAATATGCTTCACAATGGATTTGTCATCCGGATTTATATGGTCCTTGGCAGCCAGAAACACATCCTTTAAGTAAGCCCTTTTTGACAAAGAACAATTCTGAGGAAATACCTTATGCGCCTAGAACGTCGTCGATTATGTACATTAATGATGCCGTTCAATGGATTGTAGATCATGAAGAACGAGAGAGTCACATACAGCTTGTAAATCAACACAATCAGACTTGGAAAGAAAGCCTTCATTGTTCATTCATACAAGCAGAAGACACAAGGTTGGATGGATTTAAGAAAGTACAATTGCAGTCTCAAACGACACTAACAGAAGGCATTGAGGCGACAGAAAAATGGCTTCAATGGATAGCTAATCAAAGAAAGTAAATACAACATTTCTCGACAATTTCCCCAATTCTTTTTACATTTCGTAAAGATCACAGTAAAATGTAACGTAAGGAAGACTGAAGATAGGAGAGTGAGTTTATGCGATTCGCTCTTGCGATTGTTGCAGCCTGCTTGATCATCATACTTACGGGGTGTCAGACCTCGATGCAATCTTCTCTAAAAATAGGGTTACTTGTCCCCGGAACGATTACTGATCAAACCTGGGGAAACCAAGGCTATCAAGCGCTAATGCATTTACACGCAGACGAAAACGCAGAAGTATTTTATAAAGAGGGAATGTCTGAGAAAGAAGACGTCCTTAAGGCGTTAAAGGAATTTAAGCAAGAAGGGGTTTCTCTTGTTTTTGCACACGGAAGCGAGTACCATTCATTGCTTCAAGATACATATCAAACGTTTCCATCTATGCATTTTGTCACTTTTAATGGGTTTTCTGATGCTGAAAATGTCACAAACATTCAATTTAATTCTCATGCCATGGGGTTTTTTGCTGGCATGGTGGCAGCGGGGACATCAGAGACAAATAAAATCGGCGTTATTGCAGCCTATGACTGGCAGCCGGAAGTGAATGGCTTTTATGAAGGGGCTATCCTCCAAAATGAAATGGCCAACGTATTAGTTCGTTTTACGTATGATTGGGACGACACAACAAAGGCATTGACTATTTTGGATCGCATGATTGACGAAGGTGTAGATGTCGTTTACCCAGCTGGTGATTCATTTAGCGTACCGGTGATTGATCAAGTCAAAGAACAAAACCGTTACGCGATTGGGTACATCTCTGATCAAAGTGATTTAGGTGAAAGAACCGTTTTAACGAGCACGGAACAAAATTTGAAAAACGTGTACACGATGACTGTTCACATGTATAAAGAAGAGACGTTAGAAGCAGGAACGATTTCAGTTGGATTTGGAGAGGGCGCCATTGAGATGGGCCCATTTAGCCCAGAGGTACCCGACAGCTTGAAAGAAAAAGTACAAGCTGCCATTGTAAAATATAAGGACACTGGGGTATTGCCGAAAGATAAATAAGGCGAGAGCTTCCGAAGCGAACAAATGTTTATTTCGGTTGTGTTAACCGCTTCACTCCTAGCGCAAAGCCGAGTAAGGCGCGGAGTTGCCACACGGCAATGAGCACCGGACAAGGCGAAGCAACGAAGAAAGCGAGCGGTTCTCATCCAAGAAAGTACAGGCGGAATGAAACCACTTGTCTTATCAAAGCGCAAAGCCGAGTGAGGCGCGGAGTTGCCACACGGCAAGAGCACCGAACAAGGCGAAGCAACAAAGAAAGCGAGCGGTTTTCATCCGCCTGAGAGGGTTATTTTTTAAACAGTGATAGCAAAGGCGAAATCTGTTTTACTACAGGACCAATTTGGTTCACCGTTTTCATGACCTGATCCATTTGGTTCAAATAATCTCCCATGTTTTTTTTAGGCGGCTCCTGTTGTGGGTAGGAATTTGGCTGGGGTGGTTGTTGATAATGATTAGGTGGTCTCCAATGTTGAGGTCTTTGTTGGCCATACCAGTATTGATTCGGATTTTGGCTCTGCCAAGGTGGCGTGCGCCGGTCATTTCGTCGCATGATATCGTATCCTTTCTTTTAGTAAAAATACCAGAGCAAAACAACACTTATCTTTAGTAGTAAGGTATGCGAATGGATTTAGGAAGTCACGGCAGTTGCCTGTAGAAAATGGTGAAGAAGAGTGGACAAATCGGACAATGTACTCTATGATTAGGACCAGCTACTAATTACAGATAATGATATGGTTCCATTTTGGTTGAGGAAGGAAGGAGACGGAAATGAATACTGGTATTTTAGGTATTGGAAAATATTTACCAGAACGTGTGTTAACAAATAGTGACCTTGAGAAGATCGTTGAAACGTCTGATGAATGGATCGTGTCAAGAACGGGGATTAAAGAAAGACGTATTGCTTCCGAAGAGGAAACCACAGCCCAAATGGGTGCCAATGCGGCATTGAAAGCCCTTTCTGAAGCCAATTTATCTGCTGATGATATTGATATGATTCTCGTGGCAACGGTCACACCAGACCGTAATTTTCCATCTTGCGCATGCGACATTCAAGAAATTATTGGTGCCAAGCGTGCTGTGTGTATGGACATTAGTGCAGCCTGTTCCGGCTTTATGTATGGGATGGTCACGGCACAGCAGTTCATTTCTAATGGTGTATATAAACATATTCTCCTCGTAGGTTCAGAAAAACTCTCGCGCATTACCGATTGGACGGATCGAAACACTTGTGTCCTTTTTGGTGACGGTGCTGGCGCTGCTGTTCTTGGAGAGGTTCCTGAAGATCGCGGCATTTTATCGTTTGAGCTTGGCTCAGATGGGTCAGGAGGCAAGCATCTTTACGAGGATAATGATAAAATCTTTATGAATGGTCGTGAAGTATTTAAATTTGCCGTTCGTCAAATGGGAGAATCAGCGTTATCAGCAATTGAAAAAGCTGGTTTACAAAAAGAAGATGTGGGCTTTCTTATTCCGCATCAAGCAAACATACGCATCATGGAAGCGTCTAGAGAGCGTCTTGAACTTCCACTAGAAAAAATGGCAACCACTGTGAGTAAATACGGGAATACCTCATCCTCCTCGATTCCAATTGCGCTTGCAGAGGAATGGGAGAATGGAAATATCCAGGATGGTGATGTCCTCGTATTAGTGGGATTTGGCGGAGGATTAACGTGGGGATCTGTCGCATTAAAATGGGGAAAATAACGTAAATAGATAAAGCGAGCATATGTGATCCGCTTTTCTAACCTTTTACATTGCAAAGGGGATAATAATCATGGAAAAAAAGCGAGTCGTTGTAACTGGCATGGGGGCACTTACGCCTCTCGGAAACAATGTGAAAGATACGTGGGAAGGTGTTGTGAAGGGCGAGTCAGGTATTGGCCTATCAACACGAGTCGACGCTGAACAATTTGCTGCGAAAGTCGCAGGAGAACTTAAAGACTTTGATTTGTCAGCGTATATGGATGCAAAAGAAGCACGTCGAATGGATCGTTTTACGCAATATGCTGTTGCCGCAGCAAAAATGGCTGTAGACGATGCGAATTTGACAATCGATGAATCTAACGCCGAACGTGTCGGTGTTTGGATTGGCTCAGGAATCGGCGGAATTGAAACCTTCGAGCAACAGTACGATTTGTTTAAGACGCGAGGTCCTAGACGCGTAAGTCCTTTTTTCATTCCGATGCTGATTCCGGATATGGGTGCTGGGCAAGTATCGATTATGTTAGGAGCCAAAGGCATTAATTCTTGTTCTGTGACGGCATGTGCGACTGGCGCAAATTCTATTGGGGATGCTATGAAAGTCATTGCTCGTGGTGATGCAGACGTTATGATCACTGGTGGTGCAGAAGCGCCATTAACGAATATGGCGTTCGCTGGATTTACTGCGAACAAAGCACTTTCATCCAATCCTGATCCAGAAACGGCATGCCGCCCATTTGATGCCGAGCGTGATGGCTTTGTGATGGGAGAAGGAGCAGGTATTCTTGTGCTTGAGTCACTTGAATCTGCCCAAAAACGAAACGCCCGAATTTACGCTGAAATTACGGGGTATGGGGCAACAGGGGATGCATACCACATTACCGCTCCTGCCCCTGGTGGAGAAGGCGCCGCGCGTGCGATGAGGCAAGCTTTGCAGGATGCAGGGCTTTCACCAGAAGAGGTTGATTATATTAATGCACACGGTACGAGCACAGGATTAAATGATAAATTTGAAAGCAACGCGATTAAGGAAGTATTCGGTGATTATGCGTACAAACTTCCAGTGTCCTCTACGAAATCAATGACAGGACATTTGCTCGGCGCAGCTGGTGGGATAGAATCTATATTTGCTATAAAGGCAATTACAGATTCGATTGTGCCTCCTACAATACACTACGAAAACAAAGATCCTGAATGCGATCTTGACTATGTACCAAACATTGCAAGAGCGCAATCGGTTCAATCGGTTGTTAGCAATTCGTTTGGCTTTGGCGGACATAATGTCGCCCTCGTCTTCCAAGCCTTCGTTTCTTAATCGTTTTATAAACAACGGCAGCGACCTAATACAGGGGCTGCCGTTGTTTTTTTGCGCAAATCATTTAACGTTTGCTACGGAGTTTAGTTTAGCGCGAGTCTCACTTTCCTAAGATGAAATGATGTTACGTATTTAAACACTGCTATGGCTTTTAGCACGTTGTTTGAAGTTAAAACGCCTCACTAGCCTTTCAAACAAAAAAAGCCCCCAGAATCGTTCTTGGGGGCGTTAAGAATGCTTATTGCGCAGCTTGCTCACTGCTTATGTCAGTTGTCGTTTGTTGCTCTTCTTGTTCCACATAGTCCGAGCTAAAGAAATGTTGCACGGTTTGTCGGTTCTGTTGCTCATCCATTTCAAGAACAGCGCCGATTCCGGGATGGCGTTCATTCCAATAAGAGTTTTCAACTGGGATCTGTAATGTTTGGATATCTTCAACAGGATTTTGTAAGAATTCTTTGACGTAGCCGAAGATGTCCCCTTGATTCATATTGGTTTTCGTGTACCCTTCAATTGTCCCAATGAGTTCTGGGAGTTTCAACAATCCATTTACCGAAAGTAGTTCATCCTTTACGGCTTGAATCACTTGCTGCTGACGTCTGACACGCCCGAAGTCGCCTTCTGAGTCATGACGGAAGCGTGCATAATGGAGAAGCTGCTCTCCATTTAACGTTTGCATCCCAGGCTGCAGATCGATATAGAGTCCTCCAGCGTTGTCGACATAGTGCATTCGTTTTTCGACATCAATTTCAATGCCGTTCTTTGCCAAGGAGTCGACGACGTCAGTAAATCCATTGAAATTGACAATGCTGTAATAGCCGACATCAATGCCGAAATTTTGCTGAATCGTTTGTCTCAGCAATTCAATTCCTCCAAAGACATACGCTGCATTGATTTTATTATATCCGTGCCCAGGAATATTCACGTAGGTGTCACGCATTATGGAAGCCAACTTTGCTGTGCCATTCTCTGGATCATACTGGGCGACCATAATCGTGTCTGTGCGAGAGGATTCCGCCTCTGCCGTATCAATCCCAAGCAGAAGAACATTAATCTTTTCATCTGGCGACTCAACGCCTTTAAAATCATCACTTTTGTCCTCGATTTCCTCAGACCAGTCGGGATTTTGTGCTTGGCTCTTGTTTTTTGCTTGTATATATTGATTCGACACGTATGCAATACAAATACAGAATAAAGTTAGAAAGATAAAGACCCCTAAATATACTTTTTTGCGCTTTTTCTTCTTCTTACGGATAATCCTTGTTTCCGCCATTACATCTCACCTTCTCATTAAAGTACAACAGTTTAAAGCTTTCTTGTCTCACAATTTTGGATCGAATAAAAAACATACAACAGAAATAGTGTATATTGTTGCTTATAACTCTGCAACCATAAAATTCGTGTCGCCTTGTAGAAAGGAGTCTGTCGATGGGGGTCATTTCTTCATTTCCTTGGTTGGAGGGAGTAGCAAAAAACACCAGCGCTCGACAAATTTCAACTTTGCTCGGTCATGAAAACGGGGGTATTTCGATAAATGATTTATATGCTGCCGGTTTACGTCCGCTTGATCAGATCTCGGAATCCTTTCTTACAAGCTGGATAGAAAAAGATCATGAAGCTTTTGTGAACATTTATTTTCAAGAGCTCTGTCTTCGCTGGGGTCAACAGGATTGTCCCCTATATGTTTTGCCTACGGATGAGAATAACGCAAGGCTACAAACACTTTTTCATGGAGGAACTGGACAATTTTATCCTTCTTGTCAGGCACTTTTTTTATTCTTGCCCACATCGATTTCAAAACAACACGTAAAGGCATTAATCGTACATGAATATCATCACTTTTGTCGATGGCATTATCAAACCTGTATAGAAGATACAGAAGCGCTGATTTGTTTGGAAAGAATGATGATGGAGGGTCTTGCAGAAGAAGCGGTACATCGAGAGGTAACAAATTATAAAGGTGCTCCATGGGCAAAGAATTTTATTAGAATCAATGCAGAAGAGATGCTAAGTCGTCTCACGCCATGGATTGGAAAACAAGCACACAGCATTCAGTGTGAGCAACTCATGTATGGCTCAAAACGAAATGGCCCCTATTTTGGCTATAACGCAGGTAGAATCATGGTGGAGACGTATTATCAAGTACACGAATGGAATGTGCAGCAGAGCTTCAAAATACAAGCAAAAACGATTTTTGATTGGTTTAAGTAAATCGAATTGCGCACCTTACATTTTGTAGGCACACTTAAATATAACTGTATAACCCTGAAATCCATTGTTGGGTTGCTTTTTATACAAGCTGCCATACGGCTCGCTTTCACCCTAAAGGGTACAAGTGCATCATCGACTCAAAAAGACTTCGTCGTGATTTCTTTGCCGCCCGGCTTCTGCTGCGCCTCCTCGATCGCTTGCGCGCTCTGTGGGGTCTCGCTTAGCTCGCTTTTACACCCTACGGGTACAAGTGCAACATCGATTCGAAAGGACCTCATCGTGTTTTCTTTGCCGCTGGAGTCTCGCTAGTGACTGCTTTTAATTATGCACTCTTTTTTATGTTTGATCACAATTAAAAAGACTCTTTTAGTAATTAAGGCGGTAGAAGTCAGCTTCATTACTGAAAGACGATCTTTTAGAAATATAAGATTATGAGCACCAGCACCATTCTATTTACTGAATACAGCAGGCGTGATTTTTAAGAAGTCCATTGATCTATGTCACCTCGCGTCCACTCAAGCACAGCCGGCGTTGAAGTTGATTTTTCACTGCGCAAGTTATCTAAACATACGTCCACCGCTGAATAAATGCTGTACAAGGTGATGTAACTTTGCATGGAACGATGCACCTCCTTGTCTTAGGTAAGCAATCACGCTTTAACACGCTTTCATACTCGTTATACGAGACCGGGACAAAATAAAAACAATTTTCGAAGAAACAAACATCAGCGTAGTCAACATACGTAGACTCCTGCGGGAACAGCGCGAGCTGAAGATCCCGGAGGAAAGCTTTAGCTTTCCGAGGAAGCTGAAGCCGTGCCCGCGGAAAGCGAAGTATTTTGACGTAGCGGTGATTTCTTTGCATCTTAAAGGGCACAAGCGCAACATCGATTCGAAATTACCTCGTCGTGTTTTCTTTGCCGCCGGAGTCTCGCTATTGGCAGCTTAATTAATAAAGAAGCAATCGATCTATTTCAACTTGTTCCCACTCAGTCACGCAAACTTTGAAGGTAATTTTTGCTCTGATAAAGTTGGCTAAGTACAGAAGACGATAATGTTTTTCTTATGGACATTACCATGACGTTTGCCAAGCTTTCATTGGAAGATATGCTATCAAAGTAATTTGAAGAACACCGTAAATAAAGGATTTTTTTAGCAAAAAAGCTTTTATTTACTCATTTACCTGTGCTATTATAGATGAAACTTTTTGAAAAATGGGAATCGGTAATCACTTAAAGACATTATACCATTATATAATTCTTTTCAGACTAATGGATATGTAGAGGTGTTATTTTATGACAAATAAACAGAATCTTCAAAAGGAATCATATTTACTGAAAGTAGATTCACTCCGTACAGCATTTACGGTGAATGGCGATTTTCATGACGCTGTTGCTGACGTAAGTTTTACCATTAAGCCAAAGCAGGTTTTGGGGGTCGTAGGTGAATCAGGGTGTGGCAAAAGTGTCATGGCGTTGTCGATCATGCAGCTTCTACCTAAAGACATTAAAACAAAAATGCATGGTGACATTTTATTTAATGATGCGGATCTTTCAAAGCACACAGACAAGCAGATGAACGCAATTCGTGGGAAAGATATTTCAATGATATTTCAGGAGCCGATGACGTCGTTGAATCCCGTTTTTACAATTGGAAGTCAAGTTCAAGAAGTGCTCTTAAATCATGAGGGCTTGACGAAAGCAGAAGCACGGTTGCGTAGTATTGCCCTTTTACGGGATGTTGGTATTTCAAGGCCGGACAAGATTATTTATGACTACCCTCATCAGCTATCTGGCGGAATGAGGCAACGCGTCATGATTGCTATGGCGATTGCTTGTAAACCAAAGTTGTTGATTGCAGATGAACCTACAACGGCTCTCGATGTAACGGTTCAAGCACAAATTCTTGAGCTTATTCAGGGCATTCAAGAAGAAAACAACATGGCCGTATTGATGATTACACATGATCTTGGTGTTGTAGCTGAAATTTGTCATGAAGTCATCGTTATGTATGCCGGAAAGATTGTCGAGACTGCCAACGTGGTGGAACTATTCCGTCGCCCAAAGCACCCCTACACGAAGCTGTTAATGTCAGCAATACCAAAGATGGACGAGGAGCAGGAAGTGCTTGCGACAATTGAGGGGGTCGTCCCTTCAATTGATCAAATGCCTAGCGTCGGCTGCCGTTTTGTGAATCGTTGCCCACAAGCAATGAAGGAATGCGCTGAAATTACGCCAGAGCTTGCTTCTCATGACAACGATCATTTTGTTCGCTGCCTCCTCTACAAGGAAAGCTATCCGAAAGGAGACGATTTTGCCCATGTCAGTCAACAAGAAGAAGCCCCCACTACTTGAAGTCAATCAACTACGAACCTACTATCCCATAAAGGGTGGGTTTATGCAGCGGACGAAAAACTATGTCAAAGCCGTGGATAACGTATCTTTTTCTTTGAATGAGGGTGAAACGCTTGGTCTTGTAGGTGAGTCCGGTTGTGGAAAATCAACAGCAGGGCGCACGATTTTACGATTGCTTCAGCCAACGAGTGGTTCGATTACATTTGCAGGCAAAGACATTACATCGATCAAAGGTGATTCGTTACGAAAGCAAAGGCGTGACATGCAGATGGTCTTTCAGGATCCTTACGCCTCGTTAAACCCGAACATGAACGTTGGGAGAATTGTCGGCGAACCACTTCAAAATTATGAAAGAACGTCAGAAAAATCAGTGAAGCTAGAGGTGGAAACGCTCCTGGAAAAGGTAGGTCTGCCCACTTCGGCGTATGACAAATACCCCCATCAATTCTCAGGTGGGCAGCGGCAAAGAATCGGCATTGCTCGCGCGCTTGTGCTTCGACCGAAGCTCATCATCGCAGACGAACCTGTCTCAGCTCTCGATGTGTCTGTGCAATCGCAAGTACTGAATTTATTGAAAAGCCTGCAAAAGGATTTCGATCTCACCTTCCTGTTCATCGCTCATGACCTCAGCGTAGTAAAGCATATGAGCGACACGATAGGCGTAATGTACTTAGGAAAGCTTGTGGAACATGCGGACAAACATAGCTTGTACAAAGAACCACTACATCCGTATACGAAAGCGCTAGTGTCAGCCATACCAGAACCTAATCCCGAAAGGAAAAAAGACCGAATTGTGTTGACAGGGGATGTGCCAAGCCCTGTAGATCCGCCATCAGGCTGTTTCTTTCATCCGCGCTGTCCGCATATGATGGAGGTGTGCAAAACGAGTGAGCCGGCATTAAAGGAGGTGAGAACTGGACATAAGGTCGCGTGTCATTTGTACAACGACGGGCAACCGTCGATTCAAATAAACTTTAATTAAAGGGGGAATGGACGATGAAGGGGAAAAAAGTATGGTTGCTGATGCTCGTCTTTGCATTGGTGATGGTGTTGGCTGCTTGTAATGGGGGAAGTACGGATAACGCAGCAACGGACGAAACACCAGTGGATGGTGAGGACGAGGGCGGTGACGAGGAGGCAACTACAGCCCCACCAGAAAACAATGTCGTAACAATGGCAATTGATACGAACTTTGGCGGCATTTTTGAGCCGGCATTTTATTCAAATGCCGTGGATGCGGATGTGATCGAATTTATGCATGACTCTTTGTTTGCCTATGATGAAAACATTCAATTCCAACCGTATATCGCCTCGTGGGAGACAGAGGATGAGCTCACTTACACATTTACCCTTGAGGATGGCATTACGTGGCATAATGGCGACCCATTAATCGCTGCCGATTGGGCGTATGCGCTTGAAACCATTGCCCATCCGGATTATTCAGGTGTCCGTTACAGCAATGTTAGCCATATTGTAGGGGCAGATGCCAAGCAAAGCGGTGAAGCCGAAACGATTTCAGGCATCGAAGTCGTTGATGACCTTACGTTGAAAGTGACGTTTAAAGAAAAGCTTGTTAACAATTTGCTGAATCTTTGGGATGCTCCAATGCCAAGCAAATATTATGAAGGCATTCCAGTTGCCGAGCTTCCAGATTCACCAAAGGTACGTCAGGAGCCCATCGGTTTTGGTCCATTTAAAGTAAAAGAAGTACGCGAGGGTGAGTATATTGAGTTTGAAAAATTTGAGGACTACTGGCAAGGAGCGCCTAAGCTAGATGGCGTTATCGTCAGAACGTACGACCCATCGGTCACGCAAGGAGCATTTGAAAATGGCGAGATTGATATTATGGGCATTCGCGCCGCCGATGCCAAGGCATTCTCTGGTATTGACCACTTAACGACAACAGAAGTTCAAGGCCTAAGCTATTCGTATGTAGGGTTTAAACTTGGTCACTTTGATGAGGAGCTTGGACGCGCGGTGATGGATCGTCCTAAATTTGAGGACCTAGAGCTGCGAACAGCCATGTACCATGCCATTAATCGGCCGGCTCTTTTAGAAGCGTTTTTGGACAATGGTGGCTCGGTAACAAATTCAGTTGTTCCTGCAACGCATTGGATCGCTGCAGAGCCTGATCAATTAACCCAATATGATTACAATCCAGAGAAAGCAATGCAAATTCTGGATGATGCAGGCTATGTCGACGTAGATGGCGATGGCTTACGTGAAAACCCAGAAGGACAGCCGCTTCAAATCAATTTTGACCATTATGATGGACCTGCCAACTTTGAGGGGCGTGCTATGGCACTCATACAGTCGTGGCAAGATATCGGCTTGAATGTCGAGCTGAATGGGAGCTTGAAAGAGGTTAATTTGTACTATGAGCTTGTTGAAAATGATGACGAGCAAATCGATGTGTATTTTGGTGGCTGGTCCGTTGGAGCGGATCCGGACCCATCGGGAATTTGGCGTTCAGATGTTGCCTTTAACTACCCACGCTGGTACAGCGAGGAATCTGATGCGTTGCTTGCGGAGGCGTTAAAAACGTTTGATGAAGAAGAACGAAAAGAGATTTATGTCGAATGGCAGCAGCTTGTAAATGAAGAATTGCCGCTTTTGCCTCTATGGACAAACAACGATTATTATGCACAAAACAATCGTTTGCAAGGCGTGACCTATGATTGGAGCGGGGCTTTTGATGACGCCCATTTATGGTCAGTTCAGTAATGTCTGATGCAAGGAAACGGCAGAACGCCGTTTCCTTGTTCTACAGAAAGGGGAGGGAGCACATGAAATGATTATTTATATCCTGCGACGAATTGCCATCATCATTCCTATGATTATTTTATTGTCCATCGTCGTTTTTTGCCTTGCCAAGATGATGCCAGGTGATGCGCTCGGGGGAGAAATTGATCCGACGATTACAGATGCTGCGTACATTGAGGAAATGCGTGAAAAGCTAGGATACAATGACCCTTGGCATATTCAGTATGGTCGTTGGGTTAGTGATGTTGTCCAAGGCGATTTTGGACGTTCAGTCATCTACAAACGTCCAGCGATTGATTTAATTGTATCAAGGATTCCAAACACTTTGTTTCTTGCTATTAGTGCAATGATTATCACGTGGACGTTTGCGCTTGTCATGGGAATGACCTCTGGCAGAAGACCGTATACGATTGTTGATAATACGATTAGTACATTTAACTATTTAGGATTAGCGATTCCGTCATACATTTTGGCTCTTTTTGCAATTTATTTTTTATCTTTTAATTTAGGTTGGTTTCCATCTACGGGGTCTGTCTCTGTCGGATTAGAGCCAGGTTCATGGGCGTTTGTTCAGAGTCGACTATACCATGTCATTTTGCCGGCGTTATGTTTAGGGGCTTTTTCAGCTGCGACTTATACACAGTTTTTGCGAAATGACATAATTGAAAATGGCCGTAAAGATTTTGTGCGAACAGCACGTGCGAAAGGAACATCGGAAGCAAATATTTACCGAAAGCATATTTTCCGTAATTCGCTCATCCCGCTTGTCACACTGTTTGGTTTTGAGATTGGCTCATTGATTGGTGGGGCTATTATTACTGAATCGATCTTTACATATCCAGGTATTGGTCAGCTTTTTCTTGAGTCAATTACACGACGTGATTATACGGTAGTGATGGCTCTTACACTCATTTTGTCATTGTTTACACTAGTAGGAAGCTTAATCGCAGATATATTGTATGGGTTAATTGACCCGAGAATTCGACTTGAATAGGAGGTCGGCAGTATGAATGAACAAACCCCGTTGGCGAATCAGGAACCTATGCTGCAGCCTATTGCAGTAAGAAGCATGTCGCCATGGGCGGTTGCCCGACGGAAATTTTTGCGAAATAAGCTTGCGATGGCAGGACTTCTGTTTCTTGTCACTCTAACCCTATTGTGTACGATATGGCCAATGTTTACTTCGCAGGACCTTGTGCGAATTAACTATTTGCAAATGGATCAGCCGCCATCTGCAGAACATTGGCTCGGAACAGATGCGAACGGTAGAGACGTATTTGTCAGTACGCTAAAGGCAGGTCAAACGTCATTGCTCATTGGCTATTCTTGTATGATTATTATCATCTTAATCGGCACTATTGTTGGTGCAGTTGCTGGGTTTTTTGCAGGCAAAATTGATGCCTTGCTTATGCGGTTCACTGATTTTGTGATGATTTTTCCCTTTCTTGTCTTTGTCATCGTCTTAAATGCCATCTTTATTGGATGGGGATTAACAAGTGGTCCGTGGGTCTTAATCTTAGTCATCTCTCTCTTGTCATGGGGTGGTGTGGCGAGGCTTGTACGAGGAAAGGTCCTCTCTGAAAAAGAAAATGAATATATTTCAGCTGCTGTTTCAATTGGGACTCGTCCGGCTGGTGTCATTCGCAAGCACCTTTTACCGAATGTCGCCTCTGTCATTATTGTGCAGGCGACTTTATTGATGGCGACCACCATTGTCGCAGAGTCTGGTTTAACGTTTATTGGCTTTGGTGTACCGTCCAATGTGCTCACGTGGGGGAATATGATGTCTGCTGCTCGTGAGTCTGAAGTGTTGCGTGAGCAATTGTGGGTGTGGGGACCTTCGGCTTTTTGTGTCGTCGCGACGTTAATCTCAATTAATTTCGTCGGCGAAGGGTTTAAGGATGCTTTAAATCCAAAATCCTCTCGATAAAAAGAAATTTATAGCAAAAAAAGAATAAAATTGGGCGTCCCTGACGATACTGTTTTCTACAATCT
The DNA here is from genome assembly GCF_004363045.1 of Aureibacillus halotolerans. NCBI lineage: Bacteria > Bacillati > Bacillota > Bacilli > Caryophanales > Bacillaceae > Aureibacillus > Aureibacillus halotolerans. The sequence continues at coordinate 183,821 of NZ_SNYJ01000002.1, forward strand.
TACAGTAAAGGTGGGGGCGCATTTGCTTTACTTACATGATGTTTGGGTGAACTGGTTTGAAGGTGAAGAGAATGGGTACAACGTGTGTGCTTTCCATGAATGGCGCAAGGAAGACGCGATAGAAGTGCTTGATCAAACACCTGTTTTATTCGTTGAGCACGTCGTGTTTGAGCGGATTGAAAACGAGCTGCTGCCATTGCCAAAGCAATTGTTACAGGATGTGTACAATAAGAGCTATATGCGAAAAAATCATGAACGGAAAGCATTGGAGTACTGTTTTATCGTCACAGATGGCATGAATATCCTTGCTGTCAACACGATAGGGTACGATATTCCTGTTCGCAAGAGTCGAATTATTCCTCGTCAAGAACAACTCGTCTATGACATGGTGGCGTCGAAAACCCCAACAATATACAATTGGGCAAACGTAGAGCTTGAACCTGCAAAAGAATATCATTTGTATTCACCTGCGCCTTCTGAGATGAGAGGTCTGACAAGGAAGGAAAGGCAATTAAAGCAGGTGCTATACATGGCAATGGATCATTTGAAGTCAAATGCCAATGACGCCGAAATGCGATACTGGTGCACGGAATGGGACCCTGATCATTATATGATCATTCAGCGTTTTTCATTTGATCAAGCGTGGGAATGGATGTTTGAGGGAATTCGCAAAGGGTGGAGTGCTCATCATGGGCAAGTGGGGGCGTCGCTTATTCGTGGGCAATCCTATTTAGAGAAGCTGTGGGAGCTGGAGGAAGTCAGCAAAGTCAATTAAGGATATAGCCCGTAGTTTTTTAGGGCTAGCATAGGCGGGCGAACCGGTAATACGATTCGGTCGCTTCTTTTGATTGAGACAACTTCGTAAGTCAATAATAGGGAGGGGGCTAAGCATTTCCGCCAACCCCCTAAGGCATTCCTGACTATCGGGTAAACCCGATAGCTTTTTCAACTTTGCGCAGCATCTTTCGTGCGACTTTATTCGCCCGTTCAGCTCCTTCATCAAGTATACGGTCGAGTTCAGTGCTGGCAACGAGCTCGTCGTGACGATCACGGATCGGACCAATCGTTGCGACAACGGCTTCTGCAACGTCGTTTTTAAAATCACCATACCCTTTGTTAGCGTATGCAGCTTCAATTTCCGCAATCGATTGTTTTGTACATGTACGTAAAATGGTCATAAGGTTTGAAACCCCTGGTTTTTCTTCCTTATTGAATACAACAACACCTTCAGAGTCTGTGACAGCACTTTTAATTTTTTTGCGGATTTGCGCATCTGTATCGAGCATCGACACGTATGCTTTTGGGTTCACATCAGACTTGCTCATTTTTTTCTCAGGATGCTGCAAGCTCATAATACGAGCTCCTTCTTTGGCAATTTGCACCTCAGGTATAGTGAAAATTTCATTAAATCGCTTGTTAAATCGTTCTGCCAAAGTGCGAGTGAGCTCTAAATGCTGCTTTTGATCGTCGCCAACCGGCACGATATCTGTTCCATACAGTAAAATATCTGCAGCCATTAGTGGAGGATATGTTAACAACGCTGAGGAGACCGATTCGGCACCTGCTGATTTATCCTTGTACTGTGTCATTCGTTCAAGCTCACCGATTGTGCTGATACACTGCAAAACCCATGCGAGCTGAGCATGTGCAGGCACTTCTGATTGCACAAACACAGTGGATTTGTTTGGGTCAATGCCAAGAGCGATATACAAAGCAGCTAGAGATCGTGTGTTGCGCTTCAGTTCAGCTTTGTCCTGGGGAACGGTGATGGCATGTTGGTTAACAACGCAATAAAAGCAATGACTGTCGTCCGTTTGCATTTCTGGAAAGTATTGCAGTGCACCGATATAGTTGCCTAGCGTTGGAATACCACTCGGTTGAACACCTGAAAAAATAGTTTTCATACGTTTCTCCTCCTTAAAATAAAAAAAAGCCCAACTTTCCCTTAGGAAAAGGGACGATTGGACCGTGGTGCCACCCTAGTTTCTCTGTGAACATGCATACAGAGCTTTGTTGGTTTTATAACCTGCCGCGGTAACGTGCGGAAGCCGTCAGAGCCTACTTAAACAAAATTACATTCGTTTGGTCTGAATGCTCAGAAGCCCATTCGACAAGAGGTAATACCCATTCTCAGCAATCCATGGGCTCTCTGAAAATACCGTCCTTGCGTACTTTTCTTCATCATCACATCATTATTTTTCATAGTATAATTTCTATTGAAAAAAAATGCAACGAACGGACATAAAAATCTTTGCCGAATTTTGGGGGAATTCGCCGATTTATCCTTTTTTAAAACCGGCAAACGTCTTATAATAAAGACATATGAGGAATGAAGGAGTTTTAAATTTATGAAGAAGTGGTTTTATTGTTTCATCGTTGGATTGCTTTTCGTCATCCCGTTTGGAAAGGAGGCGCAAGCAAACACGATCGCTCACGTCACTAGAGAACTTGCTGTCGCACCATTGCCCTTGCCGGAGCATATGCCTCGATTTACATACGATTCTGGTTATGATTTTACTTATCCTGATGCGGTCCGTGGGATATATGTGACTGGTTATTCGGCTGGTGGTGCCCGGTTTGATTCATTAGTGAATTTGATGGATACAACAGATTTAAACGCGATGGTAATTGATATTAAAGATGACCATGGGTACATTACATTTAAGCTCCCTGAAGATCACCCAGACGCGAAATACAGTCGTAATTTTATTGGTGATCCGGAAGCGATGATGAAAACGCTGGAAGAGCATGAAATTTATCCAATTGCTCGTATCGTCGTCTTTAAGGACACTGTATGGGGGATGGACAACCCAGACGTCAGTTTTACTCAAAATGGACAGGTATGGACAAATGGTTCAGGCGATGCGTTTGTCAATCCATTCATGAAAGAGGTTTGGGAAAGGAACGTCAAAATTGCTGAAGAAGCAGCAAAAATGGGCTTTCAAGAAATTCAATTTGATTATGTTCGCTTCCCAGAAGGGTTCGAGACAAGGGAAGATGAGCTGCAATACGATCATGGAACGTATGTAAAAGAGGGAACCGACAATGTTCAAAAACGAGTATCGGCAGTGACTGATTTTGTGAAGTATGCACGTGAGGAAATGAAGCCGTATGATGTGGACGTGTCGGTTGATATCTTTGGCTATTCAGCGACGCTCCCAGCAGCACCAGGTATTGGCCAAAACTTCTCGAAAATCTCAGCGAATGTGGACGTCATTTCTTCCATGATCTATCCAAGTCATTGGACGAGCTATTTTGGCATAGCAAAGCCGGATCTTGAACCATACAATTTGGTGGATGCTTATGCGCAAGTTGAAAATAAAAAGTTAGCCGAACTAGAAGACCCACCAACGTCAAGACCTTGGATTCAGGACTTTACGGCCAGTTGGTTAGGCAGTGGAAACTATTTGACGTATGGCAAAGCAGAAGTCGAAGCGCAAATTAAGGCGCTTTATGACAATGGCATTGAAGAATATCTCTTATGGAATGCGTCAAACCGCTATTCAGAGAATGCTGATTTTACTCCTGGTCGATAAACCGGAACAGTCTATAATGTCAGGTCACATATAAAAAACCGAACAACTAAAAAATGTCACTTGGCATTTTTTGGGGCTGTTCGGATTTTTTTTGGAGGCAAATTGGGTTCCTTGAGTAAAAGAGGAAAGCTTACGTTTTTATAAAGACAACTTCCGCAATTCATCATGAAAAGCTGCCAATAGCGAGACTCCTGGCGGCAAAGAAAACACGACGAGGTCCTTTCGAGTCGATGTTGCACTTGTACCCGTAGGGTGAAAAGAAATCAAGACCGCTTCGTCAAAACACTCCGCTTTCCGCGGGCACGGCTTCAGCTTCCTCGGAAAGCAAGCTTTCCTGCGGGATCTTCAGCTCGCGCTGTTCCCGCAGGAGTCTACGTATGTTGACTACGCTGATGTTTGTTTCTGCGTAAATTTTTTTATTTTCTTCAGGTCTCGTATAACGAGTAAGAAGTAGTATTAAGCCATGTTGCTTTTTAAACAAGCCAAGTATGTGCATCATTCCATGCCAAAGTTACATCACCTAGTGCAGTATTGATGCAGCGGTGGACTTATGTTTAGATAACTTTCGCAGTGCGAAATCAACTTTAACGCGGGCCGTGCTTGAGTGAGCGTGGGAAACGTGTCTGAATAGATGCATTTCAAAGGATAGTTCCCATTAAAGTTGTTGAATTAAGCCAATCGGAAAAGATCGTGTGAGAGGCCTGTATTTGCGCTTTTCAGGCATGCGACGGGGAAAAAGAGGGTATGGTAAACTGTATACATTGAACGAAGGAGAGGGTAGAAGCCTATGAATTGGTACGAAAAATTAAGTGAATACTTCCCGATTGAAGAAATGAAGTCACAGGAGCATATGGAAACATTACTTCGTGAAAAGAGTGACATTTATCACAAAGAAGAAGGACCAAACCACGTCATGATGTATGTGGAAACGCCTGATTTTTGCTTTATTGACTATTTGTTTGTTTCTAAAGCTGCTCGAGGTGAAGGTCTAGGTCATCAGCTGTTGGAGAATATGAAAGTGAAAAATAAACCAATCATTTTAGAGGTCGAACCAATCGACTACGATGATTCAGATACGGAAAAGCGACTTCGTTTCTATAAACGGGAAGGGTTTACCCATGCGAAATCTATTGGGTACAAGAGAAAATCATTAGCCACAAATAAGTACAATGAGCTTGAAATTCTTTTTTGGTCTCCAGACAATGCGTCTGAGCACTCCATCTTTAATCAGATGAAGCATACGTATGAAATGATTCACACGTATAAGGATGAGGAATTTTACGGGAAATCGTATGAACCCGTTGATACGGTATTAAAGTACGAAAACAAATAGCATGTGATACGGTCCTTCTTTAATAAGAGAAGGGCTTTTCTCATGTAATCAAAGATATTCTCAATAAGAGGCTTACATGAATCACGCTTGAATGGACAAACTAAGCCAAATCGACGATCTTTTTATTTTTCTTGAGTAGGAATGTTTTAGTAAAGCTGATTAAGGGAACACCGAAAATAGTTAAGAAAAATGCTGTAGAATGTCGATTGTTCAGGCAGACAGAGATCATAAATAAATTTCTTGACTTTTTTATGAAACATCTGTTCTTTTGATCTATTTTGATGTATAATGAAATTAGTCAGTAATAGTTAATTTAAAGTGAAAATCGCTTCAAAATAAAGTTTGAAACCGACCTAAGGGAGTGACGAAGGCCTATGGTAATGTTATTTACATCACCGAGTTGTACGTCTTGTCGAAAAGCAAGAGCTTGGCTTGAGGAGCATGAAATTCCTTTTGAAGAACGAAATATTTTTTCAGATCCGTTAAGTGTGGATGAAATTAAACATATTTTACGGATGACAGAGGATGGGACAGATGAAATTATATCTACTCGTTCAAAAGTATTTCAAAAATTAAATGTGAATGTGGAGTCTCTTCCACTACAAGAACTGTTTGAACTTATGAGTGAACACCCAGGCTTGCTACGTCGTCCGATCATCATGGACGAAAAACGATTGCAAGTTGGTTATAATGAAGACGAAATTCGCCGCTTCTTGCCTCGTAAAGTTCGAACATATCAGCTTCAGGAAGCACAACGTCTTGTGAATTAAATAGTAAAGAATTGTAGCCTCGAACGCTTATATGCGCTCGAGGCTTGCTTTTTCATTATTTACTGCTATTTGACATTAAGCTTTACAGACCTGCTATACATGAAAGATGCGACCAATGCCGCACATGCAAACAGCCAAGGGGCGAACCCATAAATGCTGTGGCTATGAGTGAGATACGTGAGGACCATATGGTCGTGAATGATCATATGACCAGACGTGTACCCTAATAAGGCAGTACCGCCAAATACGAGCCAAGGGTGCCTTTCAAGTAAATAAAGGATCACTCGGCTGCCCGCAACCATAATTGGAATGGACACAAGCAAGCCTACGATCACCTGCCAAAACGCTGTAGAGGCCCCAGCTACGGCAATGACATTATCGAATCCCATTGTGAAATCTGCAATAAGAATCGTGCGGACGGCACTGCCTAATGTTTTCGTTGCTTTAATACCGTGGCTGTCAGAGTTGCTAGCTAACGAAATGGCAACCCACATGAGGAATAATCCTCCAATTAATTGAATGTAAGGGATTTGTAGGAGGAACACTGCTACGATTGTTAGGGCAATTCTAGACACAACTGCCATGATTGTCCCGAAAAGAATCGCTTTTTTTTGCTGATGCTCTGGCAATCCACGACAAGCCAAAGCGATGAGAACGGCATTGTCTCCGCCTAAGATGATATCTAAACCGATAATAATAAGGATTGGCCAAAGCCATTCGAATTCCATTATTGTGCCTCCTGTCGTTAACGCCTGTCCAGAACAAAACCAAGACAAGGGTCCTTTTTTTTTACAGCATAGGTTTTTTGTTTTCATTCTTATGCGTTTTGTCATACAATGAGAAGAAGAAGTTGGCCAAACCCTTTTTAAATAGGTCAATTTTGGTGGTGGAACACGAAAACCACAAACAACTGGCCCTTCGAGAAAAGAAAATGCAAACGGAAGGGAGAGAAAAAGATGGAGATCGAGAGAATCAACGAACACACTGTGAAGTTTTTTGTATCTTACGTGGATATTGAAGACCGTGGCTTCGAACGCGAAGAGATTTGGTATAGTCGTGAACGAAGTGAAGAGCTATTTTGGGATATGATGGATGAAGTTTATCATAAGGAAAAGTTCTCTATGGAGGGTCCGCTATGGATTCAGGTTCAAGCAATGGAGGCTGGGTTGGAAGTGATTGTGACCAAGGCTCAATTTTCAAAGGATGGAGAAAAGCTTGAGCTCCCTTTAAATGATGATAACCACATTGATATTCCAGTGGATGATGCCATGAGCGAAATGGTCGATACACCAACGTCTTCAACATCTACTGAAGCTAAAGATGAGGACACACTTGATTTTGTCATTCGTTTTAATGACTTGGAAGACGCGATTCAATTGTCCCATCGGTTTCAATTCCCGACCCTTCATAATGAACTTTATTCGTATGACAACAACTATTACTTGTATGTCATGTTTAACGACGATGACGAAGAAGAAGTACAAGACAATAGCTTAAGTCTTCTTTTAGAATATGGGACAGACTCAAGAGTTTCTGTTCATCGCTTGCAGGAATACGGCAATCGATTGTTTACAGAGAATGCCCTGAATCAGCTTAAAACCTACTTTCAATAATGTCGAGTCAAAAAGCACTGCCAAGCATACGGCAGTGCTTTTTGTACTGTTGTAGTGGAAAAGGGAGAACCTCACCAGTTCGATTGTACGGAAGGTTGATTCGAAAAGGTCTTGAACGAAATATACGCACGTAAAATACGAATAGCAGTCATTAGCGATACTCCCCACAAAGCGCGGCTGGCGATAGAGCAAGCATAGCTTGGTCTTGATGATACATCTATAAAAGTTCATGTAAAGTGTAGAAAAAGGGGGAATCTCAACATCCATGTCGAAATGGAAAGAAAGTCTATGAAGAAACGAGGGAGTAGGAAATGCTCACTGCAGTGAACGAAGAGGGCCAAATCGTGCAACTTGCAGGACAGCCACTTGACCGAATAGAGAAACGGCTATACTATTGCCCGGCATGTGCTGAACCGGTCATCCCAAAGTGTGGGTCTGAAAAGATTTGGCACTTTGCTCACAAAGCAAACGGTATATGCCCACAAGGTGGAGAGACGGCCTATCATCTTTTAGGAAAAAAGAGACTTTACGACTGGCTAACCTCACAAGGGGTTGACGCAAAAATAGAATATTACCTAAGTGAACTTCAACAAAGGCCAGACATTTATTTTGTAAGAAATCAAAAAGCCTACGTACTTGAATTCCAATGCGCAACGGTACCAATTGATACAATACTTGCACGTACAAAAGTGTACAAACAACACGATATACACGTTCTATGGATTCTAGGGCACAAAAGAGTTCATGCGCAAAAGCCTCCATTCCACCGTCTTCAACAATTCGACTGGTCGTTCGCACCACCCGAAGATCATCCCAACAATCTCCTCACCTTTTGTCCACATTCAAATATGTTCACCGAATTTCACTCCATCTGTCCCGTCACCAAAACAAAAATAATTGCTCAAACAACCACCTATGCTGCACAGCAATTCAGTGTATATCGCGCTTTACACGCTACAAAAAAACGTAGTCCCCTCCAACTCACTCCATATTGGCTTACGGCGAAAAAAAGTTGGCGCTCTGCAGCTTATTGGCAATCAGCTTATAAGCAGGGCCTTCCCCGTAAATACTATGAAGCCACGGGAACTTCAATCTCCCTCGTCCCAGGGTTTATCGGCATACCTAGCAAGGGAAGTGAGGCATTCGCACATTCCGTTTGGGACTGGCAATGCATTGTATTTGTGACGTTCCTCTATCCCTATATGCTTAGTCGTAAGCCCATAAAATCGGAAGCGGTTAAGCAATGGTTGACGCAGGCAATTGAACAGAAGCTGCTTGTCGTGAGACCATGCATATACTGTGAAAGAGATCCATTTGAAGCTATACAATCCTACATAGAGCAGTTGGTGCATCTTGAGGTTTGTCAAAAAAAAGCCAATGCATACGTATTTTTAAATGCTCTAACGATGCCTCGTATGATAGATGAAGCCTTACGTGAAGATGAAAAAATGCTGAGTGTGTTGCAAAAGAGCAAAAAAGCGCACCAAGGGAGGAGTTTTCAGTGGATATAAAGAATTGATTGAAGAACGCACTGTTGTGTTTACTTTTTGAGGAGGGATTGTTTATGAGTGGAAAGACGTCATCATTGCCAACGAGGAGTGAAATTCCTGAGGAGCTTACGTGGCGCTTAGAGGATATTTTTTCAACAGACCAAGAATGGGAAGCTTCATTTGCACATATTAAAGAGAGTTATACCGGAATGAAAGCCTTTCAAGGAACGCTTGAAGAGAGTGCTGAACAGCTTTATAAGGCGTTGCAGTTTCAGAATGAACTTACACAAAAAATGGGCAAGTTGTATGTGTATTCTCATCTGAAAAATGATCAGGATACTTCGAATTCAACGTATCAAGGCATGAATGACCGAGCAAAAGCTTTGTATGCGGAAATCGGTAGTGCCTTTTCGTTTATGACACCAGAGCTGCTTTCCATTTCAGAAGAGAAGCTTAAAGAGATGATCTCTACGTATGAGCCCCTCCAGCAATACAAGCATGCGTTAGAGGACATTAATCGCCATCGCCCCCATGTGCTCTCCTCTGAGGAAGAGGCGCTGCTCGCAAAAGCATCAGAAGTCTTTAGCTCATCTAGCAACATTTATTCAATGATGACAAATGCCGATTTGCAGTTTGCCAGCATTGAGGACGAAGATGGAAATGAGATTGATGTAAGCAATGGGCGCTACATACGGTTTATGGAGAGCGAAGACCGCCGTGTTCGTCAGGATGCCTTCAAGGTCATGTACGATACGTATGGCACGTATAAGAATACGTTTGCCAGCACCCTCAGTGGTGCGGTCAAGGCTGACAATTACAAAGCGTCTGTTCACCATTATAAAACCGCTCGTGAGGCTGCCCTACATGGAAACAATATTCCTGAAGAGGTGTATGATAATTTAATTGCTTCCGTGCACAAGCATTTGCCTTTGCTGCATCGTTATATTGCATTGCGGAAAAAAATATTACAACTCGACGAGCTACACATGTACGATATGTATGTTTCGCTTATCGATGAGGTCGATATGAAGATTCCTTACGAAGAAGCGAAGGGCCTTGTGCTGGAAGGACTAAAGCCGCTCGGTGAGGACTATCAGGCCATATTGAAAAAGGCGTATTCAGACCGCTGGATTGATGTGCCTGAAAATAAAGGGAAGCGCAGTGGTGCCTATTCCTCTGGAACATATGGCACAAACCCTTACATTTTGATGAATTGGCAAGACAACGTCAATACCGTTTTTACGTTAGCGCATGAGCTAGGTCATTCACTTCACAGCTATTATTCAGAGAAAACACAGCCATATCAATACAGTGGCTACAGCATCTTTGTGGCAGAAGTGGCTTCCACGTGCAATGAAGCCTTACTAAATGATTATCTATTGAAAACAACGGAAGACAAAAAGAAGCGCTTATATCTTTTGAATCATTATTTGGAAGGGTTTAGAGGCACGTTATTCCGCCAAACGATGTTTGCCGAATTTGAACATCTCATTCATGAGAAATCACGTGAGGGTGAAGCCTTGACAGCTGACTTTCTCACGAAGGAATATTATGAGCTCAATAAGCGGTATTTTGGGGATGGCGTACATTTAGACGAAGAAATTGGTCATGAATGGAGTCGGATCCCTCACTTTTACTATAACTATTACGTCTATCAATACGCGACTGGCTATAGTGCAGCGACCTCCTTGTCAAAGCAAATCCTTGAAGAAGGGGATCAGGCTGTAGAGAGATACTTAACGTTCTTGCAATCTGGAAGTAGTGATTATCCAATTGAAGTGCTTAAAAAAGCAGGTGTTGATATGACGACTTCAAAACCAGTTGACGATGCGCTGTCCGTTTTTGAGGAACGATTGAATGAATTTGAAGCTTTGTTGAACGAACTATAAAAAAGTAAGCTTCAGGCTGATGACAAACGCTCGCTTTCTTTGTTGCTTTGCCTTATCCGGTGCTCATTGCCCATTTGGCAACTCCGCGCCTCCCAAGTCTTTGCGCTTAGATAAGACAAGCGTTTTCATTCAGCCTGCGTTTTTCAATGGTATTTTTGAATTGACGTTATTTAAAAAGTAAGCCGTCCAAAAAAACTGGACGGCTTACTTTTTTTTAACCTTTAGAAGAGGGATGGACTGGATCGATGAAACGAGAGCGAAAACGGTGAGAAATAATAGAATAACTGCGAGAATCAATGGGAATTGTCCAAGCAATCCAACCAAAAAAAGTCCAAAGGCAACAAGCAGTAAAAGGACTTCGCCTAATAGTAACCATTTCATACTCTGCACCTCGCAACTAATCGTTCTTGCATGTACAGAAACTATATGAAGGAGGGATTAGGCATATGCTATTCTTACGTAGCTACTGTCGAATTTTTATAGCGCCAAAAGTACCCGTGCTTTACAGGGACACATTCAACAATTCCTTGCAGCTTCAGCTTTTTCATCCATTTTTCAGCTTCTTCCGTCGTCAAATTATAGACCGTAGCTATTTCAGCTGTTGATACGAATGGGAAGGTGTGAAGAAAGGTTCTGATTTCTGGTAACTCTGCTTGAAGCGGCGTATATCCAAGCATTTCTTCAATAATGCCGACATACACTTCATACGCATACGTCCCAGATATTTTTAAGCCTTCCTCTTCTAAATGTTGACTGAAGAAAACAAGCGTTGGTGTTTCAGTAACTTCCATTTCAGCATTCATTTTAAGATCAAACTCAACAGCCTTGACCGCAGCGGAATTGGAAAGATCACGTTTGAATTCATCTACATCGAGATTAACCTTTGATGCAATATCGAGCAGAACATGTTTTTTAGAGACATTTTGTTTTTCGAGAAAAAGGACTTCCTGTAGCCTTCGAAGGAAACGGAACCCAGCCGTTTGCCCTTGCAATTCTGCTGCCTTTATCGCAATTGGCAAATAATAAGGGGCCAAAATCGGATCCTCAAGCCACAAATCGCCATCGCAGCTCATTCCTGACAAGCAGCCTGCACGCTCCCAGGACTTGGCAAGGTCTGGGTATTTCTTTTTTGTGCATTCAACAATCTTAGGGAACTGTCCGCCAATGACATGACGAAATCGAAAATAGGACCCATAATGCACCATCAATTTTTTCATTACTGGTTCAAGTCCCCAGCAACATGTGCTTAAAGGATCAATGAACATGTAAATCTCCAATGGTTTGGACTGTCGATATGCATCCTCTTGACAGAGGTCCCTGGAAATATTCATATCCATCTTCGTTCCTCCTTACTCACGATCTTGAGGTGTATTAATCATATGCTGAGCGGTGTGCTTCAAGCGTTCAAACAACATCCGTTTTTCATGCTCGTCGGCCTCTGTTTCGGACAAAGCCAACTGCATGCATTCTAACCAAGCTTGAGCCCGACTCGGTGTAATTTGAAAAGGCAAATGGCGTGCGCGTAAGCGAGGATGTCCATGCTCTTCTGTATAAAGCGACGGACCTCCAAGAAATTGAGTCATAAATTGGACTTGTTTTCGTCGTGTTTCAGTCAAATCCTCTGGAAAAATAGGAGATAGCTCTGGATGTGAAGAAACCCGTTGATAGAATTTTTCAACTAGATCCTTTACAACGTTTTCTCCGCCTATCATGTCGTAGGGGCTTGGTTGTTTTGTCATAATTTTTCCTCCCACAGGCTGATGAGAACCGCTCGCTTTCATTGTTGCATCGCCTTGTTTGGTGCTCATTGCCTGAATGGCAACTGTGCGCCTCTCAAGCCTTCGCGCATCGAAAAACAAGTGCTGCCCAAGAGACGATGTTGTTTAATCTGTGAAGCTGTAAGTCTATTTTAGCAACGCAAAGGAAGATTGCGCAAATGTTGTGATCGCAGAAGCAATTTAATCAGTACGTTTTAGGTGAACAAGCGAGCAATCTTATTCAATGTTTCTCGTTTTGGAATGTTGTGCATCCTTAGTATGTCAAGGAAAGCTTGTTCCCCGGCAGTCACTGAAGTGGCCTCAATTTCAAGCTCATAATCTTCCTTTTGCCCATAAAAGCTATGGTCCAAAAAAAGCGTGAAATGAGACATCTCTCGAATAGAGCGACGCGTCATTAATGTTCCAATATGCTTCACATTCAACGTCTTCCTGCCTATCAATGACAAAGATGGCTGCATAGCTTCTGGAGTTTTACAATGGCCATCCGTCAAGATCTGTTGAGCATGCTTCACTTCCAAAGGTTGGTGGGTTTCCAAAAGTCCTTCTCCAGACGGATGAGGCTGTTTTAAAGTTAACGTGTATTGCCCACCTTTTTCACGGATACGTAAAGCTGCATGAGAGGAACGAAGTAGAAAGTCCGACGTATCAAAATAGTGGTTGGTCTGCTGGATAAAATCATCATGCTGAAACTGATAATACCTATAAAGACGTTGAAATTCATCTTCGTTCAGCAGGTTTTTCCACTCTAATTCTTGTTCTTGGTGCAATACTTTCAGCTCCTTCACGCGAGACTATTTGAAAGTGTACCATATTCGTTATGAAAACACAGTGTTGATGCTTGCAGAACGCCTTTATCGTTTTTAAGCGAATGGGCATTTATGATAAAATAAGAAGTGGAAGAAGCTGACGGCTATCGTAGGTAAATATGACTACGGAAAGTCTGATTCGATCAACAGGGGGGCTACTATGGAGAATTGGGAGGCATTTCTTGCGCCTTATGAACAAGCCATAGAAGAGTTAAAGGTAAAACTAAAAGGAATGCGTAAGCTGTTTGAAGTTGATCGACAGCACTCGCCAATAGAGTTTGTGACCGGAAGAGTTAAGCCGATTCCAAGCATTCTTGATAAGGCGAGAAGAAAAAATGTTCCTTTTCATCAAATCGGTGAAGGGATTCAGGATATCGCTGGTCTTCGCATGATGTGTCAGTTCGTTGATGACATTACGAGTGTCGTAGAACTTTTGCGGGAGCGCAATGACTTTGACATCGTTGAAGAGCGCGATTATATTGCCAACAAAAAGGAAAGTGGATATCGGTCGTATCACCTTGTTCTACGATACCCAGTTCAAACAGTCGAAGGAGAAAAGAAACTACTTGTTGAGATTCAAATTCGTACACTGGCAATGAACTTTTGGGCAACGGTGGAGCATTCATTAAATTACAAATACAAAGGACAACTTCCTTCGGGGATTGAGATGCGGATTCAACGGGCTGCTGAAGCCGCTTTCCGATTAGATGAAGAAATGTCGAAAATCCGTGGAGAAATTCAAGAAGCCCACCAAGTATTTTTACGTAAGCTTGAAAAAAACAACCCATCAACTGACAAAAGCAGGTGAGCACATGAACTTTACAATAACTTCAAAAGGCGACGAAACGTCCGATGCTTTATGTGAAAAGATGAAAACCTATCTTATCGATTTTGGGCTAGTGTGGAACGAAGAAAAACCTGAGCTCGTCATTTCTGTAGGTGGAGATGGGACGTTGCTGTCAAACTTCCATCGCTATAGGAACCGACTGTCAACCACTGCTTTTATTGGTGTTCACACAGGACACTTAGGGTTTTATGCGGATTGGACCCCACAAGAGGTGGAAAAGCTCGTCATTGATATCGCCAAAACACCTTTTGATATTGTCGAATACCCATTGCTTGAAGTTATGGTTTCATACATAAATGGTGATTCAGATTCGAGATATTTGGCGTTAAATGAGTGTACAGTGAAAGCCACAGAAGGATCTCTTGTCATGGATGTACTTATTAAAAATGATCATTTTGAGACGTTTCGTGGGGATGGGTTGTGCATCTCAACGCCATCAGGCAGCACGGCTTATAATAAAGCGCTTGGAGGCGCTATTGTTCATCCCTCGCTTGAAGCGATTCAGCTGGCTGAAATGGCGTCGATCAACAATCGCGTGTTCCGAACAGTTGGGTCACCACTCATTTTACCGAAGCACCACACGTGTCTGTTGATTCCGGTGAACGACGTTAATTTTACAGTTACTATTGATCACCTTACCCTTTTGCATAAAGATGTAAAATCAATCCGCTGTAAGGTCGCAAGTGAGAAAGTTCGTTTTGCTCGGTACCGATCTTTCCCATTTTGGTCACGTGTCAAAGAATCTTTTGTAGGGGATAAATCTTAATGGAATACGCACGAACATTTGAATGGCGAATTACAGCAGCAGCTGAAGGAATGAAAATTAAAGACTATCTACAGGAGTCACAGACATTTTCCTCAAGAACGTATCGTGCGGTGAAAAAGGAAGGGCAAATGCTCGTCAATGGGGTATCTAAAAAAGGGTATGATGTGCTAAGCGAGAATGATTCGTTACAAGTCTCCCTTCCTGAAGAAGTGACGGGCTCACATATCGTACCAATGTCGTTTGCTCTTTCGGTATTATATGAAGATGAAGATGTCATAGTCATTGATAAGCCTCCAGGCGTTCCTTCCCTTCCTCCGCAAAGTGGAGACCCTTTGAACATTGCCAGTGCATTGCTGGCTCATTATCAAACGAATGGTGAACGTACAGCTATTCATCTTGTCAACCGTTTGGACCGCGATACGTCTGGTGCGATGATGGCCGCCAAGCATAAGCATGCTCACCACATACTTAGCCAGCAACAACAAGATAAAACGATGAGACGCGCCTATACTGCGATTCTTGAAGGGTGTATCCAACCAGAAGCTGGAACGATTGATCAGCCGATTGGAATGTCGCCAGGGAGCAAAGTCGCTCGTGCTGTCATCGAAGACGGAAAAAAGGCAGTGACGCATTATACGACCGAACGAATAGGTCGTGTTAATAAAAAGAGCCAGGTTCATGTGACGCTCGAAACTGGGAGGACTCATCAAATTCGCGTCCATATGGCGTGGCTAGGTTACCCTGTTATGGGCGACACGCTTTATGGAGCAGAAAGTGCCCACATTGGTCGACAAGCCCTTCATTGCAGACAGATGATGTTTTCTCATCCATTGGATGGGCGTTCGATAGAAATTGATTGTCCACTCCATGAGGATATGGACCTTCTCATTTGATTACATAAAAAGAACTGCCTAGTGTCATGAAAAATGACGAAGGCAGTTCTTTTTTGTGAGATAAGTGGACACCTCAAGCACAAGAAACGAAAAGATCGCTTCTTAGCCTGAGAATATGAGAACGACATGTCTCAATTATCTCTTCCTGAATCAAACATAAATGTTTTGGTGCGTGAGCGGACGTTTAATACGATGCCAATAGCAATCATATACGTCAGTAAGGAACTGCCTCCGTAGCTAATAAATGGCAAAGGAATACCGGTAATCGGTAATACCTGAATGGTCATGCCAATGTTTTGAAACACTTGAAAGCTAATCATGCCAATCACACCGACGCAAAGATAGCTTCCGAAGGGGTCGTGAGATTCAATCGCAATGTGGATCATTCGGTAGATGAGCATAAAGAACAATGAGATCACAATGCTGCCACCAACAAAGCCAAATTGAGATGCAATCACAGAAAAAATAAAGTCAGTATGTGGCTCTGGCACTTCAACGGTCAATTGGTTCAAACCTACGCCATCAAGTCGTCCTGAACCAATGGCGAGAAGAGACTTGACTAAGTGAAAACCTTCGTCACTGGCATAATCGTTTGGGGCAAGCCACCCATAGAAGCGGTTAATCTGATACTCTGCTAGTATGTGCGATCCAAAAAAAACAGGGAACGTAAAATAGATAAAAACAAGCGTAGCAACCCCTAAAACTGCTAATGAGGCAAGTAAGAGAAGCAGACGCCAACGAATACCAGACACAAGAAGCACTGACCCAAGGATGGCTAAAAACACAAGCCCTGTTCCTAGGTCCGGTTGTTCCATAATAAGGATAAAAGGAAGGATCGTTGCCAAACCAAGTTTTGCTAACAGCCAAATGTCATCTTGTATTCGCTTCTCCAATCTTTTACTATGGTGATCGGATACTAATTTTGCAAGTACGATGATGAGAAAAACTTTCATTAGCTCTGATGGTTGAAAACTTCCTCCTGGAACAGAGTACCAGCTTGTGGCGTTGTTGCGAGTTTCGATCACAGAAGCTGGAAAGTTGAGGAAAAGGCCGATGAGCAGAATCATACCAAATCCATAAAGTATCCAACTAAAGTTTCTAAAGCGATCAAAATCAATGAGCATGGTGAAGACAACAGCGATCCCGCCAATGCAATACCAAACGCCTTGCTTCAATGCGAAATGCAGTCCTTTTAATTTTTCGGGCAGAATAATTTCAGATGTTTGTATGGCAACCAAACTCGTGATCGCCAGCAAAAACAAAAGAAAGAGCAATGGTGCATCAAGCTGTTGTAGTGGGGTCTTATCTCTTTCCATAATGATGTGTTCCTTTCAATTCAAATGAATGCCGACCATATTATTCTACAAAACTTATGGCTTTTTGACAAAGGCAGATGCAAGGAGGTACGTAAACATGACAGAGTCCGTTCAAGTGGACCTATTCGTAGAGGAGTTAAATGAGCAGCTCCGCAACGGAACGATCGAATCGTTTCGAAAAAAATATCTTTCTCTTCATTCGTTTGAACAAGCCCAGGTGATGGAACAGCTAGATGATGAAGAGCGATTAGTGTTGTATAGCTTTCTATCTCCCGAGGAAATGGCAATGGTTTTTGAGAATATTGATGAGGACCGCCAGCAAACATATCTTGCGGAAATGCACCCAGTGTATGCGTCAACGATGCTTGGCGATATGTATGTGGATGATGCGGTCGATGTGCTTTCCGAGCTTGAGCCAGCTGAAGTGGCAGGCTATCTAAATCTTATGCCCGAAAAGGCATCGGAGGATATCAAAGAGCTTCTTCATTATGAAGAAAAAACAGCAGGGAGCTTGATGACGACAGAATATGTCGCTGTTCGGGTCGGGCAAACAGTGCTAGAAGCGATGGCGGTGCTTAAACAGAAAGCCCCCGATGCGGAAACCATTTATTATGTGTATGTGCTGAACGACATGCAAAAGCTCCTTGGTGTCCTCTCCTTACGTAGCTTGATCGTAAGCGCGGATGATACATTGGTTGATGACATTTTAAATGCACGTGTGCTTTCAGTAGGCGTTGGAGATGACCAGGAGGACGTAGCTAAACGCTTCAAAGATTACGATTTATTGGCCGTTCCGGTCGTTGATGTTCAACATAGGCTTTTAGGGATTATTACAGTTGATGATATCGTCGATGTGATTGAAGAGGAAGCCTCCGATGATTATGCAAAACTTGCAGCTGCTGGAGATGCGCGAACAGCGGAGCGAAGCTCTTGGGAATCTGCAAAAAAACGACTGCCTTGGCTAGTCATCCTTCTGTTTCTCGGTATGTTAACGGCAACACTCATTGGACAGTTTGAGACCACCTTAGATAAAGTGGCTGTCTTGGCCATTTTTATCCCGATGATTGCAGGGATGGCAGGAAATACAGGCACACAAGCGCTTGCTGTTGCTGTTCGGAAACTAGCAACAGGAGAGGCTGGAGAGGAATCGACAGGCAAGCTTATTGTTCGTGAAGCGGGCACAGGAATTATTACTGGGAGTGTTTGTGGTGTGCTCATTTTTGCAATCGTGTCAATCTGGCAAGGGAATATGGCGTTAGGTCTTCTTGTCGGTTCATCCATTTTCATTACGTTAATAGCCGCTACACTAGCTGGCGCACTCGTCCCACTGTTGATGCATCGTTTAAAGATTGACCCTGCTGTGGCATCTGGTCCATTTATTACGACCATTAATGACCTTCTCAGCATCCTGATCTATTTCGGCGCTGCCCAATTGTTTCTCAGCTATTTGCTTAAATAACTCAACTTTCTCATCTTACATGTGGCAGAAACGCTTAGATATAAATGTGTAAACCTAAAATTCATTGTTTTTTATACAAGCTCGCCATATGCTTGCTTTCACCCTATGGTACAAGCGCAATATCGATTCGAAAAAGCCTTATTGTGTTTCTTTGCAGCATGAGTTTCGCTAGTTGCTGCTTTTGATTTGTTAAAGCTCTTTAAATACGCAGCCATTGCTCACAAAAAATTTGTTGTAATTCCAGCTAATTTCATGTGTTGAAGGATTCTTAGCCTTTGAAATGAAGCTTCATTTCTTTTGGAAGTGTAAGGTAGTGGACGTTGGTATCTTCACTTTACTAAACAAGGCTGGTGTTTTGGCTAAATTTTCTTGTTTGCTAATGCAACACTGTTCAACTCGCTTTTCTATTTTCTCCGTAATATGAGACCGAGACAAAATAAAAACAATTTACGCAGAAACAACCATCAGCGTAGTCAACATACGTAGACTCCTGCGGGAACAGCGCGAGCTGAAGATCCCGCAGGTAAGCCGCTTTTGCTTTCCGAGGAAGCTGAAGCCGTGCCCGCGGAACGCGAAGTATTTTGACGTAGCGTTCTTGAGTTCATTGCACCATAAAGGGCACAGTGGCAACACCGACTCGAGAAGACTCTCGTCGTGATTTCTTTGCAGCATGAGTTTTCGCTAGTGGCGCTTTCACTTGCCTGAATACAAGAGGTCAATCGATCTAAATCACCTTGTTTTCACTCAGGCACAGCCAGCGTTGAAGGTGATTTGCACACTACAAAAGTTGTCTAAGTAAACATCGACAAAATGGTTAGGTGAGCAAAATTACACTAGCGTATGTCACACGTTATACCGACTAGACCACGGATTAAATTCCGTCAAATTCGTAATCATTGCAGATTATTGATTGAATGGCGCATCCAATGTATTATTTTGTACTTTAAATTATGCTATACTATGCCAAGAGAAAGAATAGCTAGGAGGACAAGAGCATGACATTGTCATTAAAAGGACGTACGTACGTTGTAATGGGTGTAGCAAATCAACGAAGCATTGCTTGGGGCATCGCTCGTTCATTGCATGAAGCAGGCGCAAAGCTTGTGTTCACATATGCTACAGAACGTTTAAAGAAAAGCGTTGAGGATTTAGCATTAACGATTGATGAAGCCCCTGTGACTGTGGCATGTGATGTCACAAAGGACGACGAAGTAGAAGCTGCATTTAAAGAAATTCATGAAAAAGCAGGAAAAATTAGTGGGATTGCCCATTGTATTGCATTTGCAAACAAGGATGATCTACGAGGAGCGTTTGTAGACACAACGAGAGATGGTTTTTTACTTGCTCACGACATTAGTGCCTATTCGCTTACGATTGTAGCAAGAGCTGCTAAGCCCTATTTCACAGAAGAGGCAAGCATTGCCACAATGACGTATCTTGGCGGTGAGCGCGTTGTAGCCAATTATAATGTTATGGGTGTCGCCAAGGCTGCTCTTGATGCAAGTGTGAAATATTTGGCAGCTGACCTTGGGAAGGAAGGCATTCGAGTGAATGCCATTTCCGCTGGCCCAATTCGTACGCTTTCAGCAAAAGGGATTGGCGATTTTAATTCCATTCTTAAAGAGATTGAAGAACGCTCTCCGCTTCGTCGGACGGTTACACAAGAAGAGGTTGGCGATGCGGCACTCTTCCTGCTAAGCCCAATGGCAAGAGGGATCACCGGCGAAATATTGCATGTTGATGGTGGGTTTAATATTCTAGGAAGCTAACATAAAAAGGGTTGTTCTAAAGTCAGATACATGACGTTTAGAGCTGCCTTTTTCTTTTGATTTTTTGCTCCAGTTCCAGAGCAATGCTTTATCCTTTTCCATGCAATCATTGAGGATCTACTGGGCACATTCTCTAGGCGAGATGCATACGATAAACCATCGACGAATAGAAAGGTGTGTTCCGTATGCAAACAACTGTTAAAAAGCCTTTATTGTACATTGTCCAGCCTGATTTCCCTATTTCTACTGAAGGGATGCAAGAAAAAGCGAGCTCAAAAACCGGAACGGCAACGTTGCCAACGGAGCAAGACAATGAGCAATCAACAGTAGCGCCAGACCTAAAGACGACGGCAACTACCGGAGAGTCAAAGCCTGATGTAGAAGCAGAAGAAAAGAAACCTTATCAAAAAGAGCGTAGTCGAAAAGGGCAATTCAAGTCATTATCAGGCCAAGAAAAGCTAGAATTTCTCAATCGATTGCCTTCCGTTTCAAAGCCTATGTGTGAAATTACAACGGCAGAAGACACTTTCAAAGGTCATGTATATGCGCTAACCGCTAACGAAGTATCCATCAGGAAGAGTACAGGAGAGGCGAATACAGTTGCTTTAGATTCCATTCTAGATGTGAAAATACTTGGTTTTTAACAGTTTCTAAGTGGCAAAGCTTCTTTCCAGCGTAAGCTGTGGAGAGGCTTTTTTATATTCTTTTAGACAGTTGGTTCATGAGATGGTCTTTTCGCTGATATAAGCCATCGGTTTAAGCGTATGTATATTGCACTTGAAGATGACATTGAACGGAAATACGGGGAGGAACCTCAACGACGTGATTTGGTTTACCCTCGTCAAAGTTATTGAGCTGAACCAATAAAAAAAGAAAGCGAGTGAACATCATCCGATGATCACCGCCTTCTTTCATTGCCTTCATTTCTCACCTTTTATTTACGATGGTGGTGAGATGATGATTCACATGAGCTTGAGCTTTCATCACGGCAATCGTGGTGATGATGACGGCTGCTCAACAAGCGAGGATCGAGGCATTGGATGGCGCAGAAGCAGCTTAAGTCTACCTCGATACAAAAATCTGTTTTCACTAGACGGGTGACGTCACACAGTTCATCCTCGTCAGTAACCGAGATTGGTTCAAAGCGGTCAAACGGACGAAGCAATTGCAGCGTGGCACAGTCTCTGTGAAAATCTCTAATGCGGAAGAATGGCGTTTGGAAGCATGGTCCTTCTTGAAAGCCACCTACGTTTCCAGTGGCAACAAATAAGTTTTTGCCTCCTTTGCCGTACAATACAAAAGGAATCGTGTCTCCTAATGTTTGAACAGGTGAAAGCAAGTTGCTGAAGCAGCTTGACGAGCACTCATCTTCAACGGCGTCTTGTATGTCCTTTATGTTGCGTAAAGCATCAGTTACACAGTTTCCATCAAACCGATCGGTATTGTCTTTGCATCCCATTGATTTACACTCCTTCTCTTTTGAAAACTTCAAGGCGTTTTGCTCACTAACTAGAATATAAACAAGAGGGGAAAATGGTGATTGGATTTTAGAGATTTGTTGAAAATGGGCTTGAAGTAATAAAATCTTGGACAAGAAAAAGGCAGCTCTTAAGCTGCCGAAATGACGATATGCCGATCAACCTATGACTAACTGTGGCGATAGGCATTGAATCGCACAGAAACACTCTAGATCCACTTCTATGCACACATCTGTTTTCTCAAGTGCACACAGATGACGGTCACAAGGTGAGTGTAAGTCATCAATTTGCTCGCCATTCTTTTTAAGCGGTCGAAGCAAAGATAATGTGGCACAGTGTCCCTTTACTTTTTCCACACGGAAAAAGATGGTTGAGAAGCATCTATCCGGACCTACTAGTCCGCCAATATTTCCAAAGGACTTTAATGCATTAAAGTCCCCCTTGCCCAAAAGAATAAAGGGTACTGTGTCTCCGAGTGTAGCTTTAGGGGATAAAAGATTGCAGAAACAGCTGGAAGAGCAATTGTCTTCAACGGCTTCCTGCATGTCGTGGATGGATCTGACCGCATCGACCACACATTGTTTGTGTGATGGACTTTCCATTTTCTTACCACAGCCCATAGTGGTATACACCTCACTTAACGGAATTGACATTTCTGTCTCTATTACACTATGTAAGTTCGGTCATTCTGTGTGGGTGCGGAGATTTGTCAATCCTTTTTGGCTGTATTGAACGACACTTTCTTTGAGACAATGAAAACATAAAAAGCCCACTCGTTTTATAGGTCAAGGGCATACACTACGTAGGAGTCTAGAAAAATGTAGGAGGGGATTAAACGTGTCTGAAGAACATAAAAGGAAGAAGGTCATCTCTGCGGATAAGGTGATCATTAAGGCAGATCAAGTCATTATAGTTGATGAAGGGCGTAAGAATCATCACGACAAAGACATTAATGAGGAATCCAGCGAAAACAAAAAGCATCACCGTCCACAACGTCGTCCGTTTTTTTAATACCTGAAGGACAGTTAGTTTCGCTTAAAAAAAAAAGACTGATGAGAAACATTCGCTTTCTTTGTTGCAAAATCTTGTCTGGTGCTTATTGCCCCTATGGCAACTCTGCGCCAGCCAAGGCTATGCCTAATAAATCTATTTTCATTCAGGATTTGATTTTATTCGATTCTTCATTTGGTTTTGTTATCTTCTTAAGAAAACTTTCGTAGTGCAAAAATCAGCTTCAATGATGGCTGTGCCTGAGTAGAAGCAAGGCGATTGACACCATGTGCATTCAAGAATCTAAAGGTGTCAATGCTCACAATCCTGTATTTTCTAAAAGATCTCTTTTGAATAACTAAGCGGATCTTTACGCTCTAAATAACTAGCGGCAAAGAAATCGCGCCGAAGTCTTTTTGAGTCGATGATGCACTTATGCCCTTTAGAGTGAAAAGAAATCACGATGAGGTACTTTCGAATCGATGTAGCAATGACGACCACTGCGTCAAAATACTTCGCTTTCCGCGGGCACGGCTTCAGCTTCCTCGGAGTCTTGCTTTCCTGCGGGATCTTCAGCTTCGCGCTGTTCCCGCAGGAGTCTACGTATGTTGACTACGCTGATGGTTGTTTCTGCGTAAATTGTTTATAATTTGTCTCGGTCTCGTATAGCAGTGAAAACGGAAAAGCGACTTGTGCCGTATTGTATTAGCAAACAAGAAAAAAGCGCATTGATTTATGCAGAATTATATCACCTGATGTCAGAAGATTATCTGCTTCGCAGGATTAATGCAGCGGTGGATTTTTCTGTTTTTGCAAATTCTTTCCGGTCTGTCGGATGAGAGATTCAGGACGATCAAGTGAACCTTGCGTATAAATGGAACAGATTGAATTTGAGTTAAGTGCAGGCCGATCATGGAACACATGAACGCAGGGATGAAACGATTTCACGTAATGCATACACTGAAGTACATGGGGCATTTCCTATACATGCATACTTGCGTTTGAGGTAAACACCAAACACATGATAAAGCTAATAGAGAAAAAGCAGTCCACCCTCGAATGAGGATAAACTGCTTTCTTCTTACCAAAATCAATTTTTTGCTGCGCAGATACCTTCTTCAACGCTCGCAGATCGCCCGCGGCAAAGAAATCACGACAAGGCCTTATCGAGTCGATGATGCACTTGTGCCCTTAGGGTGAAAGAGAGCGAATGGCAGCTTGTATAAAAACCAATTACAAAATTGATTTCCAGGTTTACCTATCTATATCTAAGTGTGTCTGCCAAATGTAAGGTGCGAAATTTGTCTTCTTAAACCTCTGATCTAGGTACTGGCATGTTTCATAGGTGCCGAAAAGCGGGAATATACTTAGTAAACAAAGGAAGAGGTGGTGAATCAATGTGGATTTCCCCTGTCCCAACCTATCAGTATCAGACGTATGCGGAGCGAATTCTTCCGGAGAAATGGCAGCCAAGGGAGCCGAGAGTGGAACGTGTCACCTTAATGACGAAGTCTATGGATACAGACAGCAATCGTCGTTTTGTTCATAGCAATTCAGACGTCGCCAAGGCAGTGCCATCCTTACAAAATTGGGAACGTGAAGAAACTGGTATAGGCAGGCATTTTGACCAATTCGCTTAACGCTTTTTTCTTACAACTTTTTTAACATCGTCACATGAGGCATGTTTGCTTCCATGAAAGGTTCTGAGACGGCTTCGTAGCCAAGCTTTTCATAAAACGGGAGCGCATGCGATTGCGCATTTAATTGAACCGCACTGAGCTGATTAAGCGTAGCCAATTTTTCAATGGCATGCATAAGATGCTTCCCAATGCCGTAACCTCGATGCGTGCTTAATACGCATAAACGCTCGACTTTGCCCACATTGTTTGTTGTTTCCCTAAAACGAACGGCTCCGACAGCTTGACCTTCCAAATAACAAACTGCGTGAAGAGCGACTGCATCGAACGCATCCATCTCTAGGGACCGAGGCACGTTTTGTTCTTCAATAAATACAAGCTCTCTGACACGGTGTGCATCGTCTCGAATGGAGTCATTTGCCGCCCATTTAACAATCATCGGCACGCAAGCCTTTGCTGGTTAAATGATAGGTTTCCGCAACCGTCCATGAACCGTTCTCAAGCTGGTAACAAAGATGAAAACGATCAATCGTTTCATTATAATCAAAAGAGGTCATTTTCAATCTCTCAAACACATCAAACAGCTCGTCATCTGACATGTCTTGACCTATCGTGATGTGCGGAACAAACGCATAATCCTCATCTCTGTGCAACGTGCCATCATTCAGCTCGTCATGCAAAGCATTGATTTTGTCTGATCTTTCAATTTTAAAATAGACAACATTGTTTACTGGGTGAAATGTGCCTACTCTAGAAACCTTCATTTCAAAAGGCTCGTGTTTGTTTGCCACCTCAGTAATCTGCTTGTGTAGTTGATCAAAATCTTTTTCGTCTAACTCAAATACAGGCTTTAATGTGACGTGTGGTGGGATATGTGAATAACGAGTGTCGTACCTCATCCTGTAAGAATTTGCTTTGTCCTGAAGTGTTTTTGAGGGGAAAGCAACAATGCCGAAGCGCACGATAATTCCTCCTATCCAATCGTTTCTTGCTCCATTATAGCAAATGATGACTAAGAAACGAATGCTGACATACATCTTTAAGAATCTAATCCATAGGCAAAAATAGCCAACGTTGGTATACTCAGATGAGAAAGGGAGGAGATTTTTTTAATGCCAGTCAATAAACGAGTGCATAGCAAGGTTGTCGCGCAGGCGGCGAAGGATCTCTTGATTGAACGAGGCGTCACAATAAAGGATGTTGCGGATATTGTGTATCAGATGCAAGCTCCATACAATGTGAATTTATCGTTTGATGAGTGTATAGAGAGTGTTGAAGCGGTTTTGGAGAAACGTGAAATTCAACACGCATTGCTTGTGGGAATCGAATTAGATAAGCTCGCTGAGAAAAAAATGCTTTCAGAACCACTTCAGTCCATTGTGGAAAGTGATGAAGGGTTATTCGGAGTAGATGAAACGATTGGTTTTGGAGCGGTGTTTGGTTATGGAAGTATTGCCGTGACAACCTACGGCCACCTGGACAAACAGAAAATAGGCATTATTCGGGAGCTTGATACAAAGCAGGAGCATGGGGTCCATACGTTCCTTGATGACTTAGTCGCCAGTGTTGCAGCTAACGCGTCAAGCAGATTGGCCCATCGATTAAGGGATCGGGAGGAAGATTTAGAGGAAGAAGAAATTCAGAAGCGTGATCATGAAGAGCGAATTAGTTAGGTGCCAGACAAAACGCCAACGAACCTCATCTTTGAAAAGAGTGGTCTAATGCCGCATGTCGAAAAGGTGATCAAGAGGTTTGGATGATGCGTTTAGTCGAATTCAAAGCATGCAAAAGAGCACTTTGTTTTTGCAAACAAAGTGCTCTTTCCGATGAGGCGTAAGGGAATTGAACCCCCGACCCCTTGCCTGTCAAGCAAGTGCTCTCCCGCTGAGCTAACGCCTCACGATATAGGAATCAATCTGTCGGGCTCTTCCAGCTAAAGTAGACGATCATGCTGGCGTTGTTTCGACAAGTAATATCATACAATGGAGGGTCCAAAGGTGTCAATACAAAATGCGCATTTTTTACTGATTTGATGGTGGAAATGTCATTTGTGCATGGCATTTGCAGGACAAGCAAATTCATTCAATACTTGCACTTCCCTTATGTTAACTTTTCAACAGTATGACGTTATAATTCATTACATAAATAAGTAGCCGTTTGTTTACATTGTCAGACTTTCTGACAATGTAGTAGCCTTTTTATCAAACTCTTCGTTATACTTACAAAAAGCCTGAGAATGGAGGAATGAGGATTTGGATACAGAGCCTACCTCTTATCGAGATCGAAAAGTGATTTCAATCGGTACCGTGAGTGAACTAACAGGTCTTTCGGAGAGGCAAATCCGCTATTACGAGGAACGGAAGCTCGTATTCCCAGACCGAACAAAGCGAGGGTTTCGTAAGTACTCCTTTGACGATGTGGAACGATTGATGGACATTGCAGACAAGATTGAGGATGGCGTTCAGACTTTTGAAATTCGTCAGGAAATGATTCGTAAGAAAAAAGCCGAAACAAAAGAAAATGTGCGTGAGAACATGTTGAGAGGTCAATTGAACGCCCATTTTAATCTCAGAAAATAAAGGATTGAAAGCTCTGTTGCCTATGCTGCAGGGTTTTTTATGATTTTGTCGGCATCATCGCTTCTAGCATAGCAATCATGAGCCGATCAAGGCGGTCATTCACGACTGTAGGGTCAAGTGTCGAAGTGACTTTATTGTACGTTGCAATTAACGCTTCTGATGGTTCAAAAAAGAGTTGCTCATCATCGGACTCATTGTACAAAACGATAAGTGCATCTAAACCAACGTTTAATGAGTCAATCGCCTTGCTAAGCTGTACCTGTTCCGTTTCGGTTAGCTTCATTGAAAAGAACCCCCTTTTCAAGAAGTGTGCGGAGCAGCTAGCGAAAATATACAAATGAACAATCGATAGATCATTCCTATTTGTTTTGGTAAAATGAATGCAGACTGTATTGCATTTGGGAAGGATGAGAGTGATGAAGGTTGCAGCAGGGATTGACATCGGGGGTACAAAAACAGCGATTGGGCTAGTGAATGAAAACGGTGTATTAATTGGCAAGAAGGTTATTCCAACGGATCTCAGCCTACCACCATACGAGATGATTGATCGCATGGCGGAAGAATTAAAACTGTTGTTACAGCAGTGTAGCATAACAGAAGATGGTTGTGCTGGCATTGGTATTGGTGCACCAGGGCCACTTAATTCGAAAGAAGGATCAGTGACATCGCCGCCAAATTTGCCTTCATGGAAAGGCATTCAAGTCACCAAACAATTGGAGAAACATTTTTCCATACCGATTTCGCTTGAGAACGATGCAAGTGCAGCAACATTAGCTGAAAAATGGGTTGGTGCAGCACAGGATGCGAATGATTTTATTTACATGACGATTTCTACGGGCATTGGTGCCGGAATCTTTGCAAATGGTCAGTTAATTACTGGGAAAAGTGGGAATGCTGGCGACATTGGGCATATGGTGATCGACCCCGCCTACGGTGCCCGTGAAGGCGAGTTGGAAGGTGGATTTGAGTATATAGCCTCTGGAACGGGAATCGCGAGGCATGCTTCAAAGCTTACAGGGGAGACGCTTACGGCGGCTGACGTGTTTGAACGAGCAAGGCAAGGTGATGCTCAGCTTCAAGCGTTTGTAGACACTATTTTTGAAAAAATTGGTGTAGGCTGTGTGTCATTAATTAACACGCTTGATCCTGAGAAAATTGTCATTGGTGGCGGGGTCACAAGAGTGGGTGCTCCTTTATTCGATGCTGTCCAAGCCTTTGTAAACGAACGTGCGCTTGGTCCATCAGGTCGCGAAACAACGATAGTCCCTTCAGGATTGGATCAAGATGCTGGTGTGATTGGGGCAGCTGCGATTGTGTTTTTAAACTGATTTTCCTTGGAAAAATACATAATGTTTGGAGGTGAATCTGCAAGCAACTTAACGAGGGATCTTATGCTTCCCTCGTTCAATGCATTTGCAGACAACCATGACCGATAGCAAACCGACACAAGAACATGCGATTCTTCTTGCTGGATATTTGCCACGAGCGGCAAAAGAGCTCGCAGAACAACTGCGTATAGAATTAAGAGAACGTTCACAATCTACAACCATTCATGCTTTTCCTCATTTGCCAAGCGAAGAATCACTATCTGATCTAATTTCTACACATGGGGAGTCGTCTTGGATCATTATTTATCATCCGGAAACAAAAGCGATGGAGTCCCTACACAACGCTTTTCATACTGTGTCACATAAAGTGATGATGCCGTATCCTTTGTTTTCAGCATTGAACGTGTCGCGAGAGTTGCCAGGTTATGCGGCTGCGCTCCAAGTTATTGTCGATGGGATTGAACGAACAGAGGATACAGCGTCCTCGTTAGTGTTGGACATTCCACGCTTGTTTCTAATTAAAACTCCTGTCACGGCAGCACAGGGTCTTGCTCAGAATGCAGCACTTGTTCTAGGTTGGCCGTATGCGGATAGGGAGAGCATTGAGGAACAAGGCATTGAACCGCTTGTGGAAACGCTTCAGCAGGTGTATAAACAGTCCACATATGCGTTTGTAATCATAGACGTTCAAACAGATGGAGATCAGCTTTTATCCATGATTAAACAAAAAATTGACGTGTCTGAAAGGTACCAGGAAATCGATGAAGCAATGTGCTTCGGCAGTCTTCCAACTCCATTAGAACGCGTTCGGCTCATTGAGATGGCTAAAGCGATTGTTGCTTGGATGTATGAGGAGTGTCAGAAACCGAAGTGGATTGATTGAATTTAGTACAGTGGGGTTTATAAAATGATTAAAGAACCGCTTTATTTACAAATATATAATGATATTTTGACGAAGATAAAAGAAGGCCATTACCAAAAAGGGGATCGTGTGCCTTCGGAGATTGAGCTTGCTGAGGAATTTAATGTGAGCCGCATCACCTCTAAACGTGCCTTAGATTTGCTCGCGCAGCACCAGGTCGTTCATCGAAAACGTGGCAAAGGGTCCTATGTGCTTCATGATGATCATCAGCTGCACGGTTTATATGAACCTCAGGACACAAGACCTGCTCGACGTAGAAAGATTGGGTTGGTCGTTCCTGGGATTGGTGCGACCTATGGATTAGAAACGATGAGACAGGTTGAGAAAGAAGTGCGCAAAAGGGGAGACTTGTTGCTGCTCTTAATGAACGACAATGACGTCGTTGAAGAAGCAAATGCTATTCGAAAAGCAGTTGAAGAGCAGGTGGATGGCCTGTTGATTACGCCTGTGAACGGGCAACATTACAATGAGCAAATTCTGCGCTTAAGCTTGGAGAATTTCCCGATCGTATTTATTGATCGACATTTGCCAGGGCTTCCGATTCCAGGGGTTTATACAGACAATTTTGAGGCGGCAAAGCTGGCCGTAAATTACTTTCTTGATAAAAAAATTGAACGTGTTGCCTATCTAACGCCAGTGACGGATGGGACAGCTTCTCTTGAGATGCGTTTAAAAGGCTTCAAAGCGGCTGTGCAGCAACGGCAGCTTTCGTCAACGCAAACGCCTGTCGTTGAAGGTTCCTTCTATAAAAACCCTCAGCTGTTGTTTTCTGCTTTGGATGGATTGGAAGTGGACGCTTATGTATCAAGCGAAAATGCGGTCGATGAATTGTTAACACAATGGATGAGAGCAAATCAAGTGAAGCTTCCTCATCTTTGTTTTGATTATACGGAGAAATCTGTTCGTTCTGGCAGACCAGCCGTGTCCTATATTCAGCAAGATGAAGTCGCTATGGCACGTAAATCTTCTGAGTTGTTATATCAACTTATTGAAGGAGAGGTTTTAGGGGAATTTCAATATTTATCGCCGTTCAAGCTGATATTAGGGGAATCCACTGGAATGATTGATTAAAAAAGTATAGAAAAATGACCTTGACTTGTTAAATGTTATACCTTATAGTCGAGGTGAAGTTGCTAAGTTTTACAAAAGTTCTGTGAGTACGTTAAAAACGGATCGCGAGGTATTCAGATGACAAAAAAATTAAGAATTGGGATTATTGGAAGCGGTGGCATTGCGGGAGCACATGTGAGGTCGTATAAAAAAATGGACGACGTTGATATTGTCGCAGTCGCAGATGTGATTGAGGGGAAAGCGGAAGAATTTATTGCTCAACACGGTTTGGAAAATGCGAAAGCGTTTACAGGGCATGAAAAGCTACTGGAAGAAGATCTTGACGGCGTAAGCATTTGTACACCTAACATTGCACATTATCAGACAACTATAGACGCCTTGCGTGCAGGGAAACATGTGCTCGTAGAAAAACCGATGAGCGTCACATTAGACCAAGCAGTCGAAATGGCGCAAGTTGAAAAAGAAACTGGCTTAATTTTGACGGTAGGATTCCAGCCTCGTTATGATCCGAACATGAAGGAACTCAAGCGAATTGTTCAGTCAGGTGAGCTTGGGAACGTGTATTATGTACAAACAGGTGGCGGAAGAAGACGTGGGATGCCAGGAGGCACATTCATCCGAAAGGACCTTGCAGGTGCTGGCGCATTAGCAGATATCGGTTGCTATTCATTAGATTTTGCTTTGAATGCAATTGGATATCCAAAGCCGGTCACAGTTTCTGCCTATTCTTCCAATCATTTTGGAACAAATCCGGCGTACCACTCACAAGCAGACCAGTTTGAAGTGGAGGACTTTGGTGTTGCTTTAATTCGTTTCGAGACAGGCCAAGTGTTGAATTTCAAAATTTCTTGGGCGATGCATATGGATAGTCTTGGACCAAGTTTATTCCTTGGTACGAATGCAGGTTTAAAAGTCCTCCCTGCCGGACAAGGTCCATGGAGCGGTGTATGGGATGGCGGCATCGGTTCAATGTCCCTTTTCCATGATACGCTTGGACACCATACAGAATCACCAATTCCAACCATTAACCATGGTCTTGATATTTTTTACGAAAAAGTTCGCGCATTTGCAGTTGCGATTATTGAAGGCACAGAAGCGCCGGTGTCAACAAAAGAAATTGTTCGAAACCAAGCAATTATTGACGGCATTTTACGTTCATCTGAAAAACAACGTGAAGTAGAGATCGAACTGCCCGAAGGAATGTAATCATCCTCTTGAAGAGACGCCACAAGAAGAAGGTCCTGTCCCTGTGTAATAGAATAGGACCTTCTTCGATGAAGAAACAATGGTATAGGACAACTTTGTGTACTTTCATTCAGAATTTTCCAATATAATGAACCGACACTTGGCCATTAAGCCAAGAATTTCGGATTTGAAATGGAGAGATGAGTTCATGACAGTTCGCTTAGGTGTATCAGGGGTTGGAGGCATATCTCATTTGCATTTTAGGCAATTGGCCGACATTGATGAGGTTACTGTTACGGCATTAAGTGACCCGAATGGCGCCAGTATTGCGAAAGCTATCAAACAATTTCCGGAGCTTGACAACGCTCAATGTTATAGCAGCTATGAAGACATGCTACAGACGGAGCAATTGGATGCGATCTTGCTGTGTTCGCCACATACACTCCACTTCTCCCAAGCCATGGCGGCTTTGGACGCAGGGTGCCATGTTCTTATTGAGAAACCAATGACATGTTCATCGGATGAAGCAGCCACACTTTGTAAGCAAGCAAAAGCCGTAGATAAGGTATTGCAAGTGTCATATCAGCGCCACTTTATGCCTATTTTTCAATATGTGAAAGAAGCTTTGACCGATGGAACCATTGGTGAGCTGACGTCTGTAAACGCTTCACTTTATCAGCATTGGATGGTAGGAACGCGAAATAGCTGGAGACAAACACCATCTCTCTCAGGTGGCGGCATGCTGATGGATTCAGGCAGCCATATAATTGATGTTCTTTTGTGGACAACAAATATGACACCTGGTACGATTCGTGCCCATATTAGTCAGCAAGGGTCGCCGGTGGAAATTGATTCGCACATTTCGCTTCAGTTTGAAGAAGGCCCTCTAGCCAACATCGCTGTGATCGGGCATGCTCCGATGTGGGATGAGCGCTTTGTGTTTTGCGGCACAAAAGGGGCAATTATTATCGATAATGACAAACTTACTTTACGTTTTCCTGGAAACGACCCGGTTGTTCCTGAGCTTCCAGAGCAGGTGACCAACCAAGATAAAAGTTTTATAGACGCTATCTTAGGCAAACATGATGTCGTTGTCCCAGGAGAATTTGCGGAGAAAGTGGTTACGCTTACAGAAGCGATTTATCAAGCAGCAGGATACGACCCAACTAACACAAAAGAGAAGGTGTAAAGAATGAATTTTGATATTGGTATGAGAATTTCACCGAACATTCGCGAGCTAGGCTACGAAAAAATGGCTGAGTGGGCAGCGTCTGTTGGTATCGATGTGATTGACCTCCCTGATCTAAATGAGGAGATAAAAGCAGCTTTAGACCAAGCAGGCGTGAAGCCGGGTTCAATTGATGGCAAGTATTTGCTTGGCCCTAGTCCTTTTTTAGGCAGTGATGAAGGAAAAATTTCAGAGGCATTAAAAGAGCTTGATGAATCCTTTGCGCGATTTTCGGCAAACGGTGCATCTGTTATCTTTATGTGCTTGATGCCTCCAAACAATTCGCAGACGCGAAAAGAGAGCTTCGCCCATTTTGAAAACTCGTTTTATAAAGTGACTGAGCTGGCTGAGAAGCATAATGTGTACCTAGCTATGGAAGGGTATCCTGGGTCAGCGCCAGCTTATCCAACTCTAGGGTGTACACCTGAGACGATGCGCGCGATGTTCAAAGCAGCTCCTTCAAAGCATTTTGGTTTGAATTATGATCCTTCCCATTTAGTAAGACTAGGAATTGATCATCTACGAGTGCTCGAGGAGTTTAGTGATCGCATCGTTTATTGTCATGGCAAAGATACCGAACTCCTTCCTGAGGAGCAATATTTGCATGGACATCTTCCGGCTACCTTTGGCTCTTCCTATGATTTCTCTGAAGGTTCTTGGCGCTACACAATTCCTGGTGAAGGGATCATTCAATGGGATCGCATTGCTGTTCGATTAGAAAAAGCGGGTTACAAGCGTGCGGTCAGCATTGAACTTGAAGACCATCGCTATTGGGGAACGCTTGAAAATGAACAGCAAGGAATTGTCAAAGCACGAAATCATCTTGCTCGTTACCTGAAATAAGTTATCATTCTACGGAGACTTTCATGGGTCTCCGTAGAGCTATTGCTAGTGCCCTTTCTACTAATTTAGTTGGTCAAGATCAAAAATGAACCAACAAGGTCTTTCTCATTTGATCCACGCTTTATCATAAAGTAAAAGCGCCTACTAGTGAGACTTCTGCAGAAAAAGAAAACACGACCGCTTCGTCAAAATACTTCGCTTTCTGCGGGGCACGGCTTCAGCTTCCTCGGAAAGCAGACTTTCCGAGGGGATCTTCAGCTCGCGCTAATCCCGCTAGAGTCTACGTATTTTGACTTCGCTGGGGCTTGCTTCTGCACATATTGTTTTTATTGTGTCTCGGTCTCGTATAGCGGGTGAAAAGCCGTGTTGCAACCAAATAGGCAAGTAAGTACATTGTTTCAAGTTAGATCACCTAGTGCCTTTTACACGAAATTACCAAAAGCGGCTACTAGTGAGTGAACAAGCACCACAGTTCTTTAAATGAAATAAGATCTTCGTTACCTGAAAAGGTTCTAGTCCTCTTTGAAAACGCTTGCGCGCAACGGATTTGTCTGATAAAATGCAAATGAATTCTTCTCATATTCAGAAATGTGAACGTTCACAGTCTCCACCATAAAGTTTAGCTGTTGTAGAAAAGGGGGGAGAGCCACGAATGAAGGTCACGGTCAATGATGTGGCCAAAGAAGCTGGTGTATCAAGGACGACCGTATCTCGTGTCGTTACTGGAAGTGGCCCTGTGAGCGAAAACACGAAAAGAAGAGTGCACCAGGCGCTAGAAAGTCTAGGGTATATTCCAAATCTAATTGCACGTGGGTTAAAAACAAGTACCCAGTTTATTGGCGTCATTTCACATGACATGAGAAACCCTTACTTCATCGAGGTGATGGCAGGTATTGAGTCTGTGCTTCGCCAAGCAGGTCGCACGATGGTGCATGTGAATTCTAATGACGATCTTGCCTTAGAGGAACGAAATATTTACCAGCTTCTTTCCACACGTGTTGAAGGCATGTTGCTCCTGAGCAATTTGGCTCAGGAAGGACACCCAATGATCGAAACAGCAAAAAAGCAAGTACCTATTGTCGTCGTAGAAGGGTCCATTCAAGGGGTGCCAGCTGTAAATACAGATAACGCCAAAGGCACACGCCTTGCGTTGGAGCACCTATGGGAGTTAGGCCATCGTGACATTGGATATTGCAGCTTGAACAATGATATTTATGCGTGGCGCTCTCGTTTTAAAGCCTATTGTGAGTTTATGGAGGAACAGCATGCTTACAACGAAGACTATGTCTTTATTGGTGAAGACTATATTGATCAGTTGAGTTACTATCATCATGTGAAACAACTGCCTTCTGCTTTGTTTGCAATGAATGATAGCAATGCACTCAATGTTTACAGCTGGTGTCGCGATAAACAAATTCGCATTCCTGAGGATCTTTCCATTGTGGGCTTTGATGACCTTCCTGTATCTTCTATTATTGATCCCCCGTTGACCACGGTTTCACAGCCTGTCAAAGAAATAGGGGAACTCGCAGCACACACCTTGCTCGCTGTTCTAAACGCAGGACAGGAGAAACCTCAAAAAAACGTACATATTGTCCCAGAATTAAAAGTTAGAGGGTCTGTTAAACGCTTAAATGAACATAATGAATTGGAGGAATAATAATGAGTTATTTTAATCGTCAGCCTATTCAATTTGAAGGTCCTGGTACAAACAATCCTTTTGCATTTCGTCATTATCAACCGGATGCAGTTGTCGGAGGAAAAACGATGGAGGAACAGCTTCGTTTTTCAATGGCATACTGGCACACACTTGTAGCGGACGGTTCAGATCCGTTTGGTAGAGGAAATATGTTACGTCCATGGAATCATTTGCAAGGGCTTGACTTGGCAAAAGCACGCTTGGAAGGCGCCTTTGAGCTGATGGAGATTTTGAATCTTCCCTTCTTTTGCTTTCATGATGTCGACATTGCGCCTGAAGGTGAGACGCTTGCCGATTTCTTTAAAAATGTAGACACGATCGTCGATGAAATGAAAGGCTATATGGCTTCCTCTGGTCGCAAGCTTCTTTGGAATACGGCGAACATGTTCTCTAATCCTCGCTACGTTCACGGAGCTGCAACATCGAACCATGCCGACGTGTTTGCTACTGCTGCGGCACAGGTAAAGAATGGCCTTGATATCGCAAAAGAATTAGGCGCTGAAAACTATGTGTTCTGGGGCGGACGTGAAGGCTACGAGACGTTACTTAACACAAACCTTGAGTTAGAGCAGGACAATTTCGCTCGCTTCCTACACATGGCCTCGGATTATGCAAAGAAGATTGGTTTTGATGGTCAGCTGCTTATTGAACCGAAACCAAAAGAGCCGACGACTCACCAATACGACACAGATGCTGCGACGACCATTTCCTTCTTGCGAAAGTATGACCTGCATAATCGTTTCCGACTTAACCTGGAAGCGAACCACGCAACACTTGCAGGGCACACGTTCGAGCACGAGTTACGTACGGCACGTATTCAAGGCATGCTCGGCTCTGTTGATGCGAATCAGGGAGATACATTAATTGGCTGGGACACCGATGAATTCCCAACCGATATTTATTCAACGACATTAGCGATGTATGAAATTCTGAAAAATGGTGGTCTTGGGAAAGGTGGTTTGAACTTTGATGCCAAGGTTCGTAGAGGCTCCTTCCACGCTGAAGATCTAATTTCAGCACATGTTGCTGGCATGGATACATTTGCTTGGGGCTTGAAAGCTGCTCACGCGTTAATTGAAGAAAAAGTGTTTGAAAACTTGATTGAAGACCGTTATCGCTCCTTCACGACTGGAATCGGAAAAGAGATTGTGGACGGAAAAGCAACCCTCGATTCACTTCACGCTCACGCGTTGACCATTGGTGACATTGAGAATCTATCAGGTGGGCAAGAGTCGTTAAAGGCTAAAATTCAGGACGTCATTTACGCCGTCCGTTAAAAATGGAGGGATCGCGTGAGCTACGTTGCTGGCATTGATTTAGGAACGAGTGCAGTAAAAGTACTACTTGTCGATAAACATGGTAATGTCAAAGGGGAGGCCTCAAGCCCACTTGATATGCATGTCGCTGCTGGTGGAGTGCGTGAGCAGAACCCAGATCAGTGGGTGGACGCCACAATTGAAGCCTTGAAGAAAATTGTCGAAAGTGTTCCAGAAGCTGCGACAAGCATCGAGGGCATGAGCTTCTCGGGTCAGATGCATGGCCTCGTGCTCCTCGATGAAAAACGACAGGTGCTTCGTCCGGCGATGCTTTGGAATGATACCCGAACGTCGGCTGAATGCGAGTTAATTCGGACGACGCTTGGTGAGGAGCTGTATACGTACACAAAAAATCCAGCACTCGAAGGTTTTACGTTACCGAAACTGCTTTGGGTCAAGGCGCATGAGCCAGACCTTTTCTCAAAGGCAACATCGTTTGTATTGCCGAAGGATTATTTGCGCTACCGTCTGACTGGTGCGCTTCACATGGAGCCATCTGATGCTGCGGGTACATTATTGTTCCATCCTGCAAAGAAAGCCTGGAGCCATGAGATGTGCCATGCTCTGGACATTCCAGTATCCATGTGCCCTGAAATCGTGCTGTCGACAGACGAGGTGGGCACATTGGTTCGTGATGTAGCAACCCAAATTGGGGTGTCGAACGACATCAAGGTGTTTGCAGGCGGAGCCGATAATGCATGTGGGGCGCTTGGAGCGGGCATTATTGCACCAGGCGAAACGCTGTGTAGTATCGGGACCTCTGGGGTCATCCTCTCTTATGAAGAACAAGATATCGATGTCGATGGTGGTGTTCACTTTTTTAATCACGCCAAAGACAATGTGTTTTATACAATGGGTGTGACGCTTGCTGCTGGGTATAGTCTGCAATGGGCGAAGGATCAATTAGCGCCGAACGAATCCTTCGAAGCATTGCTCGATGGGATTGAAACCATCCCACCAGGAAGCCGCGGATTGTTATTTACACCATTTCTAAATGGGGAGCGGACCCCTTACTCAGACGCCTCTATTCGGGCTAGCTGGATTGGTATGGATGCGGAGCACACGCGTGTCCACCTTGCCAAAGCAGTGATGGAAGGCATTACATTCTCCCTGAATGAATCTTTGCAGCTATTCCGTCAAGCAGGAAAAACGATCAATACCGTCGTTTCAATTGGCGGCGGAGCAAAAAATCCTGCGTGGCTCCAAATGCAAGCAGATATTTTTAATGCCACCGTCGTATCACTTGAAAATGAACAAGGACCAAGTCTCGGTGCGGCGATTATTGCAGCAGCTGGCTGTGGTTGGGCACCATCAATCGACATGGTTGTTAAAAAGTTTGTCAGAAGAAAGCAGGAATTCCACCCTGTGAAAGAGAATGTTGAAACGTATCAAAACATTTTCCAACTGTATCAACAAGTGTATAAGCAAACGGCAGAAATGTGTGAATCTCTGGCTGTTTATCGAGGATAAACGTATCTGTCAAAAGTTTGTGACCGCAAAAAGAACATTGGAAAACGATTTCAATAATTGAGGTGAATCGACAATGACCAACCAGAAAGAATTGCGTATTGGCATGGTGGGGTACAGCTTTATGGGCCGTGCTCATACTCAAGCCTATCGTGACGTATCGTATTATTTTAAACCTGAATTAAAGCCTGTTCTGAAGGCGATTTCAGGAAGAAACGAAGCCAATGTGAAAGCAGCCGCTGAACAATTGGGCTTTGAAAGCATTGAAACGGATTGGAAGAAGCTCATTGAGAGAGATGACATTGATCTCATTGATATTGTTACTCCAAACAACTCTCATGCAGAAATTGCCATCGCAGCAGCGAAAGCTGGCAAGCACGTCATTTGTGAAAAACCTTTGTCAATGTCAGTTGAAGAGGCAAAGGAAATGAAGCAGGCTGTCGAAGAAGCTGGTGTCATTCATATGATTTGCCATAACTATCGCTTCTCGCCAGCAGTGCAATATGCCAAACAGCTCATCTCGGAAGGAAAACTCGGCAAAATCCATCATTTCCGAGGTGTTTATCTGCAGGACTGGCTACTTGATCCGAAGACACCAATGACTTGGAGAATGAAAAAGGCGGTTACTGGATATGGCACGCATGGTGACATTGCGGCACACAGCATCGACCTTGCTCGCTTTCTTGTCGGGGAAATCACAGATGTTGCAGGGATGTTAAAAACGTTCGTTAACGAACGTCCAGTGGCTGGCACTGAAAATGAGACCGACACGGTTGATGTTGATGATGCGTCGGCCTTTATCACTCAGTTCGAAAATGGAGCAATGGGCGTTTTTGAAGCAAGTCGTTTTGCTGGTGGAAATCGCAATGGAAATCGCTTTGAGATTAACGGGGAAAAAGGCTCCATCAAATGGGACCTTGAAAATCTTAACAATCTCCATGTGTATTTTCATGATGATGAGCCTGGACTGCAAGGCTTTCGCCTAATCAACTGTACGGAGTCTGAGCATCCCTATGCAGGTGCCTATTGGCCATCAGGGCACATTCTCGGGTACGAGCATACGTTCATTAACCTTGTGCATGACCTTATTGAAGGCATTAGCACTGGCAAAAATCCGACGCCTAATTTCAATGATGGTGTTGAAAATCAAAAGGTACTTGAAGCCGTTGCCGAAGCTTCTGAAAAGAAAAGCTGGGTACAGATTCCTCATAACTGAATGTAAAAGGTGGGTACATCAATGAATACTAAAAATGTAAAGGTTGGCGTCATTGGTTGTGGCGTCATCAGCAATATTTACTTGGATAATAGTAAAAAATTCGATGGATTTGATATCGTTGCTTGCGCGGACCTTGACCTTGATCGTGCAAAAGACGTTGCAGAAAAACATGACATTCGTGCACTGTCTGTAGACGAATTGCTAGCAGACAACGAAGTGGAGCTTGTTCTGAATCTGACCATTCCTGCGGCGCATGCAGAAATTGCTTTGGCAGCCCTTGAAAATGGCAAACATGTCTACGGCGAAAAGCCACTTGCCGTGACAAGAGAAGATGCAAAAAAGATTCTGGATAAAGCGAAGGAAACGAACCTAAAAGTAGGAAGCGCGCCGGATACATTTCTAGGCGGCGGACTGCAAACTTGTCGAAAATTAATTGATGATGGATGGATTGGGCGCCCAATAGGTGCGACAGCATTTATGATGTCCTCAGGACCAGAAAGCTGGCATCCTCATCCTGAATTTTTCTATAAAACAGGTGGAGGCCCAATGTTCGATATGGGTCCTTACTACTTAACGGCCTTTGTCAATTTATTAGGTGCAGTCAAAAAAGTCACAAGCATCACGACAAAAGCGCACGAAGAACGTTTGATTACGAGTCAGCCTAAATCAGGAACGTTTATGCCAGTAGAATTACCGACAACGATCTTTGGCTTATTAGAGTTTGATTCAGGGGTTGTTGGGTCGATTTTGACAAGCTTCGACATTGCAGGAGGCTCTTCATTGCCTCGCATTGAAGTGTATGGAACAGAAGGTACATTGATTGTCCCTGATCCAAACACATTTGGCGGTCCAATTAAAATAAAGCGTTCAGGGAGCAGCGAATGGTCTGAGGTCCCGTTGTCCCACGGCTTTGCGGACAACTCCCGTGGCATAGGGCTTGCTGATATGGCACTATCGATTTCTAGTGAGCGTCCTCACCGAGCAAACGGTGATTTGGCATATCATGTGCTCGATTTGATGCACAGCTTTCATGATTCATCTGACGAAGGCAAGCATATCGACATTACAAGTAAGGTGGAGCGTCCAGAAGCGTTTCCTGCTGCACTTGAATGGGCAAACCTTCGCCTAAAGCTCTCCTAAGAAAGAACAAACACACGCATCTTTCAGATGCGTGTGTTTGTATAGACATAATTAAATCAATGGAAAAAAGAAGTTAACAAGCAGAATGAAAACGCTTGTCTTATCTAGGCGCAAAGTTTTGGGAGGCGCGGAGTTGCCAAAAGGGCAATGAGCACCGGACAAAGCAAAGCAACAAAGAAAGCGAGCGTTTGTCAACAGTCGTACCCAGGCTGCATGAAAACGTTTGTCTTATCTAAGCGCAAAGCTTTGGGAGGCGCGGAGTTGCCAAAAGGGCAATGAGCACCGGACAAAGCAAAGCAACGAAGAAAGCAAGCGTTTGTCATCAGCCTGCAAGGCGCGTATCTGATGAAAGGTACGCGCCTTTCTGTATATTTCAGAATAGTGAATAATTGGAAAGGGGAATAGAGATGAATGATCGAACATTCTGGCTTAATACGATGCAGCAAATGGCGACTCCTGTATTAACGGCGTTGTCTGCTGGTGAACTTAAAGCAAAAATGCCGATTGAAACCAGTGGTCAAGACCGAGGGAAATATACCCATCTTGAAGCTGTAGGAAGATTATTGGCAGGTATGGCTCCCTGGCTTGAAACGCCTCATAAGGGGGAGGAAGAACAGTTGCGCGTTCGCTGTTTGAAGGATTGGCGTGAGGGCATTGACGCCATAACGTCACCTGACCACCCGGATTACGTGAATTTTACCGAGGGTCTCCAGCCGATTGTTGATACGGCCTTTCTCGCCCAAGCTGTCTTACGGGCGCCAACCTTGTTTTCTGATTTGCCACCGAGGACCAGGAAACAACTCGCAGACGCTTTTATATCAACAAGAGACCGTAAGCCTGTGGCGAGCAACTGGCTTTTATTTGCGGCGTGCACAGAAGCTGCCATTTCTGTGCTTGGTGAGACATGGGATCCGATGCGTGTAGATTATGCGCTCAGACAGCATGAGCAATGGTATCTAGGGGACGGTTATTATGGCGATGGACCTAAACTGCACATGGATTATTACAATAGCTTTGTCATCCTTCCAATGCTTTACGACATCCTACACGCCGTACCATTAATTGACGGTACTTGGAAGACAATGAAAGTAGATGTCCAAAAAAGGCTTGGACGTCACGCTGAATTACAAGAACGAATGATCTCACCTGAAGGCACGTACCCAGCAGTCGGTCGTTCATTGGCTTATCGTTTTGGATGCCTACAAGCGCTGGCCATGGCTGTGCTCCATAAGGAACTTCCACCACACTTGAGTGAAGGTCAAGTTCGTGCTGCGATGACCGCTGTATTGAAACGACAAATGCATGCCAATAGAACGTATGACGCTGATGGTTGGTTAACCATTGGTTTCGTTGGGCATCAACCATCTATTGGAGAAGGATACATATCAACAGGTAGTCTTTATCTTGCATCTGTAGGGCTCTTACCGCTCGGTTTATCGGCAGACGATGCGTTTTGGACAACTACGGAAAAACGATGGACCTCAGTCAAAGTATGGAATGGTGATGATTTCGCTTGTGATCATGCTCTAGATTAAATACTGGTCGAACGTCCTATAGTGGATTGTCTTACAGAGGCATAACGGCGAAACAAAACGATTGCTATGCTCCCAATGACGGAACTCAATCCCATTATAAAGTAAAGAACAGAGGGTGAGAATGTTTCAATGACAAACCCGCCGCCGAGAGAACCAATCATCCCGGAGAGTCCAAAGAAAACAGTAATAAATAATAAATGACCAGAACCTTGTAAGTGAGCGGGAACGAGTTTTGTAATAAATTGAAACGCACAGATGTAGAACACACCAAAGGTTACGCCATGTAAGCATTGCAATGCAATGAGATGAAGCGGATCACTAAGAAATGACAATAGAATCCAGCGAAGGGAAAACAGGAGACTGGCTCCAAGAATCCATGTTAGCTCGCTCAAGCGATGCATCCATAAATGACTTGTTGCATACACCAACGCTTCCGAAAGCACAGCAATAAACCATGCCCAGCCAATAAACGATTCGTCGCCACCCAGTGCTTTCACATATATGCCGAGATATGTATCATTTGTTCGATGTGGAATCGTTACCAAAGTGACAACGAGTAAAAACAGCCAAAATGTAGGAATACCTAACTGTTTGCTCGCTGAAAGCAATGTAAGTGGTGTTTTTACTTGCTTCACATCTGAGATTTTCATAGAAAATAACATCGCAATCAAAATATACCCTAGCAATAAATAGACCAATGTTTCGACACCAGCCAACTGTAGTATCTCTCCACCAATTAATGCAGTAATGGCAAACCCGAGCGACCCGAACGTTCGAATACTGCCAAACGAGATACCTTCCTTGTGAGCCGTTTTCACAGCGAGACTATCAGAGAGACCGCCAATAGGAGACATGAAAAAGAAGAAAAGAGCGGTGCTCCCGATTAAGATATAAAAGGTATCGGTTTGGAAGAGCACAACAGTGCCGATAAACAAACAAAATAAGCAAAAAAGCAAAATGTATTTTACCGTGGATAACTTATCG
Organism: Aureibacillus halotolerans; assembly: GCF_004363045.1. NCBI lineage: Bacteria > Bacillati > Bacillota > Bacilli > Caryophanales > Bacillaceae > Aureibacillus > Aureibacillus halotolerans. The sequence goes on from NZ_SNYJ01000002.1 coordinate 226,704, forward strand.
CTGAGATATCCCCAAAAGGGCTGTGAGAGAATGGAGACAAATGGACCGACGGCCATAAGAATCCCAATCTGAGTACCATCGAGCGAAGACGCTTGAAAATAGATAGGCAAAAAGCTTGTGATAAGCGTAGCAACAGAATGAAAGAAAAATAAAAACACACGAAGCATATACACTTGATTAGAGAAAAAAGGGCTCATCAAAATGGATCAGATGCAGCACCATTGCTGCATATCCTCCTTCAATATGTGTTGCGCTTTTTATGACAGCGGTTTAATCATACGAAGAAGGAATGAAATGGTCAATAGGGTAGCCATAAACATTTAAGACTATTTGCAGTGAGTTGTGAGCCATATTTCATATGTTCCGCAATCGAAAAAAAGCGTCCATCATCATACCCATGGACGCTTTTTTTCTATGGAAATAACGAGTCAGCTCCATCAATAAATATTTCCGTCCCAGACAAGTGGGAGGCTTTTTCAGAGCAAAGAAACGAGACCAAGTCTGCTACTTTTTGTGCAGGAGCTGCTCCTTCATGTAATACATGCCGACCGTTAGGATACTCTGTTGGGATGGCGACTTCTTTAAGCTGTGAAGAGTGGGCATGTGTGTTTTCCCCAATGTTTGTGGCGATGGCTCCTGGACAGATGGCGTTCGCTCTAATTCCAAAGCGGCCAAGCTCAACCGCTGCCATTTTCATAAAAGCTATTTGAGCAGCTTTAGCGCTACTGTATAGTGAAGCTCCGAAGTTACTGAAAGTTCGGGTGCCATTGACAGAACTAGTGTAAATGAGCACTCCTTTCGTTTCTTTGAGGTGTGGAACTGTATGCTTGGTTATTAGAAAAGCACTTTTATGATTGACTCCCATTGTTGAGTCCCAGTCTTCTTCCTTGAGGTGTTCAATAGGGGCAAATGTCCCATTGATGCCTGCATTTGAGAAGACGACATCAATTTGACCAAAATGAGAAACAACTTGATCCACCGCTTTTTTAACGTCCTCCTCCTTTGAAACGTTCGCTTCAAGAGCGATCGAAGAAACCCCTTTGTCAGTAAGCTGCTGTTGGACGACGGTTAACCGCTCTTTTTGGATATCTAGAAGTGCAATTTGATAGCCTTCTCTGCCTAATGTAAAAGCAGAAGCTTTCCCTATTCCTGATGCGCCCCCTGTGATTACCGCTGTTTTTTGCATGACAAAATCTCCTTCTTCAGTTTATTCAAACAATACCTTGTTTTTAGGATGAATGCACTTTTGAAGTCTTGTTTTCCATTCAAAAACTCATCCCTCTTCATTTCAGTTGGTGTTTATTTTAGTGCATAACCAAGCAATGAAGGTTTGTTACGTTTTAGATGTTTAGCCTATTGACAACAAAACTTGGCAAGTGTATCATTGGTTTTGACAACAAAACTTGGCAGTTATGAAGGAGGGATTTTCATATGACAGCTTGTCGAGAAGTAGTTGGGAAAACAAGGTTAAGTAAGCTTTCATAATTTCTAAACCTTGCATTCTTGTATTATCAGTTCCGCTCCATGAATGGAGACTGTCATCATGTGAATGATTGAGACATCCAAAAGCAGCTATTGGTATTCTGTAGTTTTTGAAGATAAATGATGGATGGCAGATGGTTATTCGAAAGTGTAAAAGTGCATTTTTTTGTAATAAGTAAAAGTTCACCTTATGGATGAAGGTCGGGAGTTTGGTTGATAGGATCCCCGAGGGTTATTGGACATTTTTTTGATTTTGTAAGTCGAATGTGAATAGTTCACTCACCTACACTATTGAAAGGAGTTTTACCATGTCTGAAATAAAAACGAATGAAACAGTTAACGAACTTGAGTCTCGCAAAAATATCACAAGACCGGGATGGCCTGAAATTGGAATGATGGTGCTAGGGTTTCTGCTTGTCATGGTGGCGACAGTTCCATTTATCACGATGTTCACAGAGCCGGGAACCCCAATGAATGGTGTATTGCTAGCTGCATTATCCGGTCTTGCTGGATTGGGTGCCTTTTATGCAGCTTACCTCTTACGCATCCGTTCGGGTGCTTCATTTGGCCTGAAACGAGTGTCCAAGCGCTGGATCTTGATTAGTGTTGGATTAGGGGTTGTTGTTTTTATACTAGGTCGCCTTGCTGTCATTGTCATGTATGAGTTAGGTATTGGGAATTTCGATTTGCAAGCCTCCTACAGAGCTGCTTCTACGGCAGGGACACTCTATTTGATTGTTCATATGCTGATGATCGCTGTTCTGACGCCCCTTGGTGAAGAATTTGCTTTCCGTGGCGTACTCACGAACGCTTTGCTTCGCTACGGTCCTTGGGTTAGTATCTTCGGAAGTGCGATAATTTTCGCCACTGCTCATGGAATAACTGTGGCATGGCCGCTAGCCTTTTTCTGTGGTATCGCCAGTGGTTATACGTTCTATCGGACACGGTCAGTCTGGCCAGGTGTCGTTATCCATGCGGTAACCAACGGCTTAGGAACACTCACTGGGGTTATTTTCACCATGTTTTTTAGTTAAAGTGTAGCATCTCTACACTCCTAATACTGTCTGTTTATACGTTTAGGAACCCACCCCATACATCATGTAAATGACATGGGGTGGTTTTTTTTAGCACATCGTCACAACGAGTAGAATAGATCGCAACAACGCAAATGCAGTGTTATTGAATATTAATTTGCCCATATGAAATCAACATAATTGTGGTGAATCACCTAGTCAAAGGAAAACATTCATTTTTTTTCATATGAATTTCGTAAGTATCGCAAGAAAAACAATAAGTGAACCGAAATACTAATGGAGGGAGTTGGCTTTACTGGTAGACGTTCGGTGATATGATAAACAAATGTATGAGGGAGGTTTTGCGAGAGACTTTTATTGTTCTACATAGTCACTTGCTCAAATGAAGGACAAGGCATTGTACAAAAAATAGAAAGCAATGTCTTCTTAATGTTTAATTTCGCAGGGAGAAGGAGAAAATCAGTTTATGAGAAAATTATTAACAGGTGCTTTAATTGCCAGCTTAAGTGTATCCGTTGTCACTCCAAAAGTATCTGCTGATGAACGAAGCAATCAAGCATATACCCAAAAAGAATTAGAAGAAGAAATGACACCGGTTTTTATGGAGATGGAGATCAACGGAAATGAAGCCATCTTGGATTATGAGGTATACAATCTTAATGGGCGAACGATGATGCCATTACGGGCAATGTCAGAGCTGTTCGGTTGGAAAGTAGCATGGGATCAAGATTCGTATACAGCGACGATCCAAAATCAGGAGCATGTCATGAGCATCGAGCCTGGAGAGTATGAAGCCTATTTTGATGGCGTACAGGAATCGATTGATACGCCTGCGGTCATTTATAAAGACCGCACCTTTATTCCTTTGCGGAAGGCAGCAGAATGGTTCGCGTTCACGATCGGATGGGAAAAGGAAAACTACAAGATCACGTTGACGACAAACGAAACAGAGGAAGAAGCGACGGAGGAGAAGCCTCCAGAACATGAGTTTAGACGCTTTAAGGGACTCCCAGTTTTACCGCGAGTGGAAGCGCCTGTACGCCGAGCTGTCTATGTAGAGAACGCTGAATTTGTCGATCAGCGCAGAATGTTTGTCAGTGACAATCCTGAGGTGCTCTCGCATATGACCGTTCGCGGTGAAAATGGTGTTCTCTGGGAAGATGAGATTAACACTACAGAGAAACGGACACAAGAGTACCGCATTTTTGGTTACCATCTTAACCGGATCGCACAGGATGTGTATATCGGCATCACGATAGAAAACCATTCTACAGAAAATAGCCTATACATTAGTGAATTAAAAGGAACAACCCAAATTGGGCGCATGCAGAACCCCATGTATGATGTCGGGCTTCCACTTGCAGTCGATGCAATGACTGGAAACATGAGAAAGCTGCCGCAGCAAGACAACATGATTGGACCGGGTGAAAGTGTCACGTTAGACAGATTTAGACTGGACCCAGATCAACTTGTTAGCTTTTTACATGACTTGACTGTCTCTAAACGCGGTGGTGGAGCGTTGAACTTCTCATTACGTACAGTCGTATCGAAAAATCCAACGAAAGATTTAGAGACAATACAAGGCGACATCCTACCTCTAGATTACCGTCGTCACCCAAGAGGTACTTGGGAAGGCAGTATCATTCAGTCCACGCTTCCTGAGTATACAGCCGGCGCAGAGATTGAATCCTTTATGATTTCGAACGGTGTCACGGATAACCTCATGTCGAAGGAAGCAAGTACAATTCCAGAGCTGACACAAGCCAATATTGGCCACTTCGGTGCTGTTTATCGTGTGCGTATTCCTGTAACGAAAACCACGCCAGGCACGGATGTTATTGAAGTCAAAATGACACCGCGTGGAGGGAATTATTCAGGCGTGTTGAAAACAAGAGCCGGGACATTTGTCATTCCAGTGACGAATGCGGCTAAGGAGTCGATTTTGATCTATCGTCAAGCCGTCACACAGGGCGAGTCTGTACTAGAATTTGACATGATGCATGCAGGTGGCTCAAGCACTCCGTTAGCCATAAGTGTTGAAACATTAGATGGAAACGTACCTGTTCAAATCGTTCGTTAAATAAGCAATAACCCGTAGGATCAGCAACATTTGAAAACAAATCAATAGGGGAATTCCACGACCACAGGGATTGTGATACAATGTATGACAATCCTTGTGGTTTTTTGTTCATTTATTTATATATTGTCAGAATTTTCATCGATTTATATTGTTGTTCTTTTGATCTAGTAACTATTTATGAAAGCTGGTGTCGTAAAATGAAGTATGGGTTTGCTCAACGCGTTCGGTTTATGCAGTCGTCAGCAGTAAGGGATATTTTGAAGGTTGTCAATAAAGGTGATGTCATTTCGTTTGCTGGAGGTCTTCCAGATGAAGATCTTTTTCCTGTAGCTGCGATGAAGCAAGCGTTTCAAAAAACGTTTGAAGCAAGTGATAATAAAGCGATGCAATATGGTGAAACAGAGGGGTACGCTCCACTAAGAGAACAGCTTTCTGAAAAATTACAGAAAAAAGGAATTCATCGTCCAAGTGACAATGTCCTTGTTACATCGGGGTCACAGCAAGCGATTGACTTGTTTGCGCGTGTCATGTTTAACCCCGGAGATATCGTGCTCACTGAAAATCCCACCTACCTTGCTGCTCTGCAAGTGTTTGAGTCATATGAGGTGAGGGTGGTTCCCGTACTTTCAGATGACAATGGAATGGACCCAGAGGATTTAGAGCAAAAGATGAAAAAGCTAAAGCCAAAATGTGTATATGTCGTACCGACGTTCTCAAATCCAGGCGGAAAAGTATGGTCCTTTGAACGCAGAAAGCTGCTTCTTGAACTCGCTCAAAAACATCAAGTTGTCATTTTTGAAGATGATCCATACGGCGATATCCAATTTAACAGCGAAGAGGTTTATACGCCTATTGCTTCTCTTGACAAAGAAAATAAATATGTTTTATACACGAGCACCTTTTCAAAAACAGTCGTCCCTGCCATGCGCCTCGGGTGGATCGTTGGACCACATCAAATCATTCGAATGATGGCGCAAGCGAAGCAAGCAACCGACCTTCATACGAATTCTCTTGCACAGGTGGCGATGCATCATCTTGTCAATGATTTCGATTTGGACGCTCATGTTTCGACATTGTGTAAAGCTTACAAGGAGCGGATGCTTGTGATGAAAAGCTTGCTGGACAGTGTTGAAATGGATGGGTTGACGTATGTTGAACCAAAAGGTGGGATGTTTTTTTGGGTGAGTCTTCCATCCTACGTGCATACCGCGTCCTTACTTCCAGAAGCCGTTGAACAGGGAGTAGCTTTCGTACCTGGGGCTCCGTTTTATGTGTCTAATGCGGAGGAAAATACGATGCGCTTGAATTTCACACATTCAAAACCTGAACTAATTCATGAAGGCATGCGACGTCTCGTGAATGTGATTAATGAAAAAAAAGAAGCAGCACCACAGCAAGTCTAACCTGAACTCCACGTTTCCTAACGAGGAAAAACGGGAAAATGATGGCATATGAGTGCTAGGGAGGAGACCTACCGTGCAGGAAATCCGTCATTGTTTATATCCAATTATTAATTCGTTAGGAGAAATGGAGTATTGGGAGGTTTCGATTGCCAAGCAAGATCGAGCATTTACAGCAATGGCGTTAGAGCGTAATTTTCAAATGTGCATCTCCTGGCATCCTCTTCAAGCTACCTCTGAGAGAGACGCAGAAAACGAAATTCGTCAATCAATACACAGAAATGGACAAGGAGTAAACGAACAAGAGTGTTAGAGAGTTTTATTCCAAGAGCTAGCTGGCTGTCCATAAGTGGCCAAGGAGGGTGAAGAAGGATGCGCAAACGAATGCTAGGGTGCTTTCTTATAGTACTCGTCGTTGTAGGATCAGGCTTTGAGAGAGTGTCTGCTGCCCCATTTGAAGATATTCAAGGGCATTGGGCGGAGGATTCACTTAGGAATGTAATCGAACAAGGATGGATGAAAGGGTATGTTGACGGTCGATTTGGTGTCAACCGGAACATTACCCGAGCAGAAGTAAGTTTAATACTTAAAAGATCGTTCTCCTTTCCCGCCGAGGGTTCTGAGGATTACACGGACGTTCCAACCTTCCATTGGGCGTACGATTCAATAAAATATGTCTCAGGAGCAGGGTTAATGCAAGGGATGACGGGAAACAAGTTTTATCCAAACGAGGAATTAACACGTGCACAGCTTGCACAGGTTATTGTGAGATTAGATTCGAATGGGTCGACCTCACAAACACGACAAGTTTTTTCAGATGTTCCCTCTTCCTTTTGGGGATATGATGCCATTATGCAAGCGAACGCAAATGGAAGCATGACAGGTTATGCCGATGGTAGCTTTTTGCCGAATAGAGATGTTACTCGGGCTGAGTTTGCTGTTGTGTTGAGTCGAATTAAAGTCGGTTGAGGAAAGCTACTTGTTCAGAGCTCATTGCCTCTATTGGTAACTGCGCTTTTGAAAGACAATTGTTTCTTGAAGGGAATCGATGAGGAACCATACAGTAAGTGGACTGTATGGTATACGAATTTGCTCACTGTATGTGAAACAATCCCGCAAGATATGTGGGATTGTTTTTTTTTTTTGCTCTTATTTCGAAAAAATGCATTTTGCGTTTCTATTTTGCTCATTTGAGCCATGGTTGAACAAGAAAAAGAAAATCAAAAGCTAGCGAGACTCCAGCAGCAAAGAAATTACGACGAGTTTTTTCGAGTCGATGATGTATTGGGGTGCAAGGGAATTACGACCGCTTCGTCAAAATACTTCGCTTTCTGTGGGGCACGGCTTCAGCTTCCTCGGGAAGCAAGCTTTCCGAGGGGATCTTCAGCTCGCGCTGATCCCACTAGAGTCTACGTATGTTGACTTCGCTGGGGTTTGCTTCTGCATAAATTGTTTTTATTTTTTATTGGTCTCCGTCTAACGGGGAAAAAAGCGTGTGAAGGCGTGATTGCTTACCAATCAAGACAAGGAAGTGCATCGTTTCATGCAAAGTTACATCACCTAGTGCAGTATTGATGCAGCGGTGGACTTAAGGATTGTTTTTAATTTAGACAACTTGTGCAGTGCGAAATCACCTTCAACGCAGGCTGTGCTTGAGTGGCCGCGAGGTGACATAGATCAATGGACTTCATAAAAATAACGCCTGCTGTATTCAGTAAATATAAAGATATCATTGCTCACAATCCTGTGATTTCTAATAGGTCGTCTTTCAGATATGATGCTGACTTCTGCCCCTTAATCAATAAAAGAGTCTTTTTTAATAGTGATCAAATCATAAAAAATGAGTCAATCATTAAAAGCAAGCGTATGACCGAACGTCTTTATGTCAACCCCTAGTTGTGGTGATGAACCCAATAAAATTTAGGTTTGTCTCCTGAGTTTATTATAAAAAAAAAGCAAGAGCATATGCCCTTGCTTACTGATGATTATTTCGTCCAATAGTGAGGACGGTTATAATGTGTAAATAAACGCTCCTCATAATCTCTCGTAATGGCTTGGTCATGCTCGAAGACGGGTGCATTCTGAAGGAGATCGTGCTCTAAAGGAACCGTAACGGTGCGGTCAATCCAGCTAATATCTTTTACCCACTCTGGGGAAAGAAGGATGGTTTGACGATTAAACGTGCTTCCAGTGTCTATGACAAGATAGCGTATCTTTTGTGTTTCACCTTCTATAACGACATCACGAATCTTACCGATCTCACCTTCTTTGGCATGGACGTCATACCCTTTAATGTCGTCGACACTTTGCAGGGCACTGTCATCATGACGCAAATGTTCTTCCAATTCCTTTTCTTCATGCCCTTCTCGGATGTCGTCCTGTGTGCCAGCACGATTTTTATTGGCCTCATTTCCAAGTTCTTCAGGAATTGGTGGCAGCGGAGCAACCGACCCAGGGACCGATGTTCCTGAAGAATTATAACCGCCACCTGCCATATTACCGGAGCCGAGCCAATAATAGCCCCAGCCGTGAAAGTCACTTAGTTCCTTCTCATATTGTCGATTTATCGGTTCATGCTCCTCAGGTTTAGGACTATCCTTAATTTGATCTTTTGTTAGGTTGACATGAATGAGCTGCTCTTGTGGATCAAGCCTTTCAAATGATTTTGGGCTTAACAGCACTTTTCCACCAAAAAACCATGTGCGCGTATCCGCAACGACGTAACGAACTACAAAAGATTGATCATCAAAATAAAAATCTTTAACCTTTCCAACCTCACCGTCTACAGCACCTAATTTATATGACTCCAAATCTTTTGCTTGATATAGCATGATCTTCAGCCTCCTGTTAGAAAAATTATATTTGTAAGATTACATTCCCTTGCATTGTTTTTCATAAACTTATTAATTTTCTGTTGAATGATCGGAGTGTGTTTTGTAAAATGAATGTATGTATAGGTTGAAGGAGAACGGCAGAAGGAGAACGGCAATGGAAAAAATTCAACGTAAAAAAATGTACGAAGAGGTAGCGGATCGAATAACACAACGTCTTGAGGATGGTCAACTAAAACCAGGAGATCGTTTGCCTTCTGTGGAAGCGTTATCAAAAGAGTTTGGTGTAGGAAGATCGGCTATTAGAGAAGCCCTAAGCGCTTTGCGAGCGATTAATGTCCTTGAAATGAAACATGGGGAAGGGACTTATATACGAACCTTTCAGCCGCAACACATGACGTTTCCATCTGTGTCAGCATCATTAATGAAAAAAGAAGATATCGCTCATCTTCTTGAAGTCAGGCAGTATCTTGAGACTGGGACAGCGGCTGCTGCTGCCATTAGAAGGACGCCTGATCATTTAGCTGAAATGAAGCAGTCGCTTGCATTGATGAAAGGAACCGTTATAGAAGAAGCTGCGGATTTTGCATTTCATCAGACCATTCTTACAGCCGCACAAAACCCTTTATTACAGCAACTTTGGAACACCATTTCAGATATGTTGAAAAGAGCAATGCGGGATACACGCCGAATTTGGTTTGAGCAGGAGACGATGAGTGCACAGCTTCACAAAGAGCACAAGGCCATTTATCTCGCCATCGAAAAAGGGGACGCCAATGAGGCGAGAACCACCATGGAGACGCACTTGCGAACAGTTCAAAGGCAGTGGAATGAAATTTAACGATACAATAGTCATCAGATGACCTGATGACCTAAGGAGGATACACATGAAGGTTAGTTTGTTTGCGACGTGCTTAATGGATGTTTTTTATCCAGAGACTGGCAAAGACACTGTTGAATTATTGGAGCGTCTTGGATGTGAAGTTGATTTTCCAGAAGCACAAACCTGTTGTGGACAGCCTGCTTTTAACAGCGGGTATCATACGCTATCAAAAGAAACGATGAAGCATATGATGACTGTTTTTGCTGAATCGACATATGTCGTCACACCTTCCGGCTCATGCGGAACGATGATAAAAGAGTACCCAACACTATTTAAAGACGATCCTGAATGGTATGAACGTGCGATCTTGCTAAAAGAGAAAACCTATGAACTCACAGATTTTATCGTTCATGTTCTTGGGGTCGAAGATGTCGGTGCCACATTTCACGGCACAGCGACGTACCACACTTCCTGCCATATGACACGGCTCTTGAAAGTCACAGAGGCACCGAAGACATTACTTGGAAACGTCAGGGGATTAACAATGAAACCATTAAAAAACGCGCAAAACTGTTGTGGGTTTGGGGGGACATTTGCGGTGAAAATGCCACCGATCTCAAAAGAAATGGTGGATGAAAAAGTAAACCATGTGGAAGAAACAGAGGCGGACGTTCTAATTGGTGCAGATTGTGGCTGTTTAATGAATATAGGGGGTCGCTTGCAACGTAGAAACAGTGACGTCAAAGTGTTGCACATAGCTTCTATTTTAAATAGCCAAACAGGTGCAAAGGAGTGAAAAAAAATGCCCATTCGATTTGGTGAACGAGTGTTTGATAACCGAGTACAATCTGGCATCGAAAATACATTTATGCGTGGAGCGGTGTCTGGCGCTCAAGAAAGGCTGTTTGAGAAAAAGGCGGTTGCTGAAGAAGAGCTTGGTGATTGGGAAGAATGGCGTTTGTTAGGTGAAGAAATTCGGCAGCATACGATCGAAAACCTAGATTATTATTTACAACAATTGACTGATGTTCTTTCCGCGCGTGGGGGACATGTGTATTTCGCAGAAACTGCGGATGAAGCCAATCAATACATCCAAGCTATTGCTAAGCAAAAAAAGGCAAAAAAAATTGTCAAATCCAAATCCATGGTCACAGAAGAAATTGGTATGAACGCTGTGCTTGAGTCCCTAGGATGTGAAGTCATAGAAACTGATTTAGGCGAATACATCCTGCAGCTCGATGATCATGACCCGCCGTCGCATGTTGTTGCGCCAGCGCTTCATAAAAACAAAGAACAAATTCGAGATGTGTTTAAAGAAAAAATCCAGTACACAAAAACAGAGGATCCAAAAGAGCTGGCAAGATATGCGCGTGAAATGCTGCGTGAGGAATTTCTAAAAGCGGATATCGGCATCACAGGCTGTAACTTTGCTGTTGCTGAAACGGGGAGTATCGCCCTCGTAACAAACGAAGGGAATGCTCGTTTGTGCACTGCGTTGCCGAAAACACAAATTACCGTTATGGGAATGGAACGGATTGTGCCTACCTTTGAAGAGCTCGATATTATGGTAAGCCTCCTTTGCCGGAGTGCTGTCGGTCAAAAGCTGACTAGCTACATTACTTCTCTTACAGGCCCTATTGATGAGACGGAAACGGACGGTCCGGAAGAATTTCATCTCGTGATTTTAGACAATGGTCGCTCGAATATTTTAGGCACGGCCTTTCAATCCGCTCTCCATTGCATTCGTTGTGCGGCTTGTATGAATGTATGTCCAGTGTATAGGCATGTTGGAGGACATGCTTATGGATCGATCTATCCTGGGCCAATTGGTGCTGTACTCACGCCTTTGCTAGATGGTTATGACGATCACAAGGAGCTTCCTTATGCATCGACGTTATGTGCGGCTTGCACGGATGCGTGTCCTGTACGTATTCCCCTCCATGAGCTTCTGAATGAACATCGGAAGGTCATTGTAGAAAAAAATAAAAAGCAACCTCTGGCTGAACGGGCAGCAATGCAAGGGTTTAAAACCGTTACCACGTCGGCAAAATTGTTCCAATGGGCGACGAAGGCGGCCCCGTATCTTACTGTGCCGTGGGCGAGACATACGTACATTCAGAAAGGCCCTGGTCCGTTAGCAGATTGGACCGACTCAAGGGATTTTCCTGCACCTAAAGCGGAGCGTTTTCGCGATTGGTACAAAGCGCACAGAGAGGAAAAGGCCAATGACAAAAGGACGCATTGAAGGACGTGATCGATTTTGTGAGCGCGTGGCCACATCATTAGGGAGAGAGCGCCTTTTTACAGTAGCGAAGCCTGTATGGTCACGGGCGCCTCAAGACAACGTGCTGTCACAATGTACGCAGGAGGAATTGGTAGAGGTCCTAAAGGCACACTGTGGCACAATTCACACAGATGTTTACGAAACGACATCAGAGTCACTCGCATCAACACTCACTAAACTGGTCAATACCTATGGAGGAGGACCTCTCGTCTATTGGCGTGACAAACGGTTTTCTGAATATGGCTTGACCACACTGCTTGAGGAAGAGTTCCCAAAGCAGTCTGTTGTCACAACCTGCTGGGACAATCGTAACCGCGAACGAAGTATCACAGCCTGCGAGCAAGCCAACATTGGGATTACGTTTTCGGACAGTACGCTCGCAGAGTCAGGAACGGTGGTGCTCTATAGTGGAGAAGGAAAAGGAAGATCAGTTTCTCTTTTGCCTACCAATTATATTGCAATTATCCCTCAAAGTACGATTGTGCCAAGAATGACACAATCAGCGAGAGCGTTACGTGAATACAGCAAGACAAACGGTGGAGCTCCATCCTGTGTCAATTGGATTTCAGGGCCAAGCAATTCGGCAGATATCGAATTGAGTCTTGTTGTTGGCGTCCATGGTCCCATTGCGGCGAGTTATGTCATCGTCAAGGATGCGTAAAAGCACGTGCTCAGCTTTCGCATCTGAACAAGCTGTTGATACATTGTAGTTTAGCTTAGGTACACCACTGTTATTAGCTATATAGTGTAAAGAGAGGTCCCACTCAAGAATTACATAAACGAAATGGCGGGCTGTCTATAGTCAGGTCAAGCTCACTTTTCCGCAATTGTTCTAACGTCAGCACTTTGCTATACTAGTGAATAGAGATCGTAAGGTTGTTGTTGGTCCAGTAAGACTAGTCTTTGAGTGAAAAGCCTAGTGAACAGTTTAAAGAGTTCAGTGTAGCATTTAGTGTAGAGGGGGCTATAAAAATGAACCCAATGGATATCGTTACAATAGGGGAAACAATGGTCTTGATGAGTCCACAAAAGTCAGGTCCATTGCGTTATGTGCCCGGATTTCATAAGCAAATGGGTGGCGCAGAGTCGAACGTAGCCATTGGCGCAACACGTCTTGGCTGTAGTGTGGGATGGATATCTCAAGTTGGTGATGATGAGTTTGGTCGATACATCACACAAAACATTCGTTCCGAGGGCGTTGATGTGTCGCAGGTCGTATCAACAGGAAAAGCGCCCACAGGTGTGTTTTTCAAAGAAAAAAAGAATGCTAAGCAAACGAGAGTTTACTATTACAGAGCGAATTCAGCAGCCAGTCAGATGTCAACTGAGCAGCTGCCTTATGAGTATTTAAAGAATGCTCGACTTTTACATTTAACTGGCATTACGCCTGCATTGAGTGAAAGCTGTAAGCAAATGATGTTCGATCTTATCACTTGGGCAAAAGCAGAAGGGATTCTTGTCTCATTTGACCCAAATGTACGACTCACGCTTTGGAGCAAAGAAGAGGCCGCACAGGTCCTTCATGATTTGGCTATACAAGCGGACATCCTGCTTCCAGGCATTCCAGAAGGCGAATTAATGTGTGGGGAAAGCGACCCTGTGAAAATAGCGAGCTATTTTAGACAAAAAGGCGTCGACAATGTGATCGTAAAGCTTGGACCAGAAGGGGCTTATTACGATTGTGAAGGCGAGCAGGCACAAGTCAGTGGCTTTAAGGTGGATACGGTTGTTGATAGCATTGGTGCTGGCGATGCATTCGCAGCTGCTGTACTCTCTTCGCATTTGCAGGGGTTCCGTTGGGACGAGGCAGTGAAGCGAGGCAATGCAGCTGGTGCGCTTGTCGTTATGACAGAGGGTGACTATGAAGGACTGCCTGATACGGAAGAATTAGATGCCTTTATGGCACAAAAAATTGAAGACGATGTGTTGAGGTGACCACAAAATGAAACAAGAACACTTATTGAAGCTAAAAGAATCAGGGATTGTTGCGGTCGTACGTGGAGCAAACGAAGAAATCATTGAGCCCCTTGCCGAAGCATTGGCTAAAGGTGGCGTTTATGCACTCGAAATTACGATGGATTCTGAAGACGGCGCTTCAATGATTAAAAAAGCACGTGAATTGCTCGGGGATTCTGCGTTAATTGGTGCAGGAACAGTGCTTGACAGCATCACCGCAAAGCGAGCGATTGAAGCAGGGGCAGCGTTTATTTTCTCTCCAAATTTGGACATTGAAACGGTAAAGATGACAAAACGTTATAACAAAATTTCAATCCCTGGTGTCATGACGCCGACAGAAGTGCTTCAAGCCTATGAAGCTGGTGCGGATATCGTAAAGGTGTTTCCTGCGAGCGTTGTGGGACCTGCCTTTTTCAAAGACGTACGCGGACCACTACCATTCGTTGATATGATGCCAACAGGCGGCGTCACGATTGACAATGTACAGGAGTTCATCAAGGCCGGTGCATGTGCTGTTGGTTTAGGTAGTGCGCTCGTCGATATTAAGCTTGCGAAAGAAAATCGCTATGATGAAATTACTGAACGCGCAAAAGCCTTCAAACAAAAAATTGATGAAGCAAGACAGTCTTAAACAATCTCTATACGCAAATAGCTGAACGTATTCCTCTTCAAGTGAGTTAGGAACGTTTGAACCTCTTCCTTTTGGAGAGGTTTTTTGCTGTAAGAGCAAGTGAGTAGTGGCTAGTGCCCTTTCCACTACCTTCGTTGGTTATGGTCGACATTGAACCAACTAGGTCTATCTCATTTCATTCGTTCTTTACATTAACCAAAAACGGTCACTAGTGAGACTCTAGCAGTAAAGAAAACATGACGAGGTCTTTATGGATCGCTGCGTCAACAAACTTCGCTTTCTGTGGGGCACGGCTTCAGCTTCCTTGGAAAGCAGGCTTTCCGAGGGGATCTTCAGCTCGCGCTGATCCCACTAGAGTCTACGTATGTTGCCTACGCTGATGTTTGTTTCTGCGTACATTGTTTACTGTGGCTCGCTCTCGTATAGAGGGTAAAAGCCGTGTTGCAACCAAATAAGGCAAGTACATGCATTGTTTCAAGGTAGATCACCTGGTGCATCTTACACGAGTTCGTAATGTCGTTTGGTAAAGGAGTTAAGTGAAACTTTAAAAGGTCGGTCTCCTTTGATTCGCCCTTTATTATTAACCAAAAGCGACGACTAGCGAGACTCCACGACTAAGAAGTCACGACGAGGTCTTTTCGAGTCGATGATGCACTTGTGCCCTTTCAGGCTGAACGCGAATGTATAGCCGTTTGCCTAGAGAATGGTTTCAAAATGGGC
Organism: Aureibacillus halotolerans; assembly: GCF_004363045.1. Lineage (NCBI taxonomy): Bacteria > Bacillati > Bacillota > Bacilli > Caryophanales > Bacillaceae > Aureibacillus > Aureibacillus halotolerans. The sequence goes on from NZ_SNYJ01000002.1 coordinate 241,945, forward strand.
ATTTGTAAGAGAACACGCACATCTTTTTTTCTAGGGTGTGTCTGAGAACTCAGAAGGGAGTAGATGTTGCCGAATTTTCGTTCCAAGCAAGGCGCTTTTTCGCAGACGTACCGGACGTACGTCAAGGAAAAGGAACGCAGCAGGGGACGAAAAGGCGGTGACAGATGCCTCTTAGCGAGTTTTAAGACACGCCCTAAATAGAATAAGATCTACATTACCTGAAAAGGCACTAGTTCTGTAACATTTGAATGAAAGCCTACTTTCATAAAGATTTAAACGTACTGGATGCAAAAGTAGAAGGCGGGTCCACGCCATAAAAGCGATCTATGAGGCAATGTTCTTACGAAAAAGCTAAAAGGGGTGTCCAAAAAGTCATAGCCATGACGAATGGGACACCCCTTTTACATTATTGTTTTATTGATGTGTCGTTCTCTAATGCTTTGCCAGAGATGACCGTGTTTTTGTTTTCAACATTTGTGATCGGCCACCAGTGAAAGCCATCCTTAGCTAATAATTCGTCTGAAGCAATTGGTCCCATTGAACCAGCAGGATAGTTCGGGAATTCTTCTCCCAATTTATCTCTCCAATGCTCCGCGATGCTGTCAATAAATTGCCACGAATGGGCAACCTCATCCCAGCGTGTGAAGTTTGTAGCGTCACCAATCATGCAATCATGCATTAACCGTTCGTAAGCTTCAGGTGAATTCATTTTTAAAGCGCTTTTTTTCGAAAATTCCATAGCAATTGGTGTCGTCTCTCCATTACTACCAGGTTTTTTCACATTCATTTGTAGCGTAATGCCTTCATCGGGCTGAATATGAATCGTTAAAAGATTTTTGCCGAGGCTGACATCCTGTGTACCATAAAGGTTCATTGGCAAGTCTTTAAATTCAACGACAATCTGTGTTGATTTTACGGTCATGCTTTTTCCAGTTCGAATGTAAAAAGGAACGCCAGCCCAACGATGATTGTCAATCATCAACTTTGCAGCCACAAACGTTTCCGTGTTGGAATCATCGGTAACACTCTCTACTTCGCGGAAGCCTTTAATTGCTTGAGAATCAATTTCTCCGGCACCGTATTGTCCACGAACAAAGTAATCATCTGCTTCACTTGCTGGGACATGACGTAACGAACGTAATACTTTTACTTTCTCTCCGCGGACCTCTTCGGTCGAAAGGTTAATTGGCGGCTCCATTGCTAGAAGGGACACCATTTGGAGCATATGGTTCTGGACCATATCACGCAGAGCACCAGACTTCTCATAATAATTGCCACGTTCACCGACATCAAGTGACTCACTAGAGGTCAGCTGAATGTTAGCAATGAAGCGATTGTTCCAAAGCTGTTCAAACATTGCGTTCGCAAACCGAATGACTTCAATGTTTTGTACCATTTCTTTGCCCAGATAATGGTCAATACGATAGATTTCATCCTCTGAAAACACTTGGCGAATTTGATCGTTAAGCACCTCAGCAGAAGGAAGGTCATGACCGAAAGGCTTTTCAATGACAAGTCGCTTCCAGCCGTCTACTTCAGTTAACTTAGCTTCGTCGAGATGCAGAGCAATTGTTCCAAAATATTCTGGAGCCATCGCCATGTAAAACAAGCGATTGTTCGGCACTTCATATGTATCATCTAGCTGATCAAGCAGCTGTTTTAGGCTAACAAACGAAGCGGTATCACGAACGTCAAAAGGATGATAGTAAAAGTGATCGGAAAAGGACGCTACGTCTTCGGAATCGACCTCTGCATCGCTTGCATCATGAACAGCTTCAATCACTTTTTCCCTAAAGAAATCATTTGACCATTCTCTACGGGCAACGCCAACAACAGCGAAGCGATCAGACAAATTACCGTTTTTAAAAAGGTTGTAAATTGATGGGAATAATTTTCGCTTTGCTAAATCTCCGGTGGCTCCAAAAATAACTATTACACAAGAGGGCTGGTTGGTCATTGCTCTTCTCCTTTATTGCGTTCTATTCTGAAAAAGGTTTATTGCTAAGTGTACCGAAAGCGCGAGCGAACTTCAACTAAAAAAGACTCATAAGAGAGGACATAGGTCTCTCTGTGAAGAACACTCACAACATAAAACGACAGATAATCAAATTAAAACAAGATTTTGTTTTTTTATTGTATCATATAAAAAGGGTTGAGTACGCTAATGCGTTAAATTAAAAACGTGCAAGCGCTATCATTTTGTGGTATAATTCTTTCACTTTAAACAAAGAGTTTCAATCAGGGCAAGTGTCACAGCTCATGCGTTACAAAAAAGCGAGGGGAAGTGAGGCTGTTGCTAGTACGCCGTGATCTTTCATCCTGTCGTTCGCCGTTCGTGACCGTTCAATACGTGCAAGATACGTTGCAGAAACGCTTGGAGTTTTTCAAAGAAAGTACGTTAAACAATGAAAGACTGCTTTGTGGATACGTTGATATTGAAGCATCAAAAAAGACGATCCAAGTCGTATTGCTTGATGAAACGATCGACCGGGATTTTATAGAAGATACGCTACGGCAGCTAGGTCTTCAATTCGCCCCGGACCGTGATAAAGACGCTCTTCATTTTAGCTTGACCCTTTTGTCTTGGAAGGAGCAAGAGGAAATGATTTGACCATTTAAAGGTAGAGAGCACCTCTTGATTTTCGGAGACCGTCTACTGAACCGCTCCTGTTACCAAAAATGTGATTCGTTTCAAGAAAGCCTCTTCGAAAAGGAAGTTCCTTTTCGAAGAGGCTTATTTGATGATATGAAATGGTGTTATCCTTGTCCTCCATCGCATAGGTTTTTAAAGGAACAAAAACCGAAAGTAGGAGGAATCTTGATGATGCACTCGCAAACCTTGCAAAAAGCGCTGTACTACGGTCAACTGGCAGAGTACTATAAATACATCAATCCCCACCAGCATATTCACTATTATCAGAAGCATTACCGGTACGTTTGTCAGCTCGTCCAAGAAAGTCACTCCCCATGGCGATCTACAGACGATGAACGGACATTCGCAGATCCATCGAAGTATAGCTATTACGCCTATGCCCGCGTCTTACATGCTTCACCGGATGCACCACCTGTGGATGTGTATGTGAATGGGCAGCCGTTGCTTCGCCAATTTGCCTATGAGCAGCACAGCCAATACGCTCGCCTTCCGGAAGGTACCTATACCATCGAAGTTTTTCCAAGCGGCAAAACGACAAACCCCGTCATTCGCACAGAAGTTTCCTTAGATGGCGGCAAGGCGTATACGCTGGCAGTAGGTGGCACATTGGATGACATAGGACTATATGTATTCGAGGATTCTCCACGCGTGCCCGCAAACGAATCCAAATTCCGTGTCGTTCATTTGTCCCCAGGTGCGCCATCCATTGATGTAGGGGTTGTTGGGCGCGATCTTGTATTTGAAGACATCGAATTCGGCGAAGCGAGTGATTATCTTGGCGTTTCCCCGATGACAGTGGATTTGGAGATCAAACAGGCAGGAACGAATACGGTTCTTTTAGAGGTTCCAGATGTCACCTTTAGAGAAAATCGAGTATATACACTGTACGCTGTAGGTTTGCCTAATGGGGAGCCAGCCTTGGAAGTCCTTGCACTTGAAGATTGAGCAAAGAATGTAATGAGCGCTAGGGGAATGCAAATCGTAGGTTAACTTAATGCGTTTTATACGGAAATACTTAAAATGGCAATGGCGTGTCTACAAGCTTATTGTCATTTTTTTGTGAGCAAAAGCAGATTAACGTATAGACCAAGACATATAGTCTCGCTTCGAGCCAGAGGTTTGATGAAGCTGTGGCTAAAAAACTCATGCAGCCTCATAATATGAATACATGTCATTTTTTTAATCGATTCAATCATTATTTCTTCATTTACTGTCAAGAATAGAAATGATAGCGATTTCTATAGCATGAAATTAATCCCATTTTAATAAAAAGAGTCTATTTCGTTTACACGTTTTTAAGAATTCTATAAGATGATGACAGGCACGAAAATATAACAGTAAGGCAGGGATAACGTATGAAATGCATAGCCTTAGATATGGACGGAACATTGCTAGGACATTCACATGAGGTCGAGGTGGAGGAAGCAGATGCTATCCGTTTTGCTCGCAAACAAGGTACAGAGGTTGTCATTTGTACGGGGCGTTCAAGAAAGGAAGCTCTTTTGCCAATCGAAAAAGCCGGTCTTTCACTGCCGATGATTTGTGTGAACGGTGCACAAACGTGGTCTGAAGATGGTGAATTGCTATCTGCTGTTCATTTAGAGACAGACCAATTTCGCTCTGTCGAATCAATCTTAACTGAGTTGGATATTTATTTTGAAGTGTATGCGACGTCAGGCAATTACACGACGGATGCAGATAAAGCTGTGAGTGTGTTTATTGATCTTTTGTCTTCCTTTCAAGGAAAGGATTCGGATTATGAGCAAATCAAGAAAGCAGCACAAAAGCGTATCAATGAAGGATCTGTTCATATCGTAGATGATTATCAGGATGTCATTGGAAATGAGGGCGAAGGGTTTTTAAAGGTATTAGCCTTTTCATTTGATGACCATAAACTTCAGAAAGCAAGAGAGCTTTTGGATGACATCGAAGAATTGGCTGTCAGTTCCTCAGGTAAAGGAAACCTAGAAATTACGAATGTAAAGGCACAAAAGGGGTTTGCACTTGCCGAGTTTGTGCAAAACAAAGGCATTACCCTTGAAGATACGATGGCTGTAGGAGACAACTACAACGACGTTTCAATGTTTACGCTTGCTGGAAAAGCGGTGGCAATGGGCAACGCAGACGACACAGTAAAGAGCAAGGCGGATGAAGTGACGCTCACCAATGATGAGCACGGGGTGGCACATGCCATTTTAAATGCGTTAAACGTTAGTGAAAAAGCGTAACATCTCGAATAAGTGTATACTAGAGAAATAGGACTGAGCCTATTGGAGGGGGATGCACGATGGCCGCCAAAATGAAAGAAGTGGCAAAGCTGGCCAATGTGTCCACAGCAACAGTGTCGCGTGTCTTCCATGAACCGGAAAGAGTGCGTCAAGAAACAAGGGAGAAAGTTCTTGCGGCAGTAGCACAGCTGAATTACCAGCCGAATGCACTTGCGCGTCATCTACGTCGTTTAAAGACGAACATTATTTTGGTTGTTGTGCCAGACATTACGAATACCTTTTTCTCAGGCGTACTCCGCGGTATCGAAGAGATTGCGACGAAAAATGCCTATCGAGTCATTGTGGGAGACGCTGAATCTGATCCGGAGAATGAATATGACTATGTCAATTTACTACGGCAAAAACAGGCGGATGGGATGATTTTGCTTAGCGCGCGTATGGATCAAGGTATGATTGAACAGTTGGCAGAGGAATACCCTGTCGTTTTAGCCTGTGATTATGTGAAAAGTTCGACCGTGCCGATTGTCTCCATCGACAATGAGCTTGGTGCCAAGCAAGCCGTAAGGTATTTAGTAGAGCTTGGTCATAAACACATCGTACATATAGCTGGACCATTACATACAGTGTTAAGTCAGGATCGAAAACGTGGGTTTCTGAAAGGTATGGAAGAGGCTTCTCTCTCTGTAAATGACGGTGATGTGGTGATCGGGCACTTCTCTTATGAAGGAGGCCGTGATGCGGCGATGTCAGTCATTCAAACGGGGAAGGTGCCAGATGCTTTTTTCTGTGCTAGTGATGAGATGGCCTTTGGCGTCATAAATGCGCTGCATGCGTCAGGGTATGTTGTGCCTCGTGATGTGTCAGTGATCGGATTCGATAATATTCCGTTTGCTTCGATTTTCCAACCACAGCTCACGACCATTGCCCAGCCGATGAGACAAATCGGCGTCAAAGCAATGGAGATGATGCTTGCGTTATTGGAAGGTGAAGCTCTTTCTCTCCGTCATGAAGTCCTCCAGGAGGAGCTTCTTGTGCGAGAAACGACGAAGCCTAACGCATAATCGTAAAAATCACTAGAAGTCTGTCAGCATGAAATAGAGTATAGAAAAAATCCGAACGACGATGAAATTTTGCTTAGAATTTCATAGGACCGTTCGGGTTTTTTTGTATCAGTCAATATGCGGTTGTTTTACTTAACTCAATTTTTCGTAGCGCAAAAACCATCTTAAACGATTGCTATGCTTGAGTGGAGGCAAAGTGGGGTAGATCGATTAATAACTTGTGAACCCAGGGAAAGATCGCCTTTTAGTAACAAAGCGGATCTCTACGCTCTAAATAACGAGCGGCAAAGGAATAACGACGAGAGCCTTTCGAATCGATGTATCAGTGATGATCTTACCCTTTAATTTGACCGGTTCCTTCTATTAAATATTTGCTGGAGGTCAAGGCGAGCAGCCCCATTGGTCCGCGGGCATGGAGTTTCTGCGTGCTGATGCCGATTTCCGCGCCAAAGCCAAACTCAAACCCGTCTGTAAAACGAGTTGATGCATTATGATACAGAGCCGCGGCATCGACTTCTTGAAAGAAGGACGTCACATGTTCAGTTGTTTCTGAAACAATGGCTTCTGAATGGGTGGTCCCATACGTATTGATGTGGGCAATGGCTTCCTGCACATCAGAAACCATTTTCACCGTGACGATTAGGTCATTGTATTCTGTAGCCCAATCGTCTTCCTCTGCTGGAATGGCTTCTTCATAAAAGGAAACGATGCTCGCGTCGCCACGAATTTCAACGCCATTCGCTGTGAGGTCGTCTAAAAGTGCTTTGAGATAATTTGCCGACCAATCTTTGTGTACAAGGAGCGTCTCGGCAGCATTGCATACCGAAGGGCGTTGCGTTTTGGCATTCACAGCGATTGCAATGGCCATGTCTTTTTGGGCGGATGAATCAATAAATACATGACAATTGCCAGCTCCGGTTTCTAAAACAGGCACTGTAGATTGCTCCAGGACAGCTTGAATAAGAGCGGCACTCCCACGAGGAATCAATACATCTAAGTGAGAATTAAGCTTAAACATCTTTGCAGCGGTTTCCCTCGATGTGTCCTCTAAAAGCTGTACCGCACCTTCAGGGAGTGCAGAAGCTTTAAGAGCTGTTTGGATCGATTTCACAAGCGCGCGGTTTGAGTGAATGGCGGTCGAGGAGCCTCGTAATAAAACGGCGTTCCCCGTTTTTAAACATAGGCTAGAGGCATCAATTGTGACATTTGGTCGCGCCTCATACACCATGCCGATGACGCCAATGGGCACTCGAACCTGCTGAATCGAAAGTCCGTTCGGTCGCTTCCATGTTGTCATTTCTTCTCCAATTGGATCAGCGAGCTGCTTTAGCTCACGCAGAGCACTGCTCATTTCCTTGAGACGGTCTGACGTCAACCGAAGGCGATCTTGAAGCGATTCACTCATGCCTTGGCGTTGTCCTTCCTCAAGGTCAAGGCTGTTTGCCTCTAAAATGGACGTCTCATCTACCGCGAGCTGAACCGCGATGCGTTCAAGGGCATCGTTTTTTTCATCTGTCGTGCTTGAAGCTAAAGCTGTACGTGCTTCTTTTGCTGCAGTGGCTTTCGTTAGCAAATCACTCATGAATCATCTCTCCTTGTTGGATAGTGACTAAATTGTTCCGGTGAATCAATGGTGCGGTTGTATCACTGGCATTGCTTTTTTCTTGCACTACTTCTTGCTGTGAGTGCATTGAGGCAATGCCTCGAGCGATGAGCTGACCTGACGGATTTCGCACATCCACCACATCACCCGCTGAAAATGCCCCGCTCATTTGCAACACACCCGCTCTTAACAAACTTCTTCCTTTTGAAAGAATGGCTTCCGCCGCCCCTTCATCAACGATGAGCGTACCTTTTGGCACAGAATGAACCGCAATCCACTGTTTTTTCGTCGTCGCCTGACTATTTCCTTGGAAGCCGATATACGTCCCATCGCCTTTTCCTTCGATAATATCAAGCAATTTCTCAGCACCAGACCCACTGCCAATAAACACTTGACTACCGAACGCCATCGCAGCTTTTGCTGCCTCCACTTTAGAGCGCATACCGCCCGTACCAACATTGCTGCTGCTTTTCCCGGCGGCTTTTAGTAGTTCGTCTGTCACCGCAGGAAGAAACTGATATTTCTTTGCTTCAGGGAAAAGGTGGGGAGGGCAATCATATAAACCGTTAATGTCCGTAAGTAAAATGGTCATTTGTGCATGAACAAGACCACTGACGAGTGCCGACAGCATGTCGTTGTCCCCAAAGGTCAATTCATCAATCGCCACAGAATCGTTTTCATTAATAATGGGAAGCACGCCACGCTTCAACAACTCTTGCAACGTCTGGTGGGCATTTCGGTATTGCTGCGAGTGTGAAAAATTCTCGCGCGTGAGCAAAAGCTGACTCACCGTGATGTTCTCATGCTGAAAGGCTTCAGAATAATGCCGCATCAATTCCACCTGTCCGATAGACGCCGCGGCTTGTTTGCCTTGGACGGTCACAGGACGACTTGGATACCCAAGAAGGCTATACCCTGCTGCGACCGCACCAGAAGAGATCAACACAATTTGATGCCCGGCTCGCCTGAGCATGCCGATGGCGGTTGTATGATCGTGTAGCTTTGCCACATCAAGGGCACCCGTCGCATTGGTTAGCGATGAACTGCCTATTTTGACGACAATCGTTTTTTTACGCACAAGTTTCGACCTCTTTCTTCGTACTGCTTTTAAAAAACACAAAAACCCGTCCTTAAAAAAGGACGGGGAATCTCCGTGGTACCACCTTTATTTTGGTTTTGCTGCGCGAAAAAGCGCACAAAAAACCAAGCTTCCGAATGCCTGTATCGCTGGCAGCGCCTCATTTATCACAAGGGAACTCCAGGGCGGGTTTTTGTCTCCATTCTTGCTGAAGCCTTTCAGCCAAGGGCTTCATTCTCTATCAAGCGGGCGACAATACTATTCCCTTTCATTGTTCATCGTTTTGTATTGTTCTCATTATTACGCGAATTTTTTTAAGTGTCAAGCAGGTCATGTGTAAACAAAAAAAGAAAAATAAAGAAGGCTATGTAACCTTTACCAGTTCTCGTACGACTAATGTATATATTAACGCATTCATAGGAGGAACAACCATGTCAAAGAAGACTGTACTTACCATCCTTACTGCTGCCATCGCATTCCCTGCATTGCCAACAACAGGCGCTTATGCGTCAGAAACCGTCAGCTCATCAGTGGCGAATAGTTATGTAGAGGAACCCTCGATGCCAATGGATCGCTCCATCTCCTCTGACGCTGATGGCGAAGCAAAGTCGCAAGCAGAGCTCCAGGCTGAAGCCACTGTGACAAAAGATGAAGCAGTGCAAGCGGCAAAGGCGTTTAAAGCAATTCCATCGTCTTACACACTTCAAAGCGTGTCGCTGCATTCTATGGGTGACACCCCTGTATGGAACATTGATTGGGAGTGGCAGGGGGGCGAGGATGAGGAGAAGTGGGGAAACATCTCTGTTGAAGTAGATGCTACTTCAAAAAACATCCTGACCTACCGTCATTCGATTCCTCTCGATGAACAAATTAGCCAGTACCCGCCTGATGTTGAAAAAGCAGAGGCCGAAAAAATCGCGCAGTCTTATTTGGATAAGGAGTTCCCTTCCATTAGTAAAGAGCTTGGCGACGTATTGGAAAGCGAAGACCAACGTCCTCCATTAAACGGGCGTGTTAGCTATTCCTTTACGTTCCCACAGGTAATCAATGGGGTTCCTTTCCCGGAGAACCATGTACAGGTGGAGGTCCGTGGTGATGGAAACATCGAATCTCTTCGTATCCGACAAAGAGATGTGCAAAATGTACAGTCGCCAGGAGAAGTTCTTGACAAAGAAGCAGCATTGGCTGCGTTTCAGCAAGACGTCCCTTTGCAGCTGTACTACAAGACTTTCCACCGCGGGTCACGGAGTGGTAGTGATGAAGTGACCGTGCTCGCGTACGAACTGGCATACCAATCTGCAATGTTTGATGCGAAAACTGGCGATTGGATTCGTTTGGATGGTGAAGTGATTGAAAAGGAGAATGAACCGGTTGCTCCATTAGCGGAAGAGGCGATTGCCCCAGCACCTGAAGCGAAAAAAGAGCTGTCTCAGGAACAGGCCATTAAGCTGTTTAAAGAAAAAGCAAAGGTTTCAGAGGGGTTCACTTTAGAGAACATTTCCTATGATCAATATGATGACCAAGCTTCATGGCGGATGAGCTTAACGAACGAAAAACAGACCATTAGCGGTGCAATAGACGCTAAATCACATCGCATTGTTGATTATTCTTTTTGGAGTCATAATAGCGAAGATGAGCAAAAAGAACCTGCTCTCAAAAAGGATGAAGCAAGAGAAAAAGCAATTGAAGCCGTGAAAAACTTTGCGCCACATTTGCTTCACCAACTTACAGAGCATCCAAATCGATATACGATTTATTATAATGAGGATGAATATTCGTTTGAGTTTGCGCGTTTGTCTGATGGTGTAATTGTTGAGAACCAATCGGTGAATGTCAATATCGATTCGCATACGGGCGAGCTATCAAATTATCATGAGAACTGGGACGCTGGATTTGAAGGACCACCAAAAGCAGAAGCACAATCGGCAGAAGAGGTGCGTGAAGATATTGTTGCTCCATTTGACATAAATCTCATGTACACAACCATTGGTGGAGAAGAAAGTGACGAGGAACGACTTCAGCTCGTGTACGCCTTGAGTGGTTACCAAGATCAATATGAAACGTATTTTGATGCCGTTAAAGGCCGTTACCTGTCCATAGAAACAGGGTCGCCTATTATCCCCGTAGAGAATGTCACAGATATTGAGGGGCATTGGGCAGAAGAAGCCCTGCGTCTCCTCGTAAGCTACGGTGCATTAAATGTAAGTGAGGAAGGCCTTGTTCAACCAGACCAAGAGCTCACAAAAGGCGAAATGGTCAAAATGATGATGCTCGTGGAACGACCAGACCCGATGTACTATAAGGAATCCATGGAAGCTGATTCTAATGCCTCCTTTGCCGATGTCAGCAATGCTTCACCTTATTTTGCGTACGTTGAAGCGGCTGTACGTCAGGGGTATTTAAATTCTGAAGAAAGTCAAAATTTTAATCCGGATGCCGTCGTCGATCGTGAAGAGCTAGCGCTTTTCGTCTCCCGTGTCCTCGGGTACGATGAGCTTGCATCAGCTGATGATTTGTTTAAATCCCCTTTTAGCGATACGAGCGACATTGAACACCTCGGTGCAGCCGCCATCGTGTCCCACTTTGGCATTATGACTGGCATAGAAGGCAAGTTTGAGCCAGAGGCTGAAGTGACAAGAGCACAAGCAGCCACCGCCTTCCTTCGTCTGTTGTCCGTTCGTGCCAATCAGAATGAATAAAAGAGATATGTAATCAATGAAACGCCCTGCACATCGTGGGGCGTTTTGTTGTAATTTTGTTCGTATGGGTCATTTGAAACGGTTTGTTTTATAGGTAATAAGACTCATTTTTAACTTATTAGGATTCGATTTAGAAAAATAAGGGTAGGTCTTTAGTGGATGAACATATGAAAATAATGGAATGAAAGCGGTGAATTTACATGGAATGTAACATCTTCCGAGACTTTTGTCCTTGCTCCTGTCATTTTCGTCATACAATTTAAACGTGAAAAAAAACAAGAGTTTCGCTACAATGGGCAATGAGTTAAAACATGTAAAATATGGAGATGAGCACAGTGGAAGCTGTAAAATACCAACGAATTTCATTAGCACTGTTTGCTATTGGCATCATTTTAATTGTTGGCGGTCTATTGAAATAAAAAACTTAATGTTCTAGGAAGTGAAGGAAATGGAAGTGAAACGTAGCCTCACGCTTGCAATCGCAGATTCTGATCAAGAATATTTGCAATCGATTGGTCAATTTTTACGATCCTCTGAGGAGTATAAGCGTTATCAAGTCAAATTTTTCTCAAATGAAGAGAGACTAGCGGCGTATCTTACATCAAGAACAAAAACCGATGTCGTATTGTCGTCCTCTGATATTCACATTGACGACGAGCTTCTCGAGAAAAACATTCGTTACCATGCGGTACTTTCTGATCAGCCAGATGAAAATACCATTTTCAAGTATCAACCATTGCCGCAAATGTTCAGAAAACTTGTTAATCAATATTACGCAAGGAACCGTCCGATTGCAGGTGCAATGACAGGGGAAGGGAAGACACAAGTTCTCACTGTGGCATCGGCAAGTGGTGGTACTGGAAAGTCTACGCTGGCCGTTTTGCTAGCATCAACAATGGCTTCCCAGCAATATGATGTGTTGTATCTCAGCCTAGAAGAATTCCATCTGACAAAAATGTTTTTCCAGTCAGACGAAGATATTGATTCATCACCAGTGTTTTATTATGCCAAAGCCAAGCCAGAGTTATTAGATGAATCCTTCGAAAATTATGTTGTTACAGATGATGCGACAGGCGTTCACTTCTTTCAGCTTGCTGATCAGGGGTCAGATATTCGTGAATTGACCGCAAAAGACACCGAAGTGTTTATAGATGCCATTTTAGCATCAGAACAATTTGATTTTGTCATTATTGATGGCGATGGATCTTTACAGGATCGAATGGTTGGCGCATTTAAAAAGAGTCATTACATCTTGCAGGTTCTGACAAACGATATTCGAAGCTATGAAAAAACGAAACAGTTCCTAGAAGAAGTACAAGTATTAACAGAGGATCCAGGGATAGACCGCAAAATCGGTTTTATTATTAACAAGTTCCTCGGAGAAGACATTGATGCTTTTGAACCTTATGGAATTGACATTCAAGCAAGATTCCCATATGTTCCGGAATGGAAATTGGTTACTGAAGCAGAACAGCTCTATAATTCAGCTTTGTTTATGGATCAGGTGCGCGAGTTGTTTAAACTGATGACCACGGTGCGAAGCAATGACAAGGTGGCTTCCGGATGAAGGACATCTCACTCGTAAAGCAAATGAAAGACGAGGTTATGGAAGATCTTGATCTTACCGGATCAACCTCAGATGAGGAATTAGAAGCAAAGATCGAGGAGATCATTTTTGCCTACTCAAGAGATCAACGCTTCACAGCAACACAAAAGCAACAACTTGTCGACGCTGTCTTTTCGTCCTTTCGTGGGTTGGATGCACTTCAGCCATTGCTAGATGATCCATCGGTGACAGAGATAATGATCAATAGTCACAACGAAGTCTTTATTGAGCGAGCTGGTCAAACGATCCAGACGGATGTGCAGTTTCCATCCCGTGCTAGATTGGAAGACATTATTCAGAGCATCGTTTCGCGGGTAAACAGAATTGTCAACGAGTCGTCACCTATTGTCGATGCTAGGCTACAGGATGGTTCGCGGGTAAACGTTGTTCTTCCGCCCATTGCTTTAAAAGGACCGACGATGACGATACGTAAATTCCCCGAAAAGCCAGTAGGGGTTGAGGATTTAATTAAATGGAGAGCTTTATCGGCTCCGGTGGCATCGTTCTTAGAAGATCTCGTCAAAGCGAAATACAATGTGTTCATCTCTGGTGGAACGGGTTCAGGGAAAACAACCTTCCTAAACGTATTGTCAAACTTTATTCCACAAGATGAACGGATTATTACCATTGAGGATTCCGCGGAGCTTCAGATTCGTAATGTACCAAACCTCGTTGCCCTAGAAACGAGAAATGCGAACACAGAAGGCAAAGGGGAAGTAACGATTCGTGATTTAATTCGTGCTTCTCTCCGGATGAGACCAAACCGAATTATCGTTGGTGAGGTTCGTGGCTCGGAAGCCCTTGACATGCTCCAAGCGATGAACACTGGACATGATGGGTCCTTATCCACTGGCCACGCAAACTCCACAAAGGATATGCTCAGTCGACTTGAAACAATGGTTCTCTCCGGTGCTTCGCTTCCAGTGGAAGTCATTCGTCAGCAAATTTCCTCAGCCGTCAATATTATGATTCACTTGTCCAGGCTTCGAGATAAGACTCGTAAGGTGGTAGCAGTCAGTGAGATGCTGGATGTAGTGGATGGGGAATATCAAATGAATCCATTGTTTGAATTCGTTGAAGAGCGTGAAACCGATGATGGAAAAATAATCGGTGATCTTCAACCCACGGGCAATCAGCTCCAACAAACCCTCCGTCTCAAAGCGGCCGGTATTCCTGTGCCCGATGTGACGAAGCTGACGTCGTAAGGAGGTTGTCTCATGGATGTGCTCATTCTTGCGCTCGTTGCCGGCGTCATTATTATGCTTTTATTCGCAATTGCGGATCGCAAAAAGAAGAAATCAGAGGAACAACCAGAAGAAGAGGTTGCACCAAAAGAGAAAAAGCAATTGTTTGGAAAGAAGCCTAAAGCTGAAGAAGCTGAGAAACCGAAAAAGACAAAAAAGAAAGAACCAACAAAAAAAAGAGGTCCACTAACGCAATATGAAACAAATTATGCGGAATATCAGTTGTCAAAGGCAGAGTGGCTAACAACGATCATTGCCGTTGCAGGTTTGTTCTTTTTAATTGGCATTGTCTTTTATCAAAATGCCATTGTTGGAATTCTCTTATCCGGGATTACGTTTTTTTCACCAAAGTTCCGCCGTGCCCAGTTGATCGTAAAGCGAAAAGAAGAGTTGAGTCTACAGTTTAAGCAGGCGCTCTATTCACTCTCTTCTTCACTTGCTGCTGGGAAATCGCTTGAAAACGCCTTTCGAGAGGTCGTTATCGATTTGAAGCTCTTATACCCAGATGAACGTACATATATCATTCGTGAATTTGAGCTCATCAATCGAAAGGTGGAAAATGGGACGCCAATTGAACGTGCTGTAGAAAATTTTGCTGTTCGTTCTGACATTGACGATATCCAAAACTTTTCTGATGTTATTACAACATGTAAACGAACTGGTGGAGACCTAGTCGAAGTTGTACGAAGAACATCAACCATTATTGGCGATAAGCTAGATATCCAACAGGAAATTACGGTCGTTGTATCACAGAAACGGTTAGAGTCGCGGATCTTAAACGTGGCACCATTTATAATGATTACGGCATTGTCGTTAGGTTCGCCCGATTATATGGCTCCACTGTATGAGTTTCCAGGTGGTGGGCCCTTTATTATGACGCTTGCCATTGGTGTGCTCGTGTTTAGTTACTGGCTCTCGCAAAAAATAATGAATATCAAGGTGTAGCGTATGTACATTTATTTAGGCGTTGTCCTCTTTTTGTTGCTTTTGTACCTTTTATTCTCTAGTAAGGCGAAAAAGAAATACGGTGGGTTTGTAAAAGAATACGAGAAGGATTTTCAGCTTACGTTTATGGCGCCGATGGCTCTACTCATCATCGAAAAAATCAAGTTTATGGAGCGGTTTCCGCACCAGGTTACACAGCTACACCAAAAGATTATTCGTCTTTACGGGAATCGGCAAGCCTTGGACTTTACCCGCATGACCTTAGCACAGTTGGCTTCCTTTTCCCTCGTTATCTTTTTCATGTTCACGCTCCTTGCAGCGGTGAATGAGGGGGATCATGTCCTGTTTGGCTTTGGCTTATTCTTTGCCTGTATTGTCCCACCACTGATGATTAAACGTATTGGTGATCAGATTAAAAAGCGTGAAGAAGAAATCGTGCTCTCGCTCCCGGAGTTTGTAAACAAAGTAACGCTTCTTGTCAATGCAGGGGAGACTGTGCAAAAAGCGATGGTGCATTGTGTTGAACAAAATAAAGATGAAAAAAATGCCTTATATGTGGAACTTAAAGACACGGTTATTCGTATAAGAAACAACGAGCCCTTTACCCAGGCGCTCGAGCAATTTAGTAAGAACTGTGCAATTCAGGAAGTGTCTGTCTTCACGACAACAGTGCTTCTAAACTATCGTCGCGGGGGCAGCGACTTTGTCGTTGCTTTAAGAGAACTGGCACGTGAGCTTTGGGAAAAGCGCAAAAACATTGCTAGGCAACGAGGGGAACAAGCCTCCTCGAAGTTAGTATTCCCAATGATTTTTATTTTCGTCGCCATTCTCGTTATCGTTGCTTACCCCGCATTATCAATCATGTAAATTTAAGGAGGAAGTAAAATGAAAAATGCATGGACAGCTGTAAAAAACTTTTGGAATGATGAAGAAGGCTTAGGAACATTGGAAATTTTATTAATCATTGCAGTGTTAATTGCGGTGGCAGTGATGTTCCGAACTCAACTGGAACAATGGGTTAGGTCAATCATCGATGCTAACACAGGTCAAATTGATAGCATAATAGAAGGTGGAGGCGGAGGAGGCGAATAAGCCTCTGAAAACGTTGAAAAGGATTTGAGCGCATGAACATGTCGCGAAAACGAAAATTATCCATTTGGCGAAACAATGAGGGGAGCTTCACGCTCGAGGCTTCTCTCGTATTTCCAATCATTTTCTTATCCATCCTCTGTATGTTAATCATGTCTCTTTATATTTATGAACGCGTCGTCCTTTACCAACGCGCATCTGTTGCTGCAGAGCGAGTCGCCTATATTTGGGACAACAGCAACAAAGATGCCAAAACAGGAGAGTTCGAAATTGGAGAATATGATAACTTGTACTGGCGATTGACGAGCGATCAAGTGTTAGAGTTACTGTTTGATGCCCTTGGAGATGGAGGAAACACGGAGATTGCGATTGGAAGTACAGGTGCAGAAGGAGAATTAATTCAAACGAAACTTGGTAAACATGCAACAACTGTTTTTCCAGACGGTGCGACAGGCACAATTTCATACAGCAATCACTTGTACGAAAAAAAAGTCACAGTCACCTTGGAAAAGACATTGCGTATGCCTGAGGTGATGGGAGACTTACTTGGAGGGAATATCCAAGCCGAAGCAAGTGCTTCCATTGCTGATCCGGTTGAATTTATGCGAACGGCAGATTTGATGGCAAGCTATGCTCAAAGACTCGCTTCTTATATAAGTAGTGGAAACTCCGTGATTAGTTTAGATCGTGCAAAATCAATTATAAACAAAAATAAGAAATAGTCTTCACCGAAAGCAAGGAGGTGAGACCTCTGTGGCGTAAACGTAATGAGGAGTATGAACGAGGCTCAGTAACGATTTTTTTATTACTTATTATTCTCTTAGTGTTTGTGTTTCATGCCGTTTTAATTGACTATGCCAGAATTATGGTAGCCGATCAAATGGCAGAGAATGCGGTGAAAACAGGGGTTCGTTCGGTGGCATCCTCTTATGACGGAGGGTTACAAGGCTTCGGCATGTATAGCTACACAGAAGGTGATGAAACTGCCCAGGAAATCTTTGAGAAAGTTGTCCGTGAAAACTTAGGAGAAGAAATCAACGGTGATGGAGTGTTTAAGCTAGTTTCGCCAACAGTTGATGTTGCGCAGGTAGAACTTGGCGAAAATCGAGAACTGGCAAGAGATGAAGTATTTGAAAGACAGATTCTTGAAGAAATGAAATATCGTGCGCCGATTGAATTCACGCTCTCCATCATTGATAAATTCACTGTGGTCGCTGATGCAGCGGAAGAAGCAAATAAGTTTATTGATATTACTGAAGAAATCGCCCCAGATTACGATAATCGTGAGATAAGCTTAGCAAGCGTAGAAGCCGAACTTAAATTGGCATTAGCTTTAGCAGAGGAACAAGAAGCAGGAACGAAAAATATGCAAGGGAGTACTCTGTCAAGCGTAAAATCAATTAAAGGAATCATAGATTTACATGATGATTTTATTCAAGCACTTGAAGATGCTGATGAGGCAGAGGATGAAGCAGATAGACTTGATGGAGGAGACGAAGAAGATCAAGAACGCGCAGGTGACCTGAGAGATGAGGCAGAGCGTTTAAGGGAACAAGCAAAGAATTACTATGAAACAAGCAAAAGTGTAATGTCAGATGCTGAAGAAAAACAAGCACAAATCGTTACGCATCTTAAAAATGCAGGAAGACTACATGGTGAGGCTGTGGAATCAGACACAGCTATTAAAAAAAAGATTGAAGACTATGAAAGAAAGTATGCGAACAGCGGGACTGGTGAAGCGTATGAGAATGTACGTGAACATCAAGGTGAAAACAGCCCGAGTAGTGAATTAAACCAAACAACCGGTGACATCGCAGAACAGAATTGGGAAGAGCTCATTTACGAAGATGAGCTTGATACATTGGAAGATAAATTGCTAAAAGCGTTAGGTGATGCTGAGCAATTGGCAATGCGATTAAATGTGTATGCCGGAGAATTTACGAGTCAAAGTGAATTAGAGAATGCTGGAACAGAAATCGCTAATGGAACTAGTCTGCAAACTGACGCTGAAACCTCTTTACAATCCATTCAGGAAGCTCTGGACTATATCCAGGAAGATTGGAGAAAGCGAGGCGGAGAAGAGGAAGCAGCACAAGGCGAAGCCGACGATAATGCCAAACTTACCAATGAACAATTAGACCAAGCCTTTGCTGTGGCTGATGCAGCGCTAGCCGATCAAGAGCAATACGACGCATTAAATATAATTCTACAAAAGTATGGTAGCTACAATAGCGATATTGCAGAGCATTTGGAAGCAGAAGGCAGTATTGGAAAAGCAGCTGAGATGATGGGATTTATCGATACAATCATGAACGAGCTTTCGAACTTGCTTGTCTCTGCCCGTGATGAGCTTTATATCAATGAGTATATTATGACAAGATTTACAAGTTCTGAACCTTATGTAATAACAAATCATGAAAGCTATTTGTTCGAAAACAAAGAAATCGAATACATGATCTACGGACATCACATCGCAGGTGCGAATTATGCATCCATGATAAGTAATTTGTTTATGTTGCGTTTTGCATTGAGATTGATTGATGCTTTTACTCAAAAGTCAGTAAGGACAGGTGGCCACCCTATAATTGTAGCTATTTTAGCAATTAGTTATGCCTTATACTGGGCAACAGAAGACCTCACAGCATTAACGAGCGATTCTCAGAGGGAAAGAAACCAGGTGCCACTGATATCTGATGATTTGACAAAAGGGATAAACTTTAATTACACAGATTATTTACGTTTATTTTTGCTATTAACACCAGATAAACAATCTAAACTAGATCGTATCAAAACAATGCTTGAGGACAAAACATCTTCAGACTTAACTGAACGGCCAACGTATATTCAAGGGGAAGCTGAAGTAACGGTCAAGCTTTGGTTCCTACCCGGGGTGGCAAAACTTTTAGATACTGCTGGGATGCTTCCTGGAGAGGTAAATGGAAATGAACTAACGATTAAAAAAGAAGCGGTGTTCTCATATTAAAAAGGGAGGTGTGGTATGAGACGTTTTTTAAAAAATAAAGAAGGAAGCATCTCCCTTGAGGCATCCATCGTCATGCCATTGTTCCTCATGTTCCTGCTTTTCCTTGTAGGCATTCTTAAGATTGCAGCTGCTGAAGCTGCATTACAACATGCCGTCTCTGAAGGCACAAAACAGGTAGCCACACATATTTACCCTGTGCAACAGCTTGCTGGGGCTGCATCAGGAGCAATAAGTGGAGAATTAGGCAGCTTTGAAGACTATTATAACCTATCCACTAACGAATTTGATGTACAAGGCATGATGAGTGACATGGCGCAAAAAGCTCTGAGTGATTATATAGATGGATTTGATCTGAGAGGCTTTATAGAAGGAGCCGTAGAAGGCCCAGCTCAATCGCTCGTTAAGCATTACCTTGATGAAGGTGTTATGCCTGAAGAAGGCATTAAAGACATTAAGGTAGAACTGCCTGGGATGAACGGAGGGGCAGATTCCTATTTATCGATCGAAGTCACTTATGAGCTTCCTTTGCCACTACCGTTTATCGATGAAACGATCTTATTGAAAAAGAAAGGCTTTGAACGTGTCTGGACAGGTGCTTAAGGAGGAAACACGTTGGCTCTCTATGAATATTTTACGATTGTTGTGCTCTTGATCGCTTTTGTTACCGACCTTCGTACATCGAAAATACCAAATTGGCTTATAGTCATAAGCTTGATTTTAGGACTGTTGTACCATGGTCTAAACGGAATGGATGGGGTATTGTTTGCAGGTGCAGGCTTTTTAGCTGGAATTTTGCCAACGATGTTTCTCTATGTGTTTAAGGCGTTGGGTGCAGGAGATGTAAAATTGTTTGCTGCTTTAGGTGCAATTGGTGGAGCCAGCTTTGTGTTGACTCTGTTGATTTACGCTGTCATTTTCTCTGGAATCATTGGTCTCATTGTTGTTGGTTTACGTTTTATGAAAATTAAACGGTTTACAACTTGGGGACAGAAGATTCCCGGCGTCCATCATACAGAGTCTCAATCAGGAAAAAAACAACTGCGCTTCCCCTTTATGTACGCTGTACTACCAGCTGCAGTTATTACATTCACATTAGGCACAATTGCCCTTTGAAAGGAGGCTTCATATGAAAGCGAAAGTGGAAGGTTATCACTATGATTTTATTGAACAAAACGGGCACTACCTTGAACTGACAAAGGATGAAACAGCGATCCATAGCGACGAGCTTGCACAGGTCGAATTGAATATGCTGCGATCAAATCGAATCCCATATGTTGCTGTGATGGATGCGGAGGAAATGGATTTTAACGTACGCCTTATGTACAATGTGACCTCAATGCAGCCTCTACATACGTACATTAAAGATCGTCCTATTCAGATGAAGGACTTGTATCAATTCTTGCTCTTAATCGTAAAAACCCTTGATGAAAGCAAGGATTATATGCTTCGAGAGCAAAAATACATTTTGGATGAAAACTTTATTTTTATTGGGAAAGAGCTTTTTGATATTCATTTGATTTACGTGCCTGTAAAGGAAAGACCCCAAACGATTGGATTGAATGAAAAGCTCAAAGCTCTTGCGACCGCACTTGTCGGTTCAGTTGATGAGATGCACGGAAGTGGCTATCAAAAAATATTGCAGATTGTGAATGCCCCGTCTTTAAGTGTGCAGGAGTTAAGGAAGACACTGCAATCACTGGTAGAACAATCCTCCAAAGGATATAAGCAAGTACCCAACGAGGAGTACGCTTATGATGAGGTCGAAGGGCAAGAACATACGGACGAGGCACATGTCCCAATTGAACAAAAGCAAGTAAAAGCACCACCGCCCATTGCAAAGTTGCCTAATAAACCAGCAGGTACGTCAGCAAATAAAACGACAACGTCTAAAAAAACGTCTCAAAAAGCGCAAACCCCAGTTTCTGAGCAGGTGGAAAAAGCAGAACCTTTGCCTAAACTAACACAGCGTGAAATCACTGTAATGGGCGTTATTGCTTTCTTCTTACTTGCACTCTCTTGGAAAATGTATTTTGACAATAGCTCTGAAGGCCAACTTTATATTAGTTTTGGCATCACTGTCATGATTTTGGCGGCAACTCTCATCTATGTAAAGGTGTGGCGTTTTGGTCGTCCAATCTCAGAGCTTTTAAAGCCTGGTGGTAATAGCAAGCCTATAAAGACACAAACAGGTAGTACAGAATCAAAAAAGAAGGGACCAACACCCGCTCCTAAACAGACGCCTGCGCCAAAGCAATCTGTTCAACCTAACGCGCCTACGGCAATGAGTTCTGTCGGAAATGCTCAACCAGCGGCAGCTGCTCCCCAAGCTGCTTTAGATGTACCTGCGCCAGCCTCTAGTGCATCTGCCGCAGCGGTAGACAAAGAACAGCAGCACTATCAGCAGTTAAATCACCAAACGACTTTACTGCAAAATAAACCTGACCAAACAACACTACTTGGCCAGGACAATCGTCAAGATGCGCCTGTCACTGAACAGGCACCTGCTTATTTAATCAAGGATCAAAATGGAAACAAAGACAAAATTCACATACACTCATCGAATTTTATCGTAGGTCGTAGTGAAGATTCCGCCGATTATGTGGAGCAGGCTGATGGAATATCTCGTGCCCATTTTGAAATCATTCGAGTCGACGATGAATTTGGCGTTAAAGACTTAGGTTCTTTAAATGGTACTACTCTAAATGGAGAGAAGATGGTCCCGTATAAAGTGTACAGTCTATCCAACAAGGATGTCATTGGTTTCGCCAAGGTGCAATATACATTTGAACAGGATGCTTCCGCATGAAGAACAAGCAATGGGATATCGGTGTCACCTCTGTAGAGGGACCTCACAAAGACATTAATGAGGACAGCGGGTTCGCCAAGGTTTTCGCGAACAAAGGTGGTGATCCATATACAGTTGCCGTTGTCGCGGATGGTATGGGGGGCTATCGTGCAGGCGACGAGGCAAGTGAGCTCGTTGTAAATGCAGTCCATCAATGGGCAGTAGAGGAAGCGCCAACGTTGCTGGGAATGAGCCATCCGTACAGTCATATCAGTCGCAGTTTAGACCAAAAGATGCAAAAACTTAATGACACCCTGCTGGACTGGAGTGCGGGTGGCAAGAAAGCGGGAAGCACCGTCTCGATCTTGTTTTTGCATAGAGACCATTATGTTATCAGGCATATTGGGGATAGTCGCATTTATAGCTTGTCCGATGATGTCCAAGAGACACGGGAGCAGGAGTTTACAGGCGACACAACGATGCCGTTACAGGCAAATGCTCCACAAGTAATGCTTGTGACGGAGGATCACTCGTGGGTGGCAAAGCAAATGAAGGAAGGTCGTCTCTCTAAAGAGGAAGCACGGGTTCACCCAAAACGGAATGTTCTTCTCGCATGTCTTGGGATCGAATATGGCTGCCAAACATATCATCGCGATGGAAAGATCGAAAAGGGTCAACTGTTTCTCCTGTGCAGTGACGGATTTTACACGCAGTTTCCTGAAAGGGAAATTGAGGAGCTTATGCGTTTTAGTCGTGTGTATGAAGATGTGCAGGAAGCGAGCCGACGTTTGGCTGTTCAGGCCGAACAACGAGACACGAAGGACAACGTGACGGTAGTGATCGTCAGACCAGCAAAAAAAACACAAGAAAGTTCATTTTGGAAAGCATTGTTCACAAAAACAAAGGAGTGACATTAAATGACAATCGCAAAACAAATCAACTGGAAAACAATCATGGCAGGGACAGCTTTATCAGCGATGCTTGTCCTATCAGCATGTAGTGGTGGAGGGGAAGAATCTCCAGAAGAAGAGCCTACTACCGAACCAGGGACAACGGAAGATGCATCTACCGAGGTGGATGAAAGCGATGAAGCAGCAACAGGTGATACTGAGACGCCAGATTCAGACACCGCAGAGGCTGATGAAAGTTCAGATGAACTTTCATGGGGAGAAGGAGAAACAGAGCTTGAGCTTGGGGAGACTGGTGAGATTCATTCAACTTTGGGGACATTTGACGCTACGATAAGTGATGTTTCTTATGTTGATACATTAGATGGTGAGAACGTAGGAGAAGGCGGTGTATATGTACTGGCTGAAATATCTATTACAAATACGTCGGATGATGCACTAGACTCTGGAGAAGTATCAAGAGCAGAGATTAAGAATGTAGATAGCGACGTTTCTTTACAGAATGTCACCTATTTTGAAGAAGTCAATAATTTCGAAGGAGAAATAGCGCCTGGGGAAACAGTAGAAGGCGAGATCGTTTCTATACAAGACACAAGTAGTGAATTTAAAATTATCTTAGGAAATAGAGCTACTTCAAATTTACTCGTATGGACAGTAGATGGTCCAGAAGCTAATTAAATGACAAGCAAACTAAATATATTTCTGTAAATATATAGTTCATCGTGGGTATTGGCTAGATAAGAATAATTTAAGCCCACGCAAAAAGACTTCTCTTGAATATATAAATTCTCAAGGCAATACTTATTAAGAAGCAGGGGGTGGTACCTCCTGCTTTACTTATAGCTAGATAGGGGAATTTAGTTTATTCTGCTAGATTGCAGATACATAACATAACGCCATTCAGTCATGAGCGTATCTAAAATAATGGTTCTAATTCTTCAATAACAAAGGAATGACATCTCATGACAATCGTAAAAAGAATTAATTGGAAAACAATTATAACAGGTGTGGCATTAACCGCTATCTTGGTGTTATCGGCATGTAGCGATGAGAGCAACAATACACCAACTGATAATACAACCCTGTCAGAGGATACGACGACTGATGCAAATGAAGGTACAGATGATCCAACAACGGACGATGCAAGTGGGGAAGAAGCAGATACTGAAGACACAGATGATAGCAGTAAAGGTGGCGCAGGAGACATTTCAAAAGGAGAAGGGACGTCCGAATTAGAAATTGGTGACACCGGTGAAGTACAATCAACGTTAGGTACATTTAACGTCACTGTAACTGAAGTCACTTTTCCTGAGACATTAGATGATATGGAACCTGAGTTTAGTGACGGTCTGTATGTCGTTGTAAGTGCAACAGTTGATAATACCTCTGGCCAACCAATAAATGCTGAAGATATCGCATTTACCTGGTTAAATAACTTAGATAGTGAAACTTCCACTGAAAATTACGGGACGTTCGAGGAAGTTCAGAACTTTGAAGGTGAAATCGCACCAAGTGAAACGATGGAGGGCGAATTTGCCTTCGAAGCTGGCTACACAAGCAACTATCAGTTCCAAATTGGGAATGAATCGTATTCCAACGTCTTGCTTTGGAATGTTGAAGCACCAGAACAAGCACAGTAAATAAAAGTGGCAGGAGACATTAAATCCTCCTGCCTTTTATTTCTAACTTTATGAAAGCCAATCATTTCAAATATACTTTTTCATATATCAATGAATTTGGTGTGAAAGATTTAGGCTCACTAAATGGTACAACATTAAATGGAGAGAAGATGGTCCCGTATAAAGTGTACAGTCTATCCAACAAGGATGTCATTGGTTTTGCCAAGGTGCACTATACATTTGAACAGGATGCTTCCGCATGAAGAACAGGCAATGGGATATCGGTGTCACCTCTGTAGAGGGACCTCACAAAGATATTAATGAGGACAGCGGGTTCGCCAAGGTTTTCGCGAACAAAGGTGGTGATCCATATACAGTTGCCGTTGTTGCGGATGGCATGGGGGGCTATCGTGCAGGCGACGAGGCAAGTGAGCTCGTTGTAAATGCAGTCCATCAATGGGCAGCAGAGGAAGCGCCAACGTTGCTGGGGTTGAGCCATCCGTACAGTCATATCAGTCGCAGTTTAGACCAAAAGATGCAAAAACTTAATGACACTCTGCTGGACTGGAGCGCGAATGGCAAGAAAGCGGGAAGCACCGTCTCGATCTTGTTTCTTCACGGAGACCACTACGTCATTAGGCATATTGGAGATAGTCGCATATATAGCTTGTCCGATGATGTCCAAGGTTCAGTGTCGCATGAGTTTACAGATGATACAACGATGCCGTTACACGCGCATGCTCCACAAGTAACGCTTGTGACGGAGGATCATTCTTGGGTGGCGAAGCAAATGAAGGAAGGTCGTCTCTCAAAAGAGGAAGCAAGGGTTCACCCAAAACGGAATGTTCTTCTCGCATGTCTTGGAATCGAATATGGCTGCCAAACGTATCATCGGGACGGAAAAATCGAGTCGGATCAACTGTTTCTCCTGTGCAGTGATGGTTTTTATACGCAGTTTCCAGAAAGCGAAATAGAAGAGCTCATGCGTTTTAGTCGTGTGTATGAAGATGTGCAGGAAGCAAGCCGACGATTAGCTGTCCAGGCGGAACAACGAGACACGAAGGACAACGTGACAGTAGTGATCGTCAGACCAGCAAAAAAAGCACAAGGAAGTTCATTTTGGAAAGCATTGTTCACAAAAACAAAGGAGTGACATCAAATGACAATCGCAAAACAAATCAATTGGAAAACAATCATGGCAGGAACAGCGTTATCAGCTATGCTCGTCCTATCGGCATGTAGTGGTGGAGGAGAAGAGGCTCCAGAGGAAGAGCCTACATCCGAACCAGGGACTACGGAAGATGCCTCTACCGAGGTGGATGATACAGATGAAGCAGGTACAGATGATAACGAGACGCCAGATTCAGACAGTGGAGACGCTGATGAAAGTTCTGATGAACTTTCATGGGGAGAAGGAGAAACGCAACTTGAGCTCGGAGAAACTGGTGAGATCCATTCGACCTTGGGTAAGTATGATATTACGGTTTCAAATGTTAGTTACCCAGAAACAGTAGATGGTGAGCCTATCGGCTATGAAGATGCCACTTATGTTCTAGTCGATGTTTCTATTAACAATAAAACAGAAAATGCATTGCCTGCTGAGGAAGTCTCTATTTCTGGAATAGGATCAAAGGATGATGCTGCATACAGTGAAAATAGAACTATTTATGAGGAAATCGAAAACTTCACAGGAGAAATTCCACCAGGTGAAACAATGGAGGGTGAGGTATTATTCAGATCGACAATGGAAGATGAATTTCAAATTCGATTTGGAAACAGTGCAGTCTCAAATGAGCTTTTTTGGAATTTCGAGGGACCTAACGCAGAATAACAACATTAACGCCTATTGACCTGTTAAAGGAAACTATGCTTTTACTTCGACTTGAATCATGGATCATTTTTATTTCCAGATTATGAATGACTCGTATTCCGACGTATTACTTTGAAAGGAAACAAAACAATCTCAATAAATAAAAGTGATAGGAGATGAACAATAGCTTCTGCCTTAATTCATTTCCTTTTACCTATTTAAGAATACGATAGCTCCATAATTTTTTCGTAAGTCCATAAAAGTAGGGAATTCAAAAATGTAGTGACATCTCATGACAATCACAAAACAGATTAACTGGAAAACATTTACGACAGGTGTGGCGTTATCCGCTATTTTGGTATTATCGGCATGTAGCGATGAGGGCAATAACGCACCAACCATCGATGGTGCAAATGATGATTCAACCCAGTCGGAGGATACGACAACTGATACCAATCAAGGTACAGATGAGCCAACAACGGACGATGCAAGCGAAGAAGAAACGGATACTGGAGACACAGATGATAACAGTAAAGGTGGCGCAAGAGACGTTTCTAAAGGTGAAGGGACGACAGAACTAGAAATTGGAGACACCGGTGAAGTACAATCCACTTTAGGTACATTTAACGTCACGGTTAGTGAGGACACTTTTCCAGAGACATTAGATGATATGGAACCAGAATATAGTGATGGTCTTTATGTCGTTGCAAGCGCAGCAATTGAAAATACCTCTGGCCAGCCATTAAATGCTGAAATATCACACTTTCCTAGGTAACTGACCTGGGAGGCGGCAGGACCACCACTGAGAAATTATACGACGTACAAGGAAGTTGAGCTTTTTGAAGGTGAAATTGCGCCAAGCGATACAATGAAAGGCGAATTTGCCTTTGAAACCGAGTACACAAGCACGAATTGGAAGCAATTCTTATTCCAACGTATTGCTTTGGAATGTGGAAGCACTAGAACAATGAGAGTAAAAAGGGCAGGAGACGAGCAATATCTCCTGCTTAATATAAAACGATGTTTGAAAGCCAATCATTTGAAATATAGTTGGTTATTTGGTTATAGGTGAATTTTTACATATCCTTTTTACATATGTAAGTGATTGTATGAAAAGACAAAAAACATAGAGTCGACGATGAATTTGGTGTGAAAGATTTAGGCTCACTAAATGGTACAACATTAAATGGGGAGAAGATGGTCCCTTATAAAGTGTACAGTCTCTCCAGCAAAGACGTCATCGGGTTCGCAAAAGTTCAATATACATTTGAACAGGATGCTTCCGCATGAGGAGCAGGCAATGGGATATCGGCGTCACCTCTGTAGAAGGGCCTCATAAGGACATTAATGAGGACAACGGGTTCGCAAAGACTTTTGCGAACAAGCGTGGTGACCCATATACAGTTGCCGTTGTTGCGGATGGCATGGGGGGCTATCGTGCGGGCGACGAGGCAAGTGAGCTCGTTGTCAAAGCAGTGAACCAATGGGCCGTTGAAGAAGCCCCAACGTTGTTGGGCTTGAGTCATCCCAACAGTCACATCAGTCGCAGTTTGGATCAAATGATGCAAAAACTTAATAACACCCTGTTAGAATGGAGCGCGAATGGCAAGAAAGCCGGAAGCACCGTCTCCATTTTGTTTCTTCATAGAGACCACTATGTCATTAGGCATATTGGCGATAGCCGCATTTACAGCTTGTCCGATGACGTCCAAGAGGCACGGGCGCATGAGTTTACAGATGATACAACGATGCCGTTACACACGCATGCTCCACAAGTAACGCTTGTGACGGAGGATCATTCTTGGGTGGCGAAGCAAATGAAGGAAGGTCGTCTCTCAAAAGAGGAAGCAAGGGTTCACCCAAAACGGAATGTTCTTCTCGCATGTCTTGGAATCGAATATGGCTGCCAAACGTATCATCGGGACGGAAAAATCGAGTCGGATCAACTGTTTCTCCTGTGCAGTGATGGTTTTTATACGCAGTTTCCAGAAAGCGAAATTGAAGAGCTTATGCGTTTCAGTCGTGTGTATGAAGATGTACAGGAAGCAAGCCGACGATTGGCTGTCCAGGCGGAACAACGAGACACGAAGGACAACGTAACAGTAGTGATCGTCAGACCAGCAAAAAAAGCACAAGAACGTTCATTTTGGAAAGCATTGTTCACAAAAACAAAGGAGTGACATCAAATGACAATCGCAAAACAAATCAATTGGAAAACAATTATGGCAGGAACCGCTTTATCAGCCATGCTCGTCCTATCGGCATGTAGTGGTGGAGGAGAAGACGCTCCAGAGGAAGAACCCGTGACTACAGAACCGGGAACAACGGAGGATGCAACAACTGAAGAAGAACCTGATGAAGCAACTTCGGATGACGAAAAAACTAATGAAGATACTATAGACTCAAGCAGTGATGAAAACACAGATGAGCTATCTAAAGGCGAAGGAGAACAAGAGTTAGAACTAGGTGAGACAGGAGAAATAGTTAGTTTTCTTGGCACATATGAGGTCACTATCGAAAATCCAATCTTTAAGCAAGATGTAGGCGGAGAAGACCTATCAAGTGAAGGGGGAACTTGGGTAATTGTAGATGCTACATTTAAAAATACATCTGATAAGCCATTAAACTCATACGATATTATTGACGGATCAATCTATAACGAGGAATCAGATGTTAGGATGGAAAATGTATACTACCAAGAGGAGTATCTGGTACCTGAAGAAGAGCTTGCACCAGGAGAAGAGATTGCCACAAAAATGATTTTTGCAACGACAAAATCAAGTGGTTACCAAGTCATTATAGGGAACGATACTTATTCAAATGTCTTAATGTGGAATATTGAAAGTCAAAACATGGCTGAATGACCAAGCTGTTTATTACTAGGGATGTCAAGATTATTTCAGAGGATGCAAGCTAATTCATTGGTTGGACAATCACCATGATGGTTAATCGGTGCTCAAAGATGAATACAAAAATACATACATAGGAGTGTTCTTAAATGACAATTACAAAACAGATCAATTGGAAAACAATTATGGCAGGATCCGCTTTATCAGCCATGCTCGTCCTATTGGCATGTAGTGGTGGAGAAGAGGTTCCAGAAGAAGAATCCACAACCGAAGCAGGAACAACAGAAGATGCCTCCACTGAAGTGAATGAAACCGATGAAGAAGATACGAATGATAACGAAGCGCCAGACTCAGACAGTGCAGAGAGTGATGAAAATTCAGATGAACTTTCATGGGGAAAAGGAGAAACAGAGCTTGAGCTCGGGGAGATTGGTGAAATCCAATCAACATTGGGGACATTTGAAGCTACGATAAGTGATGTTTCTTATCTTGATGTATTAGATGGTGAGAACGTAGGAGAAGGCGGTGTTTATGTACTTGCAAAAGTTTCTATCACAAACACGTCGGATGATGCACTGGATGCTGGAGAAGTATCAAGAGCAGAGATTAAGAATGTAGATAGCGATGTTTCTTTGCAGAATGTCACCTATTTTGAGGAAGTCAATAATTTCGAAGGTGACATAGCGCCTGGTGAAACAGTAGAAGGCGAGGTTTTTTCTATACAAGGCATAAGTAGTGAATTTAAGATTATCTTAGGGAATAGAGCGACTTCAAATCTACTCGTATGGACAGTCGATGGTCCAGAATCGTCTTCATAGACAATCATCATACAGTAGAGACGCTTTCATTCCACTGGAGATCGTGAGACTGCTTAGCGTGTTTCAATGTAAGAAATGGACCTTTGGAAGGTAGGAGAGATAGAATGACAATTTCAAAAATGAATTGGAAAAGTATAGCTGTAGGAACAACGCTTTTTGCCATCCTTGTCCTATCGGCATGTAGTGGTGGAGGGGAAGACAGTCCAGAAGAGGAGCCTGTAATGGACACTGGGACAACCGAAGATGCCTCCACTGAGGTGAATGAAACCGATGAAGAAGATATGAATGATAACGAAGCGCCAGACTCAGACAGCGCAGATGCAGAAAAAGGTTCAGATGACCTTTCGTGAGGTGAAGGAGAAACAGAGCTTGAGCTAGGGGAGACGGGCGAGGTTCAATCTACTATAGGTACGTACGCGCTCACTGTGAGTGAGATCACATTTCCCAAAACGTTAGATGGCGAGAAACCAGATGGTCAAGGGATATTTATTGTTGCAGTATTAGAAATTAAAAATATGTCTGATGAGCCAATAGATGCTGAGGAAGTGGCCGATGCATGGTTAATCAATGTAAAAGATGATATTCGTGTGGAAAACAGAAGCTACTATGAAGAAGTAAAGAACTTTGAAGGCAACATACAGCCGGGGGAATCTTTGCAAGGGGAACTTGCTTTTTATGAGCTTCCATCAGAACAATATCAAATTAAAATTGGACATAGCACGTATTCGAATGTATTGCTTTGGAATTTTATGGGTCCTAATAATGAGCAATAGTAAATTGGATATCTAAGCTATTAAGGTCCACATCAAAAATTTTTTTGTGCGACATACAGAAAAGCTAAAAAGGAGCGTTTAAATAAATGACAATCGTAAAACAAATCAACTGGAAAACAATCATGGCAGGGACCGCGTTATCAGCGATGCTTGTGCTATCGGCATGTAGTGGTGGAGGGGAAGAGACTACAGAAGAAGAGCTTTCAACGGACCCAGGTACAACGGAAGATGCCTCTACTGAGGTAGATGAAACGGCTGAAGGAAACGATGGAGATGAGGAAAGCACGGATGATGGCGATGTCTCTGAAAACTCTACTGATGAAGACGAGACAGGTCTTTCTGCACGAGGCGAAGGTGTTACAGAACTTAGTTTGGGAGAGACAGGGGAATTGGAAACAACATTAGGGACGTATAATGCATCTGTTACAAATGTAGAATTTGTTGAGACGATAGACGATAAAGAACCGGACGAAGGAGGACGCTTCTTAATTGCGGACGTCACTTTTGAAAATACGTCAGAGCAACCATTGGATTCATATGAGATCTCAAGAGCTTGGATCATTAATATGGATGATGAAAGTAACTTTGAAAGTCGAGATTATTATACAGAATTAGATAATTTCGAAGGCGAAATTCCACCTGGAGAAACAATGCAGGGTCAACTAGCATTCTTAACTACTGAAGGTGGTGAGAATTACCAGATACAAATCGGTCTTGAAGTATACTCAAATGAATTGTTATGGAATTTTACTACAGCAGAAGCAGAATAGGTGCTGCTAGAGTAAATGGAGGCATGTTAGTTCATAAACAAAGGAGTGGTATCAAATGCCAATCGCAAAACAGATCAATTGGAAAACAATAATGGCAGGCACGGCGTTATCAGTTATGCTCGTCCTATCGGCATGCAGTGGTGGCGGGGAAGAGTCTTTAGAAGAAGAACCTGTATCGGAACCTGCCTCCACTGATGTAGCTGAAACAGTTGAAGAGGGTACGAATGATGATGAAGCGTCAGAAGCTGTTACTGCGGAAGATGGATCAGAGGGATTGTCAAAAGGTGAGGGAGAAACACAACTTGAGTTAGGGGAGACTGGTGAAATCCATTCAACCTTGGGGAAATATGATGTTACGGTTTCAAATGTAAGTTATCCAGAAACAGTAGACGGAGAGCCAATCGGTTACGAAGATGCTACGTATGTTCTCGTCGACGTGTCTATCGAGAATAAAACGGATAAACCGTTACCTGCTGATGAAGTTTCTATTTCAGGAATAGGAGCAAAGGAGGATTCTGCATACAGCGAAAATAGGACTATTTATGAGGAAATCGATAATTTCACAGGCGAAATCCCCCCTGGTGAGACAATGGAAGGTGAAGTTTTATACAGATCGACAATGGAAGATGAATTTCAAATTCGCATTGGAAACAGTGCAGTTTCCAATGAACTTTTTTGGAACTTCACAGCAGAAGATACGCTAAAATTGTAGGGGATATTTGCATTAGTAACTCAACTCTCGCACGTAAGTAAAAGTGTGGATGTACTATGTTCCTAAGGGTACAATCCGAAAGTTAACTAACTGATTACAGACAATTAAACGTGCCTTCATTGACTAAGCAAAGTTCTTACAATTGAATGAATCGGTGATTTTCAGGTTATGTAACTGGTGTTGTCCGAGGAAATGTTAATGCACCACAGTATTGTAATTGCACCTTCCAATGTAATACAGCTTGACACGGAGCAGCCATGTGCGTGCTCAGAAAGCCTAGAAGCCAAGCATAAATGCTTGGCTCAACATGTTAGCACGCCCAACTCTCCGTGTAAAGTTGCAACGAAATATTGGCGTGAATAGATATACATGTATAAAATTATGCAAGGTTTGTTTTGCTTTCATGTTCAGGTGCTTTTGTTTTTTGAATGACGATAAGTAAGCCCATTTGTTTTATCTCTAAAAAATCCCCTTCTTTTATTCCAATCTCATCTCTGAGCTTTTTAGGAATGCTAAAGCGACCTAGTGAATCACACGAACGCAAATCATCTATGCTTTTCATAAGAACTTCCTTTCGGATGAATGATCTGAATAATTTAAATTTATTCTTTCTACCTTTTGTCTAAGCTTAGAGTACCCTAAACCTAAATATAGCTAACACATCTATCTTACCAGAAAAAAATGCATCCATGTTTTTTAGAAAGGCATTTCTGTATGAAGCACTCCTTCTTAAAATCTTTAATACTCGTCGCGAAGTGAAGTAATCCAATATATTCTATTTTCGATTTGACATTGATGGATGGTAAGGGAAGTCGGGCAATGGAACCTTAGCTGAGGAGTATGACATCTTTTTGATGGGGACACATGAGAATTCACCGACAGAAAACCTAAGTATGGAAATGGCAACACTTGGCTCTACGTCTGAGTTCCAACAACAGCTAAATGAACCAACGGACCTGATCACTAACGAAGCATGGTCAAGTCATTCGCAATCGATGGTATATTTTCACGCAAATTGTGGTGTAAAAAGCCTCATATGTAATAAGAATCAGCGCCGTAGATAAACCCTTCACTTATCTTCCTTCTCATAAAGCTCCCGGTGTCTTTTCTTCATTTCGACATACGTTTTATCCTTCTTTGCCTTTTCCCATGTCGCTTTGAAGATTGCCGCTGCTTCTGCCTTTTCATCGTCGTGATCGTACGGAAGCACAGATCCATCCTTCGCGTATTTCTTCCCGCCTCTATGGTTGGTGTATCGCCTGGCACGGGTATATCCCATTTGCAAAAACTTGCGCGCCATGTCCATCCCAACAAAATCGTTGTCTTGCTTGTAGGCGAGAAACATTTCATAAATGGCTTTTGACGATTGTTTCGCAATGTCAGGCGTTTTAAAGCGCCAATGAGGCAGTATTTCCTTTTTGTAAGGCTGAATCATTAAAACGCCTTGTTCTCCACGACCGACCGTATACAGTTCTGGCTGCTTTCGCAAATCAAGGTACTCATAATCTAATTCGTAGTCAAACTCTTTCAACGCTACCAGCTCCTTATCAAGAGGTGTGCCCTTCATAGTCTTTTCCCTTAGGGGATACCTGCAAACGGCAATCTATTACACAAAAGCCCTACCAGTATGAATGGCAGGGCAGTTCGTCATCGTTAAGATGAGACGGAATCGTTTTGCTGTGAGGCGGCTTGTTGGCGGACTCGTTTTAATCCATACATTATCGAGAAAAAGACAATAGAAACAATAAATGTAGCGAGACCAGACATCAATATGGGGACGCCGAAATTAAAGGAAGTATCACCAGCGTAACCATTGATTCCGGTCAGCCAAGCGCCAATCATTGCTGTTATCGTTAATGTGATGACGATCCGAACAATAAACCGTAAAGGCAATTGTCGCATTTGAAACAGAATGGACAAGAAAAGAAAAGCGAGAACGTAAGGCAACCAAGTTTGTTGGAAAAGGGCTTGCGTTTGACTGATCCAAGGACCAGAGGCTTCTGAATGGACGCCTCCTAGTATATGTGCCGAAAATGGTGCCTCAA
The DNA here is from genome assembly GCF_004363045.1 of Aureibacillus halotolerans. Lineage (NCBI taxonomy): Bacteria > Bacillati > Bacillota > Bacilli > Caryophanales > Bacillaceae > Aureibacillus > Aureibacillus halotolerans. The sequence goes on from NZ_SNYJ01000002.1 coordinate 276,223, forward strand.
CGCCTAACCAGGAAACCATTCCGCTTCCTGTGACGTGAAGTGGCGCCCCAATGCCGTATAGAAGTGCTTGGAACAAAAAGTTTGGCCACATCAGGACGTACCAAAGATCTAAGCCTGCTCGTTCGAAAAGCTCCCCCCATGAGACGATGGTGCTTTGATAGAGATTAGTAGGGGACGTTAAGGAATACTGTACAAGTAACCCAACCGCCACAATACATAGACCTAAACCTAAGCGTTTACTGCTTCGCCCTAAGGCATAAACCCATAACGGCCAGTTAATATCCTTGTGCATTTTTAAGCCGAGCGCACCTGCTATGGCAAAGAGAAGGAAGCATTTCACAAGAAAGAGTAAGCCAGGGCTTGTAGCTGAAATATAAAGGACAATGTCGTCATCCCGATATTGCCATGAAGGATGGGATAACCAGACATAACCTGAGACAAGTATGCTATAGGTCACACTAGAGAGCAGCAAATAAGGCCATTTTTGCTGAAAAAATACGGGACCTTGTTTCCGCAAAGTGAGAAATGCTATGCGCATGATGACAAATAATATCAGACCATGGATAAAGAAAAGTGAAAGAACAGGTATGCCAAGCTGGAGTTCTTCTTTAAACGCATCGCTTTCCACATCGAACGTCATATTGCCGCCATGGAGTAGGGTCATGGCGTCCCAAAGTGAAAATTGCCAGGCTGCTGCAAGTTCTTTCATGAGCGCTTGCGTTTGCCCATCAAATTCTAGACTGTTCAGCATCGCAAGCATCCAGCTATTTCGTATTGTCGATGATGATAATAGTTGCACCATTCCAAAACAGGTTAGAAAAGCTACCATTGTAGAAAGGAGAGCAAATAGAATACTAGTCACATTCATGTTTTTTGTTAATTTTGCAGTCTTTTGAAATGCGCTTACATGTGAGCCTTCTAGTAGCGTCGTTTCCTGTTCGCCATAAAGAAGGTTGAGATCAGTTTGAACAGCGGTGGCACTATGATACCGTTCTTTAGGGTTCATTCTTACGAGTCGGTTGACGATACTGACAAACTCAGGTGACCCAAATCCGGTAAGGAGGTTTGTTTGACCAGTATTGGCGTAAACATATTTTCCGCCAGTTGCTAAGTAATACATCACTGCACCAAGTGAGAACAAGTCCGTACGTACATCAGATTGTTTGTCCTCGAATTGTTCAGGGGCAGCAAATCCTACTGTCCCAATTTGTACAGTGTCTTGATTTTGCCCTTCTTTATATTCTCTAGCAATGCCGAAGTCGATTAATTTTACAAGACCTTCTGGATTAATCATAATGTTTCCGGGTTTTAGATCTCGGTAGATGATTGGTTCTCCTGTAGCTGTATGAAGGTAGTGGAGCACATGACAAAGCTGGAGAGCAATTCGGACGATATCTTCTTCCTCCATTTTTCTATTCGCTGCTTCAAATCTTTCAAGCAATGACTGCCCCTCAATATACTCCATGATTAACCAAGCACGTTGTTTCTTTTCATCTGAAAAGAAGTCGACCATTTTAGGCAAGTTTTCATGGTCTAAACGCATAAGCATTTTTGCTTCATCTGCGAAGGATCTGTAATGGACCGGGTGGAGGGACGACTGCTTTACAGCATACAAGACCCCAGCTTGATTTACATCCTCCGTTAAATAAACCTTTCCCATGCCTCCTTGTCCGAGAGTCCGATGAATTACGTAACGCCCTTGAATAATATCACCAGGTTCTCCAAAGTGAACTTCATTCAACGTTTCTTCATCTTCATCTGTTAAGAGAACCGTATCATCGGCTGGTGGTGGTCCTGAGTTTGGTTTATTCTTCGATTTGTTCCTTTTTTTCATTTAAATCACTCCTCTTGCTCAACAGTTGTCTCTGAGACTTTGCTATTCGTAAACAGAATCTGTTGATATCCTTGGGCACCAGGCATTTGTTCAAGTGTGATATTAATGACACTTGAATTTGCTAATGAAAGCTCGAAAGGCCCGTATTGTACAATGTCATCAAGACTTATCTGTCGAACCACCTCGCCACCTACAGAAAACGTTATTAGGCTTGTGCCATACCCTTTTCCAGAAGTTGCTTCACTAACCGCAATTGAGCCCGAGAAGCTTCTTTGATTCGGAGAAGCAAAAATATCAAATGTTGGATTGTCGCCAGAAGGTCCGCTTGATACCGCAATAGCATTGAACCACTGTTCGCCATTGACATCGGAAAAAAATTGCCCTGTCGCTGCATTAATGGCGATCTCTTTCTGATAGGCGGTTCGTGACAGCCAAGGCTGATCAACTAATAGTTCTTCCACTAATGAGATGCTTCGCTGCTCCTGCAAGCTAAGTGTTGTGCTCATTTGATCAACTGTCCATTTAAATAAATTTGTGTGTTCGGATAACGTTTGATCGAATGTAAATTGAACAGAGAAAGGGCCACTTTCTCCAGCAGCTAAATCAATGTTAAGCTGTCCTTTAGCCGTCAGTTCAGTGCCGGGAAGTTTGGCATAGACGGTTTTTGATGTTTGCAAATCTTGGTTAGCTTGGACAGTACCTGATATAGTTAAAACTTCATCGCTTGCTTTGAATGAAGAAAATGACAACTCATATTCTGAGTTAATAAGTCTACCGTTAAGCGGTGTTGTATCTTGTGACAACCGCTTCACAGCTGGTGCCATTGTTTTAGGTGTAACTGGATTTACAACGACTTCTCTTAAAGGCTGCTCATTGTTTGCCCACGAAAAAGATACTTGCTCAAGGGTGTTTTCTGGTGATGGAAACGCTGCTGTAGCTAAAGCGTTGTCTTGTTCTAATTGGTAAACAGACCAGTTTCCTGATTGAATCGTTTTTCCGTTTGTAAGTGTAGCTCTTGCCGTTATAGGAAGCTTATCCATCCAGCGCGCAATCGGTCCTTCGATACGAAAGAATAACTTCCGAGTATCTTCATGAACACCATCTCCGAGAAATGTGATCGTTCCTTGCTCCATATTTTCAAAAATAATTTGCTCGCGTTGAAACATTTGCCCTGGTTGAAGTAAATAGGACGCTTTGTATTGGACAAAGGCGATCCATTGCGCTTCATAAATTTCGCCTGTGACTCTTGGTAGTTGTTTCTCAATATCTTGCAAGCTTTTCAAAGCAGAATGTGCACCGGCGGTATCTTCTTTTGAAATCGCTGCGGATATCTGATTGGTTAAGGGTTGAATTAAGGTGTTCCGAACATATTGATCTGCCTCTTTTCGAATCGCTGCGACATCATCTTCTAGTGGGAGGGATGGCATGAACTGGACATCTTCTTCGAATTGATTAAGCTCTTTATAATACGCTGACACTTCCGTAATATCAGGTTCGAACGCCGAAGTCTGCCATTGATCAACCGTTCCTTTTAACGAGGTAATTGTTTGATTAAGCTCTAATAAGGAAGCAAGCTGTTCTGGGCTAAGGTTTGTCCTTTCCTCATTTGAAAATTGATTCAACAAAAGGCTGGCTTGTTCTTGACGAGTTTTTATAAGATTCATTCGTCCATCATAATAAGACAATTCGTCTTCTGAGTAGGTTAACATTTGGTCGTAGAGACTTTTTGCTTTTTCGAACTCCATCCCTGTAATCGCTTCTTCGGCCTGTTCTAATAAACTTTGAAAATTAGCGTCTTGAGGTTTTGATGCTAATTCTTGACTACAAGCACCTAAAATCAATAGTAAAAAGAAGGTGTATAGGTATTTTGTCATTTTGCCACCTTCCTTTTTTGCCACAACCTGTTCGTTAGTGTGATGAAAATGACCAAAAAGAGCATGACGGCAAATGCTGCCCACATTGGAGAGAAGGGCACGCCATTGGTTTTTGGTTCGTAGATCAGTACGGTAGATTGTTCCCCAAGTGCGACAGTAGATTCATCAATCTTTTCTCCACCAATCACAGATTTTACAATCCCTTCAACGGAGACGGTCTCGGGTAAAATTTGCAAATTATCAAACGTAATAACTGGCCAATTCTCGTTAAGATCATGTTTTGCGTTTTCCCGTAGCTCAGCAGCTTCAGACGGATAAACGCTAGAAAAATCCGAAAAAGGAAGCAAGTAATTTTCTGAAGATAATTGACTAAAAGAATCAAACAATAGGATAGCTTCTAGAGAATCTGCTGTTTCTATAATTCGTCCCAATTCTAATGTGGAGCCACCGGAATCTTCATTCATCTTGTCAATGTTTTGATTTAATTGGGTTTCGATCGTCTCTTTATTAGCTTCCTCTGTAGAATAAGGTAAAATGAACTTCCCATTCCCATTCGTCTCAACAAAACTCGCAGACGATTGGCACCCAACCAAAAGACTAGTAAGCAATAAAATAATACAAATTGGTCCTTTCATAGTACGCCTCCATAGATAAAATCCTACGTTATTATAGCAAACATTCCATAATTTAGATTGTATCTATATGTAATTTATAAAGTTTAGTTCAAAGGTCCTATTTAAAGAAAAGAATATTGCTTATTCAACATTAAAAACCATGAGGTCGACGTGTTAAATGTCGTCACCCATGGTTTTCTCAATTCAATAAGTTTTGTAATTCAGCTCGTCGCCCAATGAGCGGCTTTCTCGCTGTCTGTGACAAATACGAAGAGGGAGCCGTGATCCATTTTTTCTTCGTACATCTCTGCTTCTTGAGCGGAAAGGCCAATCTCTTTCATTTTTGATCGAAGTTCGTCACCTTTTTTACGGAAGATATTTCCTGTATATTCAGTTAAACCTTGTTCTCTTAATCCGATCGTATTGGCGTCTGCTTTTTCAGCGACACGTTCAGTCCGGTCATCGTCATGAGTTAAGATAAACACGTCCCGTGCTTCCACGCCTCGACTTTGCAGTTCTTTTACATCTTCAACTAATTTGACGTCATCCGTGTATTCGCGAACATATGGTTTTGTCATGAGAATAACCTCCTGTGTATTTGGTGTACACAATAGGTATTCACGAGAAATCGCATGTTTAAACATCTTAAGATTTACTTTTTGAGAAGGGCATTCATACGTTCTGGAAAGTTTGTGATAATGCCTGAAACGCCTGCATCAATCCACGACTGAAGGTCTTTTTCTGCGTTTACAGTCCAAGGATACACGTGCAATCCGGTCTTTTCCGCTGCTGCTGCCGCGGCAGCAGAGATCCCTATGAACATCGGATGAAGTGAATAAATGTCGGCATCAATTGTTTGAACCAGCCGGTCGTGATGGACAGCGTTCATCGCATACAGGAGGCCAAGGCGAACGTCAGGATTTAAAGAAGCTAAGGCTTGCAAGCTATTGTGATCAAAGGAGGAGACTACAGTTGAATCGATGCGCTTGTATTGTTGCAACACGTCAAGCACCTTCTGTTCAATGCCGTTGTAATAGCAAGGAATGTTTTTAATTTCAACATTGATCATGATCGTGGAAGGAATGGCTTCAAATACTTCTTGGAGTGTCGGAATTTTCTCTTCTTTGAAATCGTCAGAAAACCAGCTTCCTGCATCAAGCTGCTGAAGTTCATTAATCGTCATTTCTCCGACCAGTCCGGAGCCATTTGATGTTCGGTCGACCGTATCATCGTGAATGACGGCAAGTTCACCATCCTTCGTTAAGTGAATATCCAATTCAATGGCTGTTGCCCCAAGCTCAATGGCTCTATTAAATGCGGCCATCGTATTTTCTGGTGCGGTTCCAGATGCCCCTCTATGAGCAATGATTAATGGTTGTGCCAACGCGAATTCCTCCCTTTTATGAATATACAGCAAGTGTAGCAAAAGAAGAGGGGACGTAGGAAAATTTCATTCAAGTTGTTTGTAAAGTTTTGTGAAGCCGCAATGTAGTCGTCATCTAAACAGTTTCCAAAAAAAATAAAAACGACCACGTTTAGCGGTCGTTTTCAGGAAGATCATCGTGTGAAGTTTTCATTGGTGCTGTCTGAGAATGGTCCTGGCTATCTTTCCAAGCTTCGAATTTTTTTAGATCATTATTGAAAGTTCGACCAACGAAGAGCAACACCGTGGCGTCATCCAATAACCCAAAAGGCAAAAGAAAGTCTGGAATGATGTCAAGTGGAAAAGCAAAGTAGAGTAACCCTGCGATCAGGGCGATCATTGATTTTACGGGCACATTTGTATATTCACGACGCACATATGCCATGATGAGATCGGAGCCTAAACGTAGCTTATGTGTCATCGCAGGCAGGAATGCTGGCTGCCCTTTTAAGTTTTGCTTTTCTCTTACGACTTGAACAAGGGAAACCATCGTTTCTTTATGTCGAAAAATGCTCTTTGCCATGGAAAATAGGCGAAAAATGTTCAACACTCTCATTTAGAAACCCCTCCATTCGAGTTATCTTAATAGCGGGTTTTGTGATCTGTCTTTACGGCCTTGTCGTCTAGTCTTTTTTCAAGTCTCTCCATTTCTTCCTTATCAGAGAGCAAAGACTGTTTATTTTCTGACACTAATTCTTTAAACGACATATTTTTTCTTTTTCTCAACGAAATCGCCATCCTTTTTGTCATTTATTGCGGAAAATCGTCTGTTATTGAAATCAATTAATTTTAATAAAGAAATTTTCAAACTTATTATATCATTAACTATAGATCAAAAGTAACATTGATAGCAAATTTAACAAAACTGTCACGTTTGCTAAGAAGAAGGTCATTCTTAGAGAAATAGCAGCGTTTGCAAAGGTTAACAAACATTCGCTTACTTTATCCGATGTAAAAGGATCGTAAAGAAAATCCGGCGCCTTGAAAACGGTTGCCTGTCTTCATATTTGTGATTTCTTTGTTTACATAGTTGCCTCCTCTATTTTAACGCACCACCCTTTGGTATCATTATTAGAAACAACATTGAATTCTTAAATACAATTTCAGTGTTGTTTCTATACTAAGTTACTCTCCTACGATTCCTTATTTGGTAACGACGTAAACGAGGGATTTCAAAAAGCATGTTAAACGATAGCTGTGTTTCTACTATATAAGACGACTTTCGCAGTGCAAAAAACACCTTCAATGTTGGCAGTGCTTGAGTAGTAAGGTGAGATAGATCGATTGACTTCAAAGAAAACACGATGAGGTCTTTTCGAGTCGATGTTGCAATCACGATCGCTTCGTCAAAATACTTCGCATTCCGCGGGCACGGCTTCAGCTTCCTCGGAAAGCAAAAGCGGCTTTCCTGCGGGATCTTCAGCTCGCGCTGTTCCCGCAGGAGTCTGCGTATTTTGACTACGCTGATGTTTGTTTCTGCATAATTTTTTTATTTGTCCGGGTCTCGTATAACGAGTAAGAAATTGTGTTATGGCGTGTTGTTTACTAAACAAGATAAGTAAGTGCATCTTTTCAGCAAAGTTATATCACCTAGTGCAATGTGATACAGCAGTGGACAAATGCTTAGATAACTTGCGCAGAGCAAAAATCATCTACAACACTGGCTGAGCTTGAGTCGACGCGAAGTGATATAGATCAATTGACCGAATGATGCCGGTGCTCACAATTCTGTATTTCTGAAAGGTCGTCTTTCAGTAATGAAACTGACATCTACCCCTTAATCACTAAAAGAGTCTTTTTTGAAAGTAATTAAATCATAAATGCGGATCATTAAAAGCAGCCACTAGCGAGACTCCAGCGGGAAAGCGAGCTAAGCGAGACCCCACAGAGCGCGCACGCGATCGAGGAGGCTCGCAGTTCGCCCGCGGAAAGCGAGCGTATGGCAGCTTGCATAGAAAGCGACCCTACTATTGAATTTCAGATTTACTCAGCTATATTTAAGCGTGGCTGCAAAATGTAAGGTGCGAAAGTTGAGTATATAAGGTGTTGAAACATAATAAAGATGTCAATCTTTACGGGTTCACTCATCGAAAATGCTGCTTTGTTGCGGAAGAGAAGTGGTGGACATAAAAAGGACATATTTATTTCATAAAAAGATCTTGTTTAGAAAATAGTTTGGCTATCTTTAAGGGTTATAGTATAAATGTGCTTAACAAACAGCACACGAACATAACTTTTGGTTGAATTTAAGGAGGACGTTTCATTTGAATAAGAAAATCGTATTTTCATCAGCTGTACTTGCATTTGGACTATTAGCAGGATGCTCATCCGGTGGAGAAGAGCCAGCAGGCGGCACTGACACTGAAGTACCAGCTGGAACAGATGAAACAACAGGTACTGACGACGCAGCAACAGATGAAACAACTGGTACAGATGACGCAGCGACTGACGATGCGACAGATGATGCAGCAACAGATGACGCTTCTGATGATGCAGCAACAGAAGGTGCAGACGAAGCTACAGATTCTGATTCCTCTGGATCGTAACAACCGGAAACGATTGACAGACGTCAATTACGCTTAATCAAGATTTTCTCCCTCCCCCTGAACGAATATATTATAGGACTAGCCTTATGGCTGGTCTTTTTTTTGCATGTTTGTCCTTACACGAAGAGCTGTGATGGATTTATGATACAATCAGTCAAAAGAATGAAGTCGATTTTAAAAGGTTGAAGGAGGACTTTGGATTGAGCGCATTTAAAGTACTGGTGGCAGATGACGATCCAAATGTAGTGGAAATCATCCGTCTTTATTTTGATACACAAAATATTTCGCTTGTGACTGCAGAGAACGGTGCAGTTGCGCTTGAGATGGTAGAAACTCAACAGCCTGATGTCATTTTGTTGGATGTTATGATGCCAGTGATGGATGGCTATGATGCATGCCGAGAAATTCGTAAAAAACATGATACACCCATTATCATGTTAACCGCAAAAAATGAAGAGTTCGATCGTGTTTTAGGCCTTGAACTTGGTGCTGATGATTATGTCACAAAGCCTTTCTCACCACGAGAACTTGTTGCACGGATCAAAGCGATCTTTCGACGGATGCAGCCAAGGCAAGTGGACAAGGCCGCAGAAGAGGTGATGCAGGAAATCCGTTTCCCGCAGCTCTCGATTTTTTTACATCGGCGAGAAGTCATTGCAGGTGGAGAGAAAATCACACTTCGTCCGAAGGAATTTGATCTGTTGACGTATTTAGCGAAATCACCTGGAAGTGTGTATACGCGTGAGCAGCTTTTAGAGCATGTGTGGGGCTATGATTTTCTTGGAGATATTCGCACAGTAGATGTTCATGTGAAAAAGCTTCGTCAAAAATTACGTGTTCCACTCAAGGCAGATTGCATTCATACAGTGTGGGGCGTCGGCTACAAATTTGAGGTGGAGAACGAATGGGGCACTTAAACAAAAACCTTTTCCGCCGACTGTTGTTTGGGTATTTAATCGTCGTGCTTGCTGGATTAGGGGCTGTCGGTCTGTTTATGTCGTATACGATGAAAGACTATATGTACGATATGACGAAGGATGGCATGATGCGCAAAGCGAATAAGGTGAATTTGTCTATCCAAGATCTAAATCCTGGGGAAGCGATGAATAGTCGATTGGCTATGCTAGATGGCTCATTTGATACGAGAGTTTGGGTGTTTGGCAAAAATGGTGAGATCATCGCTACTTCAACGCCAAACGAGGTGTCGGTAGGCAAGTCTGTCAACCATAATATCGTAAGAGACGTCATGCAAGGACGTACACCGCCTGTGCAAGAGCTTGCGTTTGATGGATTGAATGAGCCCATGCTTTCTGTTGTAGTACCGTGGGGGCAGGGGGATTCGATCTATGGGGGGATTGTCCTTCATTCACCGGTGAATGGGCTGAATCAGACGATTGGGCATATTCGTGAGACGATTCTTTGGGCAGTGCTCATTGGTCTTGTCATTTCCACAGCGATGGTTAGCTATTTGTCATGGTCGATTTCAAGACCACTTCGTGAGATCGAACGTGTCGCAAATAAGATAGGCATTGGGGATTTTAGTGAAAAGATTGAAGTGCATTCTTCGGATGAAATTGGCGAGCTGGCTACGACAATCAATCAAATTTCGTCGCGTCTCGAAATGACTGAGGCAGAACGGAAGCGATTGGATCAAATTCGGTCGGATTTCCTTGCCAATGCGTCACATGAGTTGCGTACTCCTCTCACCGCCCTGCAAGGGTTTTTAGAGGCACTCCAGGACGGCTTGATTTCGGAAGAGGGGCGTACAAAATACTATGATGTCATGTATCACGAAACGCTTCATATGACGCGACTAGTTGATGATCTTATGGACCTCGTCAAGCTGGAAAATGACGATATTGCCTTCTCTATGCATGAAGTTCAGCTTGAGGCGTTGTTAAAACGACTTGCCTTTTCATTTGACAATGCCTTAAAAGAACGAGGCAATACGATTCAGTTAGAGATTGAGGCCAATTTACCACGAATCGAAGCGGATCAGGATCGACTTGAACAAATGCTCAATAACCTCATAAAAAACGCGAATAAATTTACGGAAGATGGAGCGATTACGGTGACTGCAAGTACTCGTGATCAGGACATGGTAATTGAAGTGAAGGACACTGGAGTTGGCATTTCGGATAAAGACAAGCCCCTCGTTTGGGAACGGTTTTTTAAAGTTGATCGTGGTCGTGAAAGACGTAATTTAGGCACAGGTTTAGGTTTATCGATTGTACGTGAGATTGTCCTGCGACACCATGGACAAATTGAACTACAAAGCGAAGAGTCTATTGGCACTGTGTTTACGATTACGCTTCCTCTAACGCAACAAGCGTCATAAAACGTGCTTGTTGCTCAAATTGAAAAGAGTTTAAAAGGGTGCCCTATGTCAGCGTTGCGACGATGGGGCACCCCTTAGCACGTTACCTATCTAAAGAGGCAAAATGTGTGACAAACGCTTCAAGTCGATCCAGCCCTGAGGCTAATGCTTCCATACTATAGGCAAAAGAAAGCCTTACGTACCCTTCACCATAGGTGGAAAACGCGTCTCCAGGAATGAGTGCAAGATTTTCTTTCTCAAGAAGCTGTAAGGCAAAATCTTCGCTTTTCAATCCGAATTTTTGAATGCCAACGAACACATAAAATCCACCTTCAGGTTGCACAAAATCGAGATCCATGGCGGTTAATCGCTGACAAACATAATCCGCTCGTTGTTGATAAACGCTTCTCATCTGGTCAGGTGCTCCGGCAGCTTCTGTCAGTGCCGCCAATGCAGCATGTTGGCTAATTGAAGAAGCGCAGGCGACATTGTATTGATGCACTTTAAGCATTTGCTTCGCCAACGGTTCAGGTGCGAGCAAAAAACCAATGCGCCAGCCAGTCATTGAATGGCTCTTTGAAACTCCTTGTACGACAATCGTTTTTTCTTTCATTCGCGGTTCACTTGCGATCGATACATGATTGTTTTGAAAACAAAGGGCGGCGTAGATTTCGTCTGCGAGCACGAACACATTTTTATCGTGAAGGAAGGCAGCGATCTTTTCGACATCGTCCTTCGACAAAATACGACCTGTAGGATTCGAAGGGTACGGCAAGATAACGGCTTTTGTTGTCTCTGTAAAATGAGCTTCTAATTGGTCGACCGTAAGTAAGAAGTCGCTGTCTCGTGTATCGATAAATACGGGTGTTGCCCCACATAAACGAATAATCGGTTCATAGCCAGGGTAGACAGGGGCTGGCAAGATCACCTCATCGCCAGGCTGTAGAATTGTTCTAAGGGCGACATCAATCGCTTGGCTGGCCCCTGTTGTCACAATGATCTCTGTGTTTTGGTCGTAACAAAGTCCATAAGATTGCATCGTCTCACTCACGGCTTTTCGCAATGACAACATACCAGCATTTGCTGTGTATGTTGTTTGGTTTTCTTCGATCGCCTTTACAGCCGCGGCTTTGGCAGCGTCAGGTGTGGGGAAATCAGGCTGACCGAGCGTCAGCTGTACTGCGTCAGGAAACCCTGCGACTAAGTTGAAAAACCTTCGTATGCCAGATATTTGTATTTCACGAACTGCTTCATTTAAGTCATTAAGCATAGGGATCCCCTTTATAAGTGACGTCATGAATAACCGCCAATAATTTATATGGATTTAACTCTAACAGAATTCATTTAATCTGTTAAGGTTGCAAAGAGCTTAGTTGGCGTTCTTGCAGGGTGCAGGGCACTTTGCTACACTGTTCTTAACGTTGTTAAAAAGCGTCCTCTAATGACGAATGATGCTTATGTGAAGGAGCGAGAAAGCTATTGACACTTGAAGCAGAGCACCAGCATACGTTGTTATCCATTCGCAGCCATATGCAGGCTTTTACAAAAACCGAAGTAAAGGTAGCCAAATACATTGTTGATTATGCGGAAACGATCATCTATTGCTCGGTGACTGAATTGGCTGAAAAAGCAGATGTTGGAGAAACGACCGTTCTCCGCTTTTGTAGGAAGCTAGGATATAGTGGATTTCAGGATTTTAAACTTTCGCTCGCTCAAGATCTCGTCAATCCCTCAAGTCAGCTCCATGATGATGTGACGATGACAGATGATGTGTACACGATGACACAAAAGCTCATTGCAGGGCATAACCACAACCTTCAGGAAACGGGACAGCTGCTTGCCATAGACGCAGTTGAAGCGGCCATTACCGTGCTTCATCAGGCGCGAAAAATTGTGTTTTTTGGGGTTGGTGCCTCGGGATTGACGGCATTGGATGGCAGTCACCGTTTTCAGCGAATTGGAAAGGAATGCGATGCACAGCAGGACACCCATTTTCAAGCGATGGCAGCTGCCCGCTTAGGTACTGAAGACGTGGCAGTAGGGCTGTCAACATCAGGGAGCACGAAGGATACGGTTCGGCATTTAGAAATGGCTCGTGAAGCAGGGGCGAAATCAATTTGTATAACGAGCAATGCCAAATCACCGATTACAAAACAAGCGGATATAGAATTGTTTATGACCGCTAAGGAAAGTCCGTTGCAAGGTAGTTCACTTTCTGGAAAAATTGCACAGCTTGCGGTGCTTGACTTGCTTGCTGTTGGTGTTTCCATGCGAATGGAAGATGTGGCTGTAACGTCCCGAAGCAAAATGGCTAAAGCGGTTTCAGAGAAACTGTACTAAGAGCTAAAACATTTGCGTCAGTTGCGCGGACAGACGTCTCGTTATACAATACTTAAGGATACACCTTGAAATGGAGAGGATGACGACAGATGGCAAATCATGTAGGTGTCATAGGCCTAGCTGTAATGGGTAAGAATTTGGCATTGAACATTGAATCGAGAGGATTCGATGTTGCGGTTTTCAACCGTTCGTATGAGAAGACTGAAGCATTACTGAAGGAAGCTGCAGACAAACAGCTGTCCGGATTTCAAAATCTCTCTGATTTTGTTGCTTCGTTAGAAAAACCACGCCGTATCATTATTATGGTGCAAGCAGGAGCAGCAACAGATGCGACCATTAAACAGTTAATTCCTTTGCTCGATAAAGGGGACATTATTGTTGATGGAGGCAATGCATATTTTGAAGACACGCGTCGCAGAAATGAACTGTTAGCAGGTCACGATCTTAACTTTATCGGAACTGGCGTATCAGGTGGTGAAGAAGGAGCATTAAAAGGGCCTTCAATTATGCCAGGTGGGCAAAAGGACGCCTATGAAATGATTGAGCCAATTTTAACAGCCATTTCAGCAAAGGTGAACGGCGATCCGTGCTCTACATATATTGGACCAGACGGAGCAGGGCATTATGTGAAGATGGTTCATAACGGAATTGAATATGGGGACATGCAGCTTATCTGTGAGTCGTACCATTTATTAAAGGATGTTTTGGGCTTTACAGCTACAGAGTTGGCCGAAACCTTTAAAGAATGGAACGCTGGTGAGCTCGATAGCTACTTAATTGAAATCACAGCGGACATTTTCACAAAAGTTGATCCTGAAACGAATCAACCACTCGTTGACGTGATTCTTGACACAGCAGGTCAAAAAGGAACAGGCAAATGGACAAGTCAAAGTGCATTAGACCTTGGCGTTCCTCTTTCGATCATTACAGAATCAGTCTTTTCTCGCTTTATCTCAGCGATGAAAGCTGAGCGAGTGGCGGCGAGTGAAGTTCTCCAAGGGCCATCACCAGCGTCCCTTGAAGGTGACCGGAGTGAATGGGTTGAAGCGATTCGACGTGCATTGTATGCAAGCAAAATTTGCTCATATGCGCAAGGGTTTGCGCATATGAAAGCAGCTTCTGATGAATATGGCTGGGACCTAAAGCTCGGCGACATTTCAATGATTTTCAGAGGCGGATGCATCATCCGTGCAGCCTTCCTTCAAAATATTAAAGATGCCTACGGTCGTAATCCAGAACTGAAAAACTTGCTGCTTGACGAATACTTTAAAGGAATTATTGATGAGTATCAGGACGCTTGGCGTAAAGTGGTTGCTCTTGGCGTGACGAAAGGTGTACCTGTACCTGGTCTTGCGAATGCTCTTTCCTATTACGACAGCTATCGTTCTGCAGTTCTCCCTGCAAACCTTCTGCAGGCACAACGCGATTACTTTGGCGCGCACACGTATCAGCGGACAGACAAAGAAGGCGTATTCCATACGGATTGGATGTCAATGTAACGGTCGTTTGCCGACATAAGGTAATAGATGTATAAAGTGAGGGTCAATATGCCCCTCACTTTTTTGCTATGACAGAAAAAGAGTAAGGGAAGAGGCGAGGAAACGATGTATATTATCGGAGTTGACATTGGAACAACGAGTACGAAGGCGGTATTGTTTGATAATGATGGCAATGCTTTGGCTAGAGAAGAAAAACAGTACCCATTATTAAGTCCGGTAAAGGGTAGCGCTGAACAGGATTCAGATGAAATTGCGGACGCATGTTTTCATTGTATAAGAGAATTAATTCGAAGCAGATCACTTAACGCCGATGTAATTGAAGCCATTTCATTTAGTGCCGTTATGCATTCATTAGTCATTACAGATGCATCTGGAAAACCAAAGACGCCGCTCATTACGTGGGCAGATGAACGGTCTTCTGACAAGACGAATCAATTAAAAGAGACTTATGGCCTTCGTTTCTATGAACGAACAGGCACTCCATTACATCCAATGTCACCGCTTGCTAAGCTAGCATGGATAACGGCTGGCAATGCCCCATGGGATCTGACAGCAGATGACCATGTCCTGTCCATCAAAGACTATGTCTTTTATCGGTTGTTTGGTACGTTTGTTACGGATGAATCCGTGGCTTCTTCTTCTGGTTTATATGATTTATACACGCGGACGTGGAATAAAGAAGCCCTTGATGCTGCGGGTGTGAAAGAGCATCAGTTGCCAACGATCATGGAAACAACAAGTGCGTTACGAGGTCTTGACACGGCCATTGCAAACGACCTAGGTGTCCATCCTGAGACACCGTTCGTTCTAGGTGCCAGCGATGGTGTTCTGGCGAATCTAGGAGCTGATGCTGACGTAGGGGATACGGTCGTCACGATCGGGACGAGTGGGGCTATACGGGCAATCGTTGCTTCCCCCGTAACGCATGAGCAAGGGCATACGTTTTGCTATCATCTGACAGCAGATGCATTTGTCATTGGTGGTGCAATCAACAACGGTGGGGTCGCATTACAATGGACAAAAGAACATTTGTTCAAAGAGGCGTATGAAGGACGGCCAGAAGCTGAGCGGGACGTTTGGTTTGAAGAACTTGCTAAACAAGCACCTATAGGTTGTGAGGGTCTGCTTTGCTTGCCCTATTTATACGGGGAACGAGCGCCATACTGGACAACAGGCGTCACAGGTGGGTTTGTTGGGATGTCTTCAAGGAATGAACAGCCACATTTTGCGCGTGCAGTATACGAAGGTGTGATGTATCAAATGAACTTGATGGCGCAAGACATTGCCGAAATGGTTCCAGAAAATAAACAGCTATTAGTAAA
This sequence comes from Aureibacillus halotolerans, assembly GCF_004363045.1. Classification (NCBI taxonomy): domain Bacteria; kingdom Bacillati; phylum Bacillota; class Bacilli; order Caryophanales; family Bacillaceae; genus Aureibacillus; species Aureibacillus halotolerans. The sequence goes on from NZ_SNYJ01000002.1 coordinate 291,992, forward strand.
CGGAGGGTTCGTGCGCTCATCCTTTTGGGTGCAGATGATGGCTGACATTTTGGAACGTGAAATTATTGTTCCAGAGCATCACGATGCGTCAAGCAAAGGAGCCGCTATGCTGGCGAGGAACGCATTGAACAAACCCCCATTTGAGAAAAAAAATGGGAAAATAACGAGCTATAAGCCAGACAAAGAACAGTCTGTTTTATATGAACAAGCGTTTACAAAGTATAAAAAATGGGCCAATGCAATGCTTGCGATGGAATAGCATTGCAATAGCAAAACAGCCTATGCAGTGATAAAATAAGTTGGTAAGAAGAGAGACTGGAGCTGATTTGATGAACTGGAAGGTTGTGGCTGCCAGCGTCCTTATCTTTGTGTTGCTATATGTCCCAGGAGTGCAAGCGATACTTCGCACTTGGAATACGATCGTCCACGAAAGCGGTCACGCACTCATGGCGGTCATCGTTGGTGGACAAGTATCGAGCATTCAACTGTTTGCCGATTTAACTGGCGTGACAAGATCATGGACCTCCACGGGGTGGCCAATGATTGTTGTCTCTTTGTCCGGATACCTGACCTCTTCTGCCGTTCTTCTACTCTTTGCTTGGTTATGGCGTAAAAAAGCGTACAATGTGCTGCTTGGTATAGCAGGAGTTCTCGTTTTTGCGAATGGTGTTTTTTGGGTGCGTAATCCATATGGTCTTTTATGGATCATCGGTTTCCTCGTCCTCGTAGGTCTGCTCTTTTGGAAAGGGAATAGGTCATGGTTGGCATTTACTAGTTTTGGTCTGACGTTAACGTTGCTTGTCGATTCTGTAAGAGCTGCGTTTGACATTTTTATTCTTAGTTTATTTCGTTCTGGATCTGCTGGGGATGCCTCCTTACTCGCCCAAACCACCTTTGTGCCTGCGCTCGTTTGGGGTTTGCTTTTTCTTATCATTAGCATATGGGCAGCTTGGCAAAGCATTCGTTTGCTTTTGCCTGCGTTTAAAGCGCAAAAGGAAATGGCGGCACCACGTGTTGAAAAAAGACCGAGAGAAACAAGGGGATAACGCTTTCATAAAAGTGAGAAACACTTGCTTTTTTATCATGAAAACGGTAGCATTATGGTAGAAAGACAGAATTTGAAAATTAGGCAACGAGGTGGTGAAGTACATGGAAATGAATGGATTTATGGGCACCTTATACTCCATTTGTGAATGGATCATGCGTTTAGCCTATGTAAATCTTTTGTGGATTGGGTTCACTGTCCTTGGTCTCATTATATTTGGATTTGGTCCAGCGACCGCTGCGATGTTTGCTGTCAACCGGAAATGGGTGCGTGGCGAGCCGGAAGTTGCTGTGTTTAAAACGTTTTGGAGTGAGTACAAGCGTGAATTTGTTCGCGCCAACATACTAGGTGTATTGCTTCTTTTAGTCGGGTTTATCCTCTGGGCCGATTTTCGGATCCTCAACACGCAGGATACTGGAAGCTGGGGAGTTTTCGTGCAATACTTTTTAATCGTAGGGACGTTCATTTACGGCACGATGACAATGTTCTTTTTCCCAGTTTTTGTCCACTATGACCTGAAGCTGTTTCAGTACTTTAAACAAACATTGCTCATCGCCATTTCACGCCCAGGTGAAATAATCATGATGATCGCAGGCGTCATGTTGATCGCTTTTATCATGCAGCAATTTCCTGGCTTGATATTATTTTTCTCAGGCAGTGGGTTGGCGTTTGTCGTCATGTGGTGTGCCAATCGAGCCTTCACGAAAATCGAGCTTAAAGCTGAGGCACTCCGTAACAAAGAACAAGAATCCCAATCGGCATAAAAAGAATGAATACAACGCAGTCCTCGAGCAATTGGAGGGCTGCTTTTTCATCTGTCGAGAACTTTTTATATTGAACTCATGTAGTGGTGGGTGAGTAGCTGGTCACGAAAACACAGGCGAGTACCATTATGTAAGCAAATAAGCCTTCTATAAAAAAGGGCATGGCTGAACCTCCACGCCCTTTTTACATAGACTATGAACGACGACGTTTTTTCTTTTTGCAGCATTTGTGATGATTGCTTGACTCGTTCTCCGACTCTTCCTCATCTTCTGCAAAGACAGGATAGCAGACAAAGCCTATCAGGTCAGTGTTATTGCCATTGTGGTGCTTGCAACATTTTCTACGATGGCGTGAAGATTCCTCAACCTCTTCGACGAACTCCATTTCGTTTACTTCATTTTGATTCTCTTCTTCCCAGCGTCTACAACAACAGCGTTTGTGTTTATGTCTTCCCATTAGGATAGCCCCCTTTGTTTAGCAGCACTCATTCACTGCTTGCTTCATGCTATGTAGGGGACGACATCGCTGCATAAACTTGTACCTAAAAGGGTTCGTAAATGATGCAGGTCCACCAGACGATTTGTCCATTTGCTTAAAAAACTGAATGGAAAAAACATCGGAGGCGAAAAGGGACGTGTAAGATTTGGCATTCGACAGTGAATTTAATACATATTCGATTCATTGTCCTCATACATAAGAAAATTGTATTAAAGTGGGCCGGAAGCCATTATAAAAATGCAAAGACAGTTTGCGAAAAACTGAGTTGTTAACGAAGACGTGCGCCAAACGTCACAAAAGTCCTGCCCTTAAAATCCGCCATCCTGCTCTTGCAATGGAAACAAAAGAAGAAGGGCTTGTCCAATTGTCGTTGTTCTGACTTTTGGACAAGCCCTAATCGATTATTTTGGACGTTTTGAAGTTTGATCGTGCAAAGATTGGGACCAACCGTGAATTTTTGTATTAATGGCTGGATAAGGCTCATTAAAGGGATACGCTTGTTTAATGAGAAGGAGCTCTTCCTCTGATAGTTTCTCCCATTCATTTGCCATTTCGTTGCTGTGCTTCAGCATTTGTTGTAGGTGATAATTAAATTCGCTCATGACGCCGCCTCCTTTTGTAGATGAGATTCCCTACTTTTATAAGGAAGAAACGTCACGCTGCTGAGAATCGCTCGTATTCTTGGTTGTTCTTGTAGAATGTGCACTTTCTCTCACAAACGATAATAACGTTGTGGAATCCATGGTAGTCAAAATGAAGGTCATGAGGGAGGCTGAGTTTAATTAAACGATAAATATGTTTGAAGACGATGTTTTATCCATAAAAGCAGACATCCTTGTTCCTTGTGTTGTTGAGAATGCTAGGATGGAATCTTTGAGTGTGGAGGCAAATTACGGAGAACTTGGAAATGATAATAAAGGCCGAGCGTGAGCATGTGTTCAAAAAGGCTGATGAACACAAAACGAATTATTGAGCCATCTGTTATGATCTCTTCCTGTGCATCACCTACAAAATGCAGCAAAGGTCCGTGGAATCATTTATCTCAGTAGCATGTTATGGCTTCCACGGGTAGCTTTCCCCTAGTCGTTTAAATACAGGTGCTTGACGTTGTTTATGACCTGAGTGCTTTTCATCACTCGTTTGACGCCAGCCTGTATAGTCTTGTAACACATTTTTCGCCTTCGTCAAAGTCATTGATGTCTTTGGGTTCCGGTAGCTTTCACTTACCGTGCCAAGATGCGGTACTTCGGCAAAATCAGATTTGCTCGGTGGCACATGAAAATAATAATCCCCTACACGTATAAGTAAATCCGAGTGTTGTTGAGATTTTTTAGGATTTTTCGTAAAGTGCATGCCGATTTTCTTTGCTTCTTTTTTTTCTATAAGTTTGCGTATCGCTTTATGTTTAAGAGAATACAAATCGCGAGGATTCGTCGCCGTCTTTGCGTGCTTGTTAATGACAAAGATCGCTTGCGCAATGGTTGAAATGGACCAATTTGCTTGTTCGCTTTTTTGCAAAGCGTTCACCTCCTATGTATAGTATACCTTTCCTTATAAAGAGCTTCCAATAGTTCTGTTCAATAAAAAAACGAGCGACCTATTGGCTCTCGTTTTTCATGCATTATGCTGAAGTGTTCGCCATCGGTCGATTTTCCTCAAGTATGGTTTGTGTCACATAATACAATACTTGTTCCGCATCCTCTTCATCGCATGTGAGACTGATTGTGCTGTTCATTGGTGCTACGAGGAAAAAAGAGATGAGGCTTAGCGTATCATCGGCATTAATTGAAGTTTGCTCAAGTGTGAATGTGACATCACGTTTTTCTTCTTTTAAACGATGGGATAAGGCCATAAGTGTCGCGGCAGAAATTCGATTGCGTAAAGTAAATGTCATATGCTTTTTCATTGTTTTTCACTCCGTTATCAAAAAGATGTATAATGCGTAAGAAGGGAGTTCGTTGTTTTACGAACTTATATTGCATATTCCCTGCATTGGCTACGCATTAAACCACTAAAGTGAAAAAAACAAAAAATTTTATACGAAATGATCAGGAGCTTCTTGAATGAGTTGTTTACACAGATTGAAAAAAGAGTTAAAGATGTAACTTTCGCAGTGCGGAAATCACCTTCAACGCTGGCTGTGCTTGAGTGAAGTAAGGTGCGATAGATCGATTCATTGACATCTTGTCATGATAATTAAGGAGTGCATTATTAAAAGCAGCCACTTAACGAGACTTCAGGTGCATCGTAAATCACGATAAGTTAATTTTGACTCGATATTGCACTTGTGCCCTTTAGGGTGCAACGCAAATACGACCGCTTCGTCAAAACACTCCGCTTTCCGCGGGCACGGCTTCAGCTTCCTCGGAAAGCAAAAGCGGCTTTCCTGCGGGATCTTCAGCTCGCGCTGTTCCCGCAGGAGTCTGCGTATTTTGACTACGCTTGATGTTTGTTTCTGCGTAAATTTTTTTATTTTTATAGGTCTCATATAACAGAGAAAATGGAAAAGTGAGTTGAATCGTCCTACTTTAGCATACAAGACAATTAAGTGCATCGTTTCATGCGAAGATATATCACATAATGTAGAGATCCATTAACCTCTTCAAAACAACGCCTGCTGTATTCAGTGACAATAAAGATCCCATTGCTCACAATTCTATATTTTCTAAAGGGGCGCTTGTAAGTAACAAAGCGGATTTGTACATCATAAAAAATGAATGAATCATTAATAGCAGCCACGAACGAGACTTCAGCGGCAATGAAAACACGATGAGGTCCTTTAAATCGAAGCACTTGTGCCTTTAGGGTAAAAGCGAGTTTGTATAAAAAGCAATCACAACAATGAATTTCAAGTTAATCCAGTTATAACTAACCGTGTCTGCCCAACGTAAGGTGCGAAAAGCCATCATCGATGTTTAAGTCTTTCTCTCTAGTGTAAATACGGAGAGTTCGGGGCGGCAAAAAAAACGATAAGGAAGCCGGGTCGTCCCAATGCCTCGATTCACATAAAGAATCATGTCACTGTTTGGAAAAGTGTACATACCATCGAAGTATTTCTCCCCTAGTGGTGGGAGCACAATAGGACCGAAAAACGGAAGTTGAACTTGCCCGCCATGCGTATGGCCGGAAAGCTGCAATGAAATATTTAAGTTCTTTGATTGTGCAGCAATGTCAGGTTCATGAGCAATAAAGATAAGATAATCATCAGGGGATATACCATTCATTGTTTTTGCCAAATCGGGACGTCCTAACATAAGATCATCTATACCGGCGATGACAATATGTTCACCTTCTTTTTCAATGGTTGTTGATTGATTGAGAAGGACAGTAAAGCCTGCATTCTCCATAATGTTTTTGTAAATATTTGTGCCGTAATCCCCGTGATCATGGTTGCCGTAAACGGCTATTTTTCCGTATGGCGCTTTGAGACTTTTGAGGATGGACGTTAAATGGTTTGGCGTCTCGTATTGATTAGGGCTGTCCATTAAATCGCCAGAAAAAACGATAAGGTCGGGCTGGAGGCCATTGATTTTTGTGACAAGGTTTTCGAGTTGCTGCTCTTCATAATGGTAGCCAACATGCGTGTCACTTACCTGGACAATTTTGAATGACTGAAAGCTCTTAGGTAGGTTTTTGCTCGGAATGGTATGATGGGTCGTCTCTACCCAACGTGGTTCAAGATAGGTAGCATAGCTATACCCTCCGGTTGCAGTGACGACCAGCCCGGTAAACCAGCCGAACAGTCGTTTTATAAAAGAACGACGTGTGATTTTTTCATTTTTCATCTATATCAACCTTATACGTATAGTGGTGTGATGCAAAAATCGTAACAAAGACGATACAACCTCAAAGAAAATAAAGGAGGCCGTCATAATGGACCCATTAGATATCGTGACACAAAAGGACAGTGTTTTTCCAGTTTTCCAAGGGGTGTATTCAGCAGATGATTGGCGTGTGAACGCTTGTGAGGTCTATGGAAGACTAAAGCAAACGACGCACGATATGCCATTGGGACCGTTTTTTCACGATGCCAGCGTTCCAGAGGAATACCGATTTGAAATCGATGTCCACCTCTACCATCAGGCGATTGAGCAATTTCTTATCACAGAGGACATTGCAACCTTGTTTCTGAATGCCCATCCAGATGTGCTGTTAGAACACGGAGAAGAGCTCATTGAAATGCTTCTTACTTATGAGAGAGAACGTGGGTTAAAGCTCGACTCGCTTGTGATTGAAATGAGCCTGTCCTCATTTCATGGAGATTTGGAGCATCTGCATCATTTTATCATGTATTTGAAGACCTATGGAATAAAAATTTCGCTCGACAACATTGGGCTGATTGAAACGAACCTTGATGTCATCGGAATGGTTTCGCCACATTTTATAAAAGTGAATCTTCGCCCATTGCTTGATGCTGAAAAACCTCAGGCATATCACGATGTAATGCACTCTTTAACTCAACTTGCGCGGAAGATTGGAGCAGCGATGATCTTTCAAGAAATTGAAACTGAATTTCAGTTGCAATATGCTTGGAGAAACGGTGGGCAATATTACCAAGGAAATTTTTTAGATCAGCCAAACGGCTCAATCGAAAAGTCATCCATACAGCTGGATCATTTGAATGCCATTTTTAGTCGCTTTATTCGTCATGAGAAAAACAAGCTGAAAAGGCGTTTAGCCATTGAAGAAGAGCTGCAAAAAAAGTTGGAGGATGCACTGCTTTTGAGTGAAGATCATACCGATAATGAACTTCTGTCTTATATAGGTACACTGTTTCAACATGAAAGTTTCCGTATTTATTTATGTGATGGAGACGGGTTTCAAAAATCGGCAAATATGGTGTGGCGTGACAGTGAGTGGGCATTCCAACAAGAGTATATGGGGAAAAATTGGAGCTGGCGTCCCTATTTCCTTGAAAATATTGTTCGTATGGAGTCGGGTGGCAAAGGTATTCTTTCAGATCTTTATTCAGATATTGAAACAAAGCAAAACATCCGAACATTTTCTTTCCCTGTGCAGGAGCACTTGTATGTATTCATTGACCTATCTTACGAATTTTTATTTAAAAATGATCATCACGTCTAGGGCACGCCCTAAATGTATGAGCACACTCTTTAAGGGGAGAGTAATCGTAAAAGAGGCTTAGTAATAGCCTCCCTATGAAGAGGTGCTTTGAATCATGGATGCTGCAATACTTGCACTATCTGCTCTCACCGTGTTGGTCGTGTTGTGTGGAGCCATCGTGTCAATGCGGATTGGCAAAGCAACGAAAAAAGAGACGGACAGCTCCGTCTCAGAGTCGATTTCACGGCATCCAGTTGGGAGAAATCCGATCTTTTGGGTCTATGGGATTGCTGCTCTACTAATCCTTGGCTATATTGTGTATTTAGCCATCACCTATACCGCGTCAAAGGGCGTTGCTTAAAAATCCAAATGATGTAAATTAACAACGGAGCGTGGATGTATTATCCATGCTCCGTTGTTTTTATGCTTTGCTTTTCGTTGTTTGCTTGAACGCTTCCTCAAATTCCTGTGCTTTTTCAGCGGATGCTTCAATGGCTTCTCGGAAAACGTCCTTTGCCTGTCCTGCTTCTAGCCGAGCAAGTCCTTCATACGTCGTTCCTTTTGGAGATGTGACTTGAGCACGAAGCTCCGCTGGCGTTCGGTTCGTTTGCCGTACCATTTCAGCAGCACCCGCCATAACGTCAACAATCCATTGGCGCCCCTCTTCCTCTGTAAAGCCGTGTGCTTTTGCAGTATCCTCAAAATATTCCATCACAGCGTACATATAGGCTGGACTGCTTCCAGCAAGCCCCGTAAAGAGATTCATTTTTGCTTCTTCAATTTCATAGGCCGTGCCAAAGCCTGAAAGCAACGAATGCACAATGGCTTTGTCCTCTGTTGAGACGGCTTTTCCTGTGCAATAGCCTGTTGTAGACATTGAAATGGCTGAAGATGTATTTGGCATCACGCGAACGACCTTTGTGTTTTTGGAGGTCCAATGCGTCATTGTCTCTGTAGAGAGTCCTGCAATGACAGAAAGTAGCAGGGGAGAATGGTCTATAAGGGAAGAAATGCGAGCAAAAATCTCCTCAGCATCTTTCGGTTTGACAGCCATGACGACTACAGATGCCCGTGAGATGCAACTGTCAAGATCTTGACTAGCTGTAACGCCATACTGCTGTTGTAACTCCTTTAGCCGTTCGGCGTTTGTCCGATTGAGAACGGTGATTTGGTTAGGTTCGACAAGTTGATTGGCAAGAAGTCCACGAATCATTGCCTCTGCCATAGAGCCAGCACCTAGAAATACGATTTGTTTTCCTTGCATCATGGTGTAACAACCTTTCTAAAGTTCTTCTCATTTGCAAATGGTGAATGGGCTTCGCGCAGCCCTTGTTTAAGCCTTCTAATCGTTATTGTCGTTGATTATAAAAAAAACCACAAGTTTTTTAAGCAAAATCCTTGAAAGTCAAAGTAGGTCAAAGTATACTTTCGATATAGTCAAAGAAAGTCAAAGGTGATTTATCTAAAATAAAGGAGGACAAATCGATATGAATTGTCAACATTGTCATCAACGTCCTGCTTCTGTGCAATTGAGGATGAAAATAAATAATAATAAAGAATCAATACACTTATGCCAACAATGTTTGCTGACTCTTGAAAAACAACATCAGCAAAACCCAAACGCGTTTTATGGACAAATGATGGGTGGTCAAAGTGGAGCGGTTACTCAGCAGCAGACGTCACAAGAAAGCTTACTTGAATCATTGGCTACTGATTTAACGGACCAAGCGAACGCAGGTGCTATTGATCCGGTCATAGGACGTCACGATGAAATTCAAAGAGTAATCGAGGTTCTCAACCGTCGAAACAAAAACAATCCGGTTTTGATTGGTGAACCAGGGGTTGGGAAAACGGCGATTGCTGAAGGGATCGCCTTGCGAATTGCTGATAAAAATGTACCGAACAAGCTATTAAACAAACGAGTCATGCTTCTCGATGTTGCCTCACTCGTTTCAAACACGGGCATACGTGGCCAATTTGAGGAACGCATGAAGCAGCTCGTGGACGAAATACAATCACGCGATGACATTTTGTTATTCGTGGATGAAATACACTTGCTTGTTGGTGCAGGACAGACTCAAGATTCGCAAATGGATGCTGGGAACATCTTAAAACCGGCGCTTGCACGCGGAAAAATGCAGCTCATTGGGGCGACGACATTAAAAGAATATCGCGCGATTGAGAAGGATGCTGCACTTGAACGTCGCTTTCAGCCGGTGATCGTTGATGAACCTACGGAAGATGAGGCTGTTGCGATTTTACAAGGCTTGCAACAGCGTTATGAGGAGTACCACCGTGTCCTCTATACGGAGGATGCCATTAAGGCAAGTGTACAGCTGTCTAAACGTTACATTCAGGACCGGCAGTTGCCAGACAAGGCGATTGACTTGATGGATGAAGCAGGATCTGTTCTCAATTTGTCACATGAAGAAAAGGATGAAAATCAAATAGAGCATCGTTTAACGGACGTGCGCAAGGAAAAAGAGGAAGCAACGGCAAACGAGGCATACGAGCGTGCAGCTCAACTGCGGGATGAAGAAAAACGCTTGCTTGAGCAAAAACAACATGCGACCTCGGATATTCCTGAGGTAACGCGTGAAGTGATCGAGCAGCTCATTCAGAAGAAAACAGGTATTCCCGTTTCGCGTTTAGAAGAAGACGAGCAAACGCGCATGAAGGAGCTTGAAATGCGCTTGTCCCAACAGGTCATTGGCCAGGTCGAGGCGGTTCAAAAAGTTGCCAAAGCCGTGAAACGCTCACGTGCAGGTCTTACCTCGAAACACCGCCCATCAGGATCATTCTTATTTGTTGGTCCAACAGGGGTCGGGAAAACGGAGCTGTCTAAATCGCTTGCTCGAGAGCTGTTTGGTGATGAAGATGCTTTGATTCGATTGGACATGAGTGAGTACATGGAAAAGCATGCCGTGTCGAAGTTGATTGGCTCACCTCCAGGCTATGTTGGGCATGATGAAGCGGGTCAACTAACTGAGAAAATTCGTCGCCAGCCCTATAGTATTGTGTTGCTCGATGAGATTGAAAAGGCACATCCAGATGTGCAGCATATGTTCCTGCAAATTATGGAGGATGGGCGTCTTACCGATAGTCAGGGGCGCACAGTGAGCTTTAAAAACACTATTCTTATCATGACAAGCAACGCAGGTACTCAAGTCAAAACGCTCGATACACTTGGGTTTTCGACAGGCGAGGAAATGGCTCAAGAAAGTCAGTTGCTTTCTTCGTTAGGCGATTATTTTAAACCAGAGTTTCTAAACCGCTTTGATAGCATTGTTTCTTTTAATGCCCTTGAGAGAGACCATCTCGTTGATATTGTTGGTTTGATGTTAGACACTTTAAAGGATGCGCTCAGCGAAAAAGCAATCACTCTGCGTGTGACGGATGTCGCAAAGGAAATCATTGCGGATCTAGGCGACTACAAGGCGTTTGGTGCCCGTCCATTACGTCGAGCCATTCAGGAGCATGTTGAAGACGCGATTGCTGATCTATTAGTTGAAGCAGAGGTTTCTGTAACGAGCATTCTTGTCGATGCTGAGGAAGGTAAATTAAGTGTTCAAGCAACTACCTAAGCGCATAGAATGTGAAACGACCAGAACAAAGGCACCATTGTTCTGGTCGTTTTTTAGTAAAGGATCGTGCTTAAAAAAATGACTAAGCTCACTGTCACTGAAGACAACATTGTCGAAGCGAGCACCGTTTGCGCAGAGAACTCCGGCTCGTTGTTGTACTCTTGCGCGATAATAGCGCTGTTCACCGACGTCGGCATAGCGGCGGAGATAAAAAAAGCTTGGGCTGTAATGCCTTCCAGTTGAAATAAATAAATTAGTCCAGCAGCGATAGCAGGCCCGAGGAGGAGACGCAAGGATAGAGACCCATACACTTTCCCTAAATTGCGTTTTAGCTTAAGCTCAGCGACCTGACAACCGAGGGTGATGAGTGCAATCGCAATGACGGCATCTGAAATATACGTTGCTGGTGTATATAGCGCCAGTGGTAAATCAATTTTTGTAACATTGAGAGCGATAGCAGCCAGCATGGCGTACAAAACAGGTAATTTGGCATATGACAGTAGAGCTTGCCAAAAAGATTTGTCCGAAGACTGCAACGAAAAAATACCGTAGGAAAACGTTACGATGTTTTGGATGAGCAATACGATGACCTGGATTGACATGGCATAAGGATCTGATCGGAACACTAGGTCATTGACTGGAACGCCATAATTTCCGGAGTTATAGAAGATCACTGAATTCGAGAAGGCAATCCGCATGCTTTTCGAAAACCGGAACACCGTTGTGATCACTCTGGCTACCAAGTAAAGAATTGCCAACGATAGCAGTGTAAGTCCTGCAATCGTGAAAAACTCATGAAGAGAAATGGCCGTTTCATAAAGCTTGGTGAAAATGAGTGCGGGCACTAAAAGATAAAGATTCATCTTGCTCAGCGTATACATATCTAAGTGGAACTTTCGTTGTAAAATGACGCCAATTATGACAAGAACAAAGACCGGAGCAATAATGGTGGACACAATAGTAAACCATTGCGAAATCATGCTGGAACCTCCTTCAACTGTACTTATAGATGCTACTGTATCTCGGGTTCAATTGTAAAGAGTTTGTGGAAAACGTTCCCTAAGGAAGTTCCCTGGAAACGATGCTACACTAAAATTATTAGGAGGGAGAAATCATGAATAGAGAGAAGTTCACTGTCGAAGAGAGAGACCTTATTTTAGAGTCACTGTTTAATCAAGACATGGTAGCAGAAGTGATTGCTTCAGAGATTGCGGATAACGAAAGAAGGAAAGAAAGGGTGCCAGACGAGCAAATGAAAAGGTTATCAAATCTTTATGATCGTCTGCAAAAACGTACATAAATAAGCATCCAAATGTGGGGGTGGAAAAAAGGAGGCTAAGCCTTCTTTTTTTCGTACCATGATGTTTTGAAGACAATTTTCGCACCTTAATATCGGGGACACTCATAGATATCGATGGGTAAACCTGAAACTCAGTGTTGTGGCTGCTTTTAATTCGTTGACATTTATTGCAATTTCAGGCTCTGCTTACAAAAACTTTGTAATGAAATTTACTGAACTACCTAATTACATGTTTTGAAGAATTCTTTGCCTTTAAAATAAAGCTTCATATGTAGTGAACGTTGGTATCTTCACTTTACTAGGGCGTGTCTGAGAACTTAGAAGGGAGCAGATGTTGCCGAATTTTCGTTCCAAGCAAGGCGCTTTTTCGCAGGCTTACCGGACGTACGTCAAGGAAAAGGAACGCAGCAGGGGACGAAAAGGCGTTGACAGGTGCCTCAGAGCGGACCTTTTTCATATTGCCTTCACTTCAGCACTTTTAATGTTGAAGATGGTTTTTGAGCTGCAAAAGTTGATTTGGTTTAGAAGGCAGCAGTCTATTCTCATTCCATCTCTGCGTTCTTGTGTTCCATCATCGGCCACCGCTTAATTCTTTTTTTAACTTGACTCTCTCATCCGACAGATCGAACAGAATTTGCAAACACAGCAAAATATACCGCTTCATCAATCCTTCGAAGCAGATAATCTTCGGGCACAATTTGATATAATTCCGCATGAAACGATACATTTACTTGTCTCGTTTGGTAAGCAATTACGCCTTAACACGCTTTCTTACTCATTATACGAGACCGGAACAAAAGAAAAACGATTTACGCAGAAACAACCATCAGCGTAGTCAAAATACGTAGACTCCTGCGGGAACAGCGCGAGCTGAAGATCCCGCAGGAAAGCAAGACTCCGAGGAAGCTGAAGCCGTGCCCGCGGAAAGCGAAGTATTTTGACGCAGCGGTCGTGATTGTAACAAGTGTATCAGCGATTCGAAATTACCTTATCGTGTATTCTTTTCACACTAAGGGTACAAGTGCAATATCGACTTGAGAAGACCTCGTCGTGTTTTCTTTGCCGCAGGAGTCTCATTAGTAGCTGCTTTTAATGATGCATTCATTTTTAATGATGTGACATGATTTAAAAAGGGCATTATGCCAAGTTATGATGGATATGCAGAGGGTGATGGCACTATGGTACACTGGAGAGGCGGACAAAGGACGAGAAGAGGTTGGTTGTCATGAATACGTCAGATTTGCGTTTGTTGCAGGTGCTTGCTGAGGAACGAAATATGAGAAAAGCGGCTGAACGTCTGTTTGTATCACAGCCGGCATTGAGCCAGCGCTTAAAAAATCTTGAGCAGCAATGGAATGCACAATTTTTTCTTCGCTCTGCCCGAGGTGTGACAGTGACGCCTGCTGGTGAGAAAGTGATTGCCTATGCGATTGACACATTAAATAACGAAGAGATGGTTCGTGATGAATTGCGTACGCTTAATGATAAGGTGCATGGCACATTAAAGTTGGCTGTCGCTTCGATTTTAGGTCAGTATTGGTTGCCAGTGTTGCTAAAGCGTTTTGTCGAGCAATTTCCAAAGGTTCGCATTTCGCTGACAACGGGGTGGAGCTCTGAGATGATGAAGCAGCTTTATAACGATGAGATTCATCTTGGCTTTGTCCGAGGCAATCGCAATCCTGATTGGAGTGGTAGAACCATCCACTTGATGACAGACCATTTTTATCTTGTTGATAGAGACATTCAATCCTTTGACGAGCTTGAATCCACTGACAAGCCATTTATTTTATTTAAAAGTGACTCGACATATTATCAAGAAATTCATGATTGGTGGCACCATCACTACAACGCCTCGCCTGAAAGAACGATTGTCGTTGATCAAATTGAAACGTGTAAGCAGCTTGCCTTGCAAGGCATCGGGTATGCCATTCTCCCATCTATCGCGCTGACAAAGGGAGATGAGGCCTTTTATAAAATTCCTTTGAAAAAAAAGGATGGCTCTCCTCTTACACGTGATACGTGGCTTATAGGTTCTGAAGCTTCATTTGGTTTATCCCAAGTACAGGCGTTTGTGGCGATAGTCGATGAACTCAATGGAAGAGTACGTACGTAAGTGCCTATAGTACGATGAAACAGAGGACATGGATTGCGTATTCCGTTATGCTCTGTTACATTAAAGGAAATATGTAAGGAGGAACGTCAAATGAAACAAATGGACGCCAATGAAATCATTCAATTTATTCAAAACAGCGAAAAGGAAACTCCTGTAAAAGTACATATAAAAGGGGATATCGAAAACATTTCCTTTGGTGAACACACGAAAACATTTATTACTGGAAATACGGGAGTCTTGTTTGGTGAATGGTCAGAGATCTCAGTTGCTATTAAAGCAAACGAGGCAGCCATTGAAGATTACGTTGTTGAAAACGATCGTCGTAACTCTGCCATTCCATTGCTAGATTTAAAGCATATCCATGCACGTATTGAGCCAGGTGCCGTCATTCGTGATCAAGTTGAAATTGGTGACAATGCCGTCATTATGATGGGTGCCCTAATCAATATTGGTTCGGTTATAGGAGAAGGCACAATGATTGACATGAACGTTACACTTGGTGGACGTGCAACGGTCGGGAAGAATTGTCACATTGGAGCAGGAGCTGTTCTTGCTGGTGTGATTGAGCCTCCATCTGCCAAGCCTGTTGTTGTAGAAGACGATGTGCTTGTCGGAGCAAATGCTGTTATTTTAGAAGGCGTAACCGTCGGGAAAGGCGCCGTCGTGGCTGCAGGGGCTGTCGTTACAGAGGATGTCCCACCAGACACTGTCGTCGCAGGGATCCCTGCTCGTGTGATTAAGAAAATTGATGACAGCACACGCTCAAAAACAGAAATTAAACAGGAGCTTCGTAATCTTAAGAAAGATAACTAAGGAAATCCACCCACTCGACAATTTGCAGAGTGGGTGTTTTTTTACCTGGGATTAACCAAAAGAATCATAGAAAGTGGGAGCTCTAAATGACATTTAATGCGATCCAAGTAAGGCGTGACCTTCATCAAATTCCCGAACTTGGCTTCAAAGAGTATAAAACACAGCGCTACCTTTTAGACATAATAGAAGCACTGCCACAAGAGCGAATTGAAGTGGAGATGTGGCGGACTGGTATTCTAGTGAAGGTGAATGGCACATCACCAAACGGAAGGTGTATTGGCTACCGTGCAGATATGGATGGCCTGCCCATCGAGGAAGAAACAGGGCTACCCTTTGCTTCAACTCATTCAGGGCAAATGCATGCGTGTGGTCATGATATGCATATGACCATTGCGTTAGGCCTGCTGACTAAAGTTGTCAATCAGCCGATAGGAGACACAATGCTCTTTTTATTTCAGCCCGCTGAAGAGGGCCCAGGAGGAGCAGCACCTATGATGGCATCAGATGCATTCCGGCGCTGGCTGCCTGAAGAAATTTACGCATTGCATATTGCTCCGCAGTTTCCAGTAGGCACTGTCGCCTTAAAATCAGGACTGCTTTTTGCGAATACATCTGAGCTTTTTATTACCCTAAAGGGAAAAGGTGGCCATGCTGCATATCCACATCAAACGCATGACATGGTTGTTGCCGCATCGTATTTAATTACCCAACTGCAAACGGTTGTTTCACGTAGAGTCGACCCAATGGACCACGCAGTTCTAAGCATCGGAAAACTCCAGGCTGGCAATGTTCAAAACGTGATCGCAGAAACAGCACGAATTGAAGGCACGATGAGAACAATGTCTCCTGAGGCAATGGACGCTTTCAAAAAAGAGGTCGAGGGTCATGTGAAAGCGATTGAACTTGCTTTCCACTGCCAAGCGACCATTGATTTTGGTGCCAATTACTATCAGGTAGAAAATAATGATGAGGTGGCCACTACCCTTATACGCCATTTTAAACAATCTACAACACTGAGGTTTTTAGAATGCGAGGCTGCAATGACTGGTGAGGATTTTGGCTATATGACAAAAGAAATCCCAGGTTGTTTGTTTTGGCTCGGAGTTGGTCCTACCGAAGGACTTCATTCATCGAAGATCATTCCTGACGAAGCAGCACTGGATCTAGCCATACAAGAATTATATAGGTACTTTTCATCTAAGTGACTTAACTTTCGCACCTTAATTTCCACTTAGATATAGATGGGTAAAAGCTGCGATTCAATGTTATGGTTATTTTTTATACAAGCTGCCATAAGCACGTTTTTACCCTAAAGGGCATAAGGGCAACACCGATTCGAAAGGACCTCATCGTGATCTTTGCCGCGGGCGAACTGCTAGTGATCGCTCGTGATTAGAAGATTACTTTTTGCACCTTCTGAATCGTTTGTTCTTTAACAGATTTAATTGGAGTCGACACTCAATTGCTAGGATAGGCAGACATAAAGGATTAACGACACCATTAATCGTTGCGAAAGGAACAAACGTTGCTCAAGTCAATCCCGACTTTCGGGTAAGAGTCACATAATTTGAAAAAAATAAAAATTTACCATAATTTTCTCCAATATACGTGTCCAATAAAAAACAAAACCAATTTACGCAGAAACAACCATCAGCGTAGTCAAAATACGTAGACTCCTACGGGAACAGCGCGAGCTGAAGATCTCCTAGGAAAGCTCGCTTTCCTAGGAAGCTGAAGCCGTGCCCGTGGAAAGCGAAGTATTTTGACGAAGCGGTCGTGTTTTCTTACATCTTAAAGGGCATAAGGGCAACATCGACTCAAAAGTACTGTCGTCGTGTTTCTTTGCAGCTTGAGTATCACTAGTGACTGCTTTTGATTTGTTAACAATTTTTCCATGCTTCGGTATGGCTTTTAAAAAACACCTTAGAGTTGAAGATGGTTTTTCCGCTGCGAAAGTTGAGTAAATGAAAATGAAAAAGAAAGAAGAGCAGTCAATTGACCGCTCTTCTCCTTTTTAAATATCAGCTTTTTTTTCCATATATACTTGATGTGGGTAGGGGATTTCAATGCCATTTACATCAAGAGCTTCTTTAAGTCGCTTTCGAAGCGTGCGTTCGCCTGCCCACTGCATCCCATTCTCGGTTTTCCCGATCACTCGCAAGACAATTTCAGAGGCACCGAGGCTTTGCACGCCAATCACATTAGGGCCATCCTTAAAGGAGGAATCCTCCGCTGAGACTTTGTCACAAACCTCCTGTATAACACTTAAAGCCCGGTCAATGTCGTCGTCATAGGAAATGCCGATATCAACCATAGCGCGCATATTGCCTCGAGAATGGTTGCTCACGGTTGTGATTTCACGGTTAGGAATAAAGTGCAATGTACCATCAAAGCCACGAATTTGTGTCGTCCGTAATCCAACTTCCTCAACAACACCATCCAGGCCTCCAACCGTTACATAATCATCTACGTCAATTTGCTTTTCTAGTAAGACGAAAAATCCTGTGACAACATCGCTAACAAGACCTTGCGCCCCGAAACCTATGGCTAGTCCAACGACACCAGCTCCCGCAATTATGGATGTCACAGACACCCCTAGATTTGAAAGTGCTGTAACAACCGTGAAAAAGATTAGCGCATAGGAAAACACATTAATACTTAATTTCTCCAATGTGCGTATCCGACCTGCATTGACGGTATTCTTTTTCTGGTACTTCTCAAATGCTGAACCAATTAGTTTTTTCCCTAACGCACGAATAATGAAAAAGAGTACGATGATAAGTACGAGTTTTAGGGCAATGAGCCCAGCTTGACTAATGAGCCGGGTAAGTACTTCATTGCTCCAGTTGAAATTTCCTTCTCCCATAGCAGTCCCTCCAATTTAGTTCTTTCAATTGTAGAAGTGTAGCATAAATGCATGTCGAAAAAAAGCAAGATGCAAGGCGGAATGTGTGTGAAAATCGACAGGATAGGGTAAAATGGATGTAGTCGTTGCTGAGTGATTTTAATAGATTACATTTATTCTAATATAACATTGACTTTAATTCTCATTTAGCATATACTATGTATTGAATGATCTTAGAATCAAAAACTTTTAGGAGGGTTTACATATGGCAGAACGTATGGTTGCAAAACAAGCACCACGCTTTGAAATGGAAGCTGTATTACCGAACAAGGAATTTGGCAAAGTAAGTCTTGAAGAAAATATGAAAAATGATAAATGGACAGTGCTTTTCTTCTATCCAATGGACTTCACATTTGTTTGTCCAACTGAAATTACATCATTATCTGATCGTCATGATGAGTTTGATGACCTAGATGCAAATGTCATTGGAGTATCCACTGATACGATCCACACGCACTTGGCGTGGATTAATACAGACCGTGACGACAATGGTCTTGGTGATCTGAATTATTCACTTGCAGCGGATACGAACCATCAGGTGGCTCGTGATTATGGCGTCCTTATTGAAGAAGAAGGAATTGCACTTCGTGGACTATTCATTATTTCTCCAGAAGGTGAACTTCAGTATTCAGTTGTGAACCACAACAATATTGGTCGTGATGTTGAGGAAACGTTGCGTGTCCTTCAAGCACTTCAAACTGGCGGTCTGTGCCCTGCGAACTGGAAGCCAGGTCAAGCAACACTTTAAACATTAATGAATCGATTGAATAAAAGATTTAACAGAGGCTGCTCAATAAAGAGCAGCCTCTTCAATTTGCATTATTGATAACGTTCTCATTTGACGATATACGGCACTTTTTAAAAAAAATAGTTTTGTGTAAAAAATCAAAAAAACCCCTTGACCTATGAAATAAAACGTGTAATATAACTAAGACCACAACTTTTAAATACCCTACAAATCGATTTTTTTGCCTAATGAGGCACTTAAATGAATAAATGCAAAGGGAGAGAATTCCGATGTAAGATGTGTGGACCCTCTATGAAGAAGGGAAGACTCCGGCCATCATTGAGGATATGTATGTGAAATTGCTTCGGAACTCAAAATATTTAGCCTGTAAACTATTTACTGGCTGAAAGCGAGGTTATCCCTGTGGACACGTTTAGGCGTTTGAAGGAATTCTACTGGCCACATAAGCGTTATTTTTTTTGGTCACTCTTTGCACTGCTGTTTGTAACAAGCATTACGGTTGCTTATCCCATCGTCCTTCAAATTACCATTGATGAGGTCATTAGAAAGGGAAGGATGGACCTTGTGCCTTACTTGGCAAGTGGTTTTTTCCTCCTCATGGTCATCAAAGCTTTTGCTGGCTATTTCAATCAATACTACGGTGAGTTGTTTGGGATTCGTTCGGTGTATTCAATAAGAGAAGCATTGTATGAAAAGCTACAATTTCTGTCCTTCCGTTATTATGACAATGCGAGGACCGGAGATTTGATGTCACGTTTAACTCAAGATGTGGAAGCCTTTCGTTTTTTCTTATCCTTTGGCGCTTCTCAAGTGCTAAACTTTTTACTGCTTATTGGGATTTCGCTATCTGTGATGTTCTATTACTCAGTGCCACTTGCATTGACGACGATGGCTTTTATGCCTTTCCTAGCGATTGTCGTGTATCGATTTGACCGGAGTGTGCATCCTGCCTTCCGTCATGTACGTAAATCACTGGCGAAATTGAACACAAACATTCAAGAAAATGTGAGCGGAATAAACACTGTGAAATCACTATCTCGTGAGGATTTTGAAATCAACAAATTTACTACAGCTAATACGGACTATAGAGAACGTAACCTGTTTACAACGGACATATGGGCAAGATTCTTCCCTTTAATGGAGCTGATTGGACAAATTAGCGTCGTCGTTTTGTTGGCATTTGGCGGCTATCTCGTCATGAATGGCTCAATGGAACTTGGGCAGCTTGTCGCTTTTTTCAGCCTCGTATGGTACATTCTCGGTCCTTTAATGAACTTAGGATTTATTATTAACACGTTTTCCCAATCCAAAGCCTCTGGTGAAAGACTCTCACAAATTCTTGACCAGGATAACGAAATTGAGAATCCGGAGAACCCTGTAGAGACTAACGATCTAAAAGGGAAAGTGGTCTTTGACAATGTGAGCTTGCAGTACACGAAAGACGATGACCACGCTATAAAGAATGTGAGCTTTCAAGTGGAGCCAGGTAGTACAATTGGGCTTTTAGGGGCAACTGGCTCAGGGAAAACGACGATTCCACAGCTATTGGCGAGGTTTTACGAGCGGAGCGAGGGGAGCATCACTTTTGATGACATCCCGATAGAAAACTTTGCTCTAAATACCCTACGCAGAAATGTTGGTTTTGTGTTGCAAGAAACCTTTTTGTTCTCCTCGTCTATCAAAGCGAATATTGCCTATGGAAATCCTGAGGCGGAAATGGACGACATCATAGCAGCGGCAAAATCTGCGCAGGCTCATGAGTTTATTATGGAAATGCCAGATGGCTATGACACCATCCTTGGTGAACGTGGCATGGGTCTTTCTGGTGGTCAGAAGCAACGTATTGCGATTGCAAGAGCCTTGTTGATTAATCCTGCGGTCTTAATATTGGACGATGCGACGAGTGCTGTTGATATGCAAACCGAAGCAAAAATTCAAAAAGCGCTAGAGCATGTGATGGAAGGTCGAACCACATTTATCATTGCGCATCGTATTTCTTCCCTGCAACATGCGGAGGAGATTCTTGTAATGGATCAAGGCGACGTTGTGGAGCGGGGAACACACGCTGAGCTTATTGCAAAAGCCGATGGGGCATACAGACGTGTGTACGATATTCAATACAAAGATCGACAAGCTGTATTGCAAACCCATACTGGGTAGGGGGACTTCCAATGGCCATAAACAAATCATCAAATGCACCTTCGAAACATCTGCAACGTTTTTATTATTCTCAAGACGAAATCATTGAAAAGCCGTTTAACTGGAAGCAAATGCTCCGGCTATTCACGTACATGAAACCTTACTCCAAATCATTGCTTCCTAAAGCGATCATCGCCGTTTTGATCTCCACGATCATTCGGCTTATCATCCCATTGTTTACAGGGGTGCTTGCGATCGACTACGCAATTGGAGGCGGCAATTACTCTGCGTTGATGTGGATCGTCGCTGCCGTCGCCGTTTTGTATATCATCGCCTATTTTGCAAATGTGTTACGGATGAGATGGATGAACAGACTCGGACAGCATGTCATCTATGATTTACGACACCATTTGTTTTCTCACGTTGAGCGGCTGAGTCATAATTTCTTTGACAAACGTTCGGCTGGATCGATCCTTGTACGTATTTTAAATGATGTAAACTCACTGCAGGACTTGTTTACAAATGGAGTCATCAACTTAATGATGGACTTTATTATGCTGCTAGGGATCGTTATTATCCTGTTCTCATTGTCACCGGAATTCGCTATTGCTGTGGTTATCATTTTGCCAATTATGTTTTTTGTATCGACCAAGCTGCGCCGAAACATTCGCCGGGCATGGCAGGGTGTACGGTTAAAGCAATCAAAGCTCAATTCGCATTTAAATGAAAGCATCCAAGGCATTCGCGTGACCCAAGCCTACACGCAAGAAAAGCAAAACATGGAGTTTTTCGAAGGCGTCAATACCGAAACCTATGGTGCGTGGCAAAACGCGACGCAAAAAAACGCCTTTTTCCGTCCCGTAGTGGAAATGTCCAATGCCGTTGGAACTGTCATTCTCATTGTCTATGGGACATACTTGTATTCAACGGGTTCAATTTCAACTGGAGATCTCGTTTCCTTTGCCTTTTTCCTCGGGATGTTTTGGGAGCCAATCTCGCGACTAGGTCAAGTGTACAATCAGTTGCTTGTTGGTATGGCGTCTTCAGAGCGGATTTTTGAATTTCTCGATGAAAAACCAAATGTGCCTGAAAACGAACACGCAGTCGCCATTGACATGAAGGGCAGAATCGATTTTGAAAATGTTGAGTTTGCGTACGATGAAAAACGCAAAGCGCTAGATAACATTTCAATTCATGCCACTCCAGGTGAAACACTTGCACTGGTCGGTCATACAGGGTCTGGTAAAACAACGATCGCCAGCTTAATCAGTCGTTTTTACGATGCAACAGCAGGCAGTGTGAAAATTGATGGAATTGATGTTAAAGACATTGAATTACAAAGCTTGCGTACACAAATTAGCATTGTCCTTCAAGACACGTTTATCTTTTCAGGGACCATTATGGAAAACATTCGTTTTGGAAACCCCAATGCATCAGACGATGAAGTGATTGATGCGGCGAAGAAAATTGGCGCTGACGGCTTTATTTCACGTATGGCTGATGGGTATCATACTGAAGTAGAGGAAAGAGGAAACATTCTCTCAGCAGGGGAGCGTCAATTGCTGTCCTTTGCGAGAGCTCTCCTTGCAAATCCTCGTATCATCATTCTTGATGAAGCGACAGCAAGCATTGATACCGAGACTGAAATGAGGATTCAGGAAGCGTTAAAAACACTCTTGAAGGGACGGACGGCAATCATTATTGCACACCGTCTCTCTACGATTCGCGAAGCCGACCAAATTATCGTCTTGGATCACGGGCATTTAATGGAGCGTGGCAATCATGATGCACTAATGACGCATCGTGGCATCTACTTCAACTTAGTGCGCTCACAGTTCCAGGCAAGCGAAGCGTAATTTATATGTCCCGGTAATGCGTATGATGGAGTGAACAAAGAAAAAAATCCGAACGCCTACTTGAATTTCGTAGAGCCGTTCGGATTTTTTCAATATAGCTTATCTAAAGAATAGCTTTAACACTACATTGCAATTGGACCCAACACAAATTTGTTTAGACATTCCTTTCTATCTAAAGCGAAATAGTTTGCTCCTTGCTTTTTAATTGCATTTTCTCCATACTAAGTGTACAAATTACATCTAAATGAAGGTGTCAGTAAATGAAAAAACAATTTGCAGTGATTGGACTAGGTCGATTTGGAGGTAGCATTTGCAGAACACTGAGTAAACAGGGTATGGAAGTGATGGCCATCGATATGGATGAAGATCGAATTGATGAGTATGCTTCTATTGCCTCACATGCGGTTATTTGCGACTCCACAGATGAAAAAGCACTTAAAAGTTTAGGGTTGCGGAACTTTGATCATGTCATTGTAGCGATTGGCGACAATATTCAAGCAAGCATTTTGACAACAATTATGTTAAAGGAGCTTGGCGTCGATAAAATAACGGTTAAGGCACAAAACGATTACCACGAGAAAGTGCTCAATAAAATCGGGGCGGACAAGGTCGTTCATCCTGAGCGGGATATGGGGCGGCGCATTGCGCACCATGTCGTGTCAAACAACGTTCTCGACTACTTGGAGATCTCTGATGAGCATTCCATTGTAGAAGTTCGAGCGAGTGAGAAAATGGTAGGGTCAACCCTTCAAGAGTTAGATATTCGAGCAAAGTACGGAATCAATATTGTGGCCTTTCGTCGAAATGGCGAAATTATGGTGTCCCCTCCAGCAGGTGCCGATATTCAACCTGACGACATTATGATTGTTATTGGTGCAGATAAGGACATTAGTCGCTTTGAACAGCATTTGATTAATAATGAAATATAAGAGGCTGGGACAAACGTATTGATATAACAGGTAAATTTCCCCCATCAAGAAATCAAAAAAATCCGAACGACTACGAAATGTCAGTTATCATTTCATAGTACAGATTGGATTTTCTTTTCTGCAGGAAAGAAAAAGTTAGGTCTTTGACACTTACAGCGAGAACACGACGAGAGGCACTTTTGCCCAGTCTTTTTTAAAAAGCTCAAATCAAAGATTGACGAAAAAAACAGCCAAAATGGGCGAAAGCCCATCGTTGGCTGTTTTTTGGTATTTAGACCTCCATGATAATAGGGAGGATCATCGGACGACGTTTCGTTTTTTCATAAAGGAATGGAGCGAGTGTATCTGTAATCTCGTTTTTAATCTCCGACCACTGGGACGTGCGACGCTCCATCACTTTGTTTAAGTGTTTAGAAATGAGCGTTTGTGCATCATTGATTAAATCACCGGATTCCCTCATGTACACAAAACCTCTTGAAATAAGATCAGGTCCAGCAGAAATTTTAAATTCTTTCATGTTGATGCTAACGACAACGATCACAAGACCTTCTTCAGACAAAATCCGACGGTCTCGCAATACGATGTTCCCGATATCACCGACACCATTTCCATCGACGTATACTGAGCCAGACGGAATTTTACCGCCAACTTCAGCTTGTTCTTTCCCAAGTGCTAATACTTCACCGATGTCCATAATAAAACAATGGTCACTTGGTATACCGCACTCTTGTGCGAGCTTTGTGTGCATTTTCATCATGCGATACTCACCATGGATAGGCAAAAAGTATTTAGGCTTCATGAGTCGAAGCATGAGCTTTTGTTCCTGTTGTCCACCATGTCCAGATGTATGAATATCATTTAGTGGACCATGAATAACATCTGCACCTGCGCGGTAAAGCATATCGATAATACGCGATACAGAAATAGTGTTGCCAGGAATCGGGGAGGATGAAAAGACGACCGTATCCCCTGGGATGATTTGAATTTGACGATGAGTCCCATTTGCAATTCTTGATAGAGCAGCCATCGGTTCACCTTGGCTTCCGGTACAAAGAATAACTATTTTATCTGCCTGAAGACGATTAATTTGTTGAGGCTCAATAAATGTATTCTTTGGTGCGCGAATGTATCCAAGCTCTTGACCAATGGCGATGGCACCTTCCATGCTACGACCAAACACAGCTACTTTACGGCCAGTTTGAACAGCTGCTTCAACAACTTGCTGCAAACGGTGAATGTTTGAAGCGAAGGTTGCGAAAATAATCCGACCTTCGACCTTTCGGAAGATGTCATGGATGCTATCGCCAACGCGTCGCTCAGACATGGTGAAGTCTGGCACCTCAGCATTTGTTGAATCAGAAAGCAAGCAAAGTACGCCTTCCTTTCCAATCTCAGCCATTTTTGTTAAGTTGGCAGGTTCTCCAACAGGTGTAAAATCAAATTTAAAGTCACCTGTATGAACAATGTTGCCTGGAGGTGTTTTTACGACGACACCGTAAGAATCTGGGATACTATGCGTCGTGCGATAAAATGCGACGCTCGTTTTACGGAACTTAATCACATCGTCCTCGCTAATAATATTTAGCTTGGCTTTTCTTAGCAAACCGTGTTCTTCAAGCTTGTTTTTAATGAGACCAATGGCCAACTTGCCTGCATAAATAGGCACATTAATTTCGCGAAGAAGGTAAGGAATACCTCCGATGTGATCTTCGTGGCCATGTGTTACAAATAGCCCTTTGATCTTTTCTTTGTTTTTTACAACATAAGTGAAGTCCGGAATGACATAGTCTATGCCGAGTAGCTCGTCCTCCGGAAATTTAATCCCCGCGTCAATCAAAATAATTTCATCTTGGAATTGAACACCGTACATGTTTTTGCCGATTTCACCGAGTCCCCCAAGAGCAAAGACTGCAGTTTGGTCATTTTTTACCGATTTCATAGGTTACAGTTTCTCCACTTGGTAAGATTCGCTTTGTTGTTCATATTCCAGGTGATTCGGGGTTAAAGCCTGGACATATTCAATGTTATAATTTCTCTCGGCTAGTTTTTTGCGCACTACGCGCTCTGACTGTTCGTCAACGTACATTGTTTTCGTACTTTCACGAATCAATGCTTCTTCTTTAGTAGGCTGATAAAGCACTTTAAATATCATCTTTGTTCTCTCTCCTTACGTCTCATAATCGTCTATATTCTATTATATAGGATTTGCGATGATTTTTCATGTATTTTAATGCATTGGTTGTTGAAGAGAGAAAGAAGCTTACTATGCGAGGGTTTTTTTACGCAATAAATCTTTCCATCTTCGTCTGATTTTTCGTTTCAATTGTTTCAACATGACCATCATCTCCTTTCAGACAGGATCTTATACTCCTATCGGTTGACCGGCAGAAAATAGAGTAGTTAACTATAGTATATGGCAAAAACCCTTTTCCATGTGGTTCCCTTTAGAAGAATTCAGTATTTTTAGTCCGGTGCACAGACGAAAAAACGATACCTCAGCGTAAAAAGGAGAAAATTATGAGCAAAATTGTCTTTTTTGATATTGATGGAACTTTATTGAACGAAAAGAAACTCTTGCCACCAGAAACGAAAAAGGCCATCCTCTCGTTATCCGAAAAAGGTATTTACACGGGCATTGCAACGGGCAGGGGGCCTTTTATGTACGAGGCTTTAAGAGAAGAATTAGGCATTAATACGTTTATTAGCTACAACGGGCAATACGTTGTATTCGAAGACAACGTAATTTACAAAGCACCGTTCTCTCAACCAACATTGGCGGAGATTGAAGCACTAGCAGAAAAAAATGGGCACGCGTATGTTCATATGAGTCATGAGAAAATGGTGGCGTCTGAAAAAGCGAACCGTAAAATAGACGAAAGCTTTGCGACACTTCATTTTGAACATCCACCTTATGATCGAACCTTTGCCAAGACCAATGAAATCTATCAAGTCTTGCTTTTTTGTGAAGAAGGGGAAGAGGCGGCTTATCAGGATCAGGACTCGTTGGAAGAGGTGCGCTTTATTCGCTGGCACAAATACTCGACAGATATTGTTCCGGCAAAAGGGTCAAAAGCCATTGGCATTCAACAGGTGATGCAAGAATTAGGCGTTCACCAATCAGAGGTGGTTGCCTTTGGTGACGGGTTGAATGATGTGGAAATGTTAGAGTTTGTCGGCTGTGGCATCGCAATGGGGAATGCTACCAAGGAGGTTCAGCAGAAAGCGGATTATGTCACGCGAAATGTTGAAGATGGCGGCATTGTTCATGGGCTAAAGCATATTGGACTTCTCTAAAAATACCCTCCCGGCAATCTTCTTTGCCGGGAGGGTATTTCTAACGGTCCGCAGGAATCGCACCTTCAGGAACTTCAAATGGCTGCTCTTGGTCGATGTGGTCATAAAACATGACCCCGTTCAAATGGTCGATTTCATGCTGGAAAACAATAGCTGGGAAACCGCGCAAACGCAGTTTTACCTCTTTGCCATTCAAATCAAAGCCTTTGACGGTAATTCGAGCATGTCTAAGCACATTTCCTGGCACTTCTCGGTCAACGGAAAGGCAACCCTCACCGCCCGGTAAATAACTTTTTTCTACGGAATGACTAATGATTCTTGGATTAAACAAACCGTATTCAACGTCACGGTCTTTGTCATCGACACACAAAACGGCAATCATTTGTTTCTCGACGCCAAGTTGAGGTGCAGCAAGTCCGACACCAGGGCGTAAACCAAGCGACTCTGCCAACTCTTCATCTTGAGAATTGGTGAGGAACTCTTGCATGTCTTTCATTAACGCTTTCTCCTCCGCGCTAGGAGGTATTGATACAGCTTCAGCTTTATTACGAAGCGAAGGATGGCCTTCGCGGACAATATGTTCCATCGTAATCATTCAAACACCCCCAAAAAAACGTTACATTATCCAAATAAGTTTACCATAAAGCATGAAGAGCCTGCACGTCGAAAATGATGTAGACTATTCCTCGTGATGATGGCATATGTTACGATATAAAAAAGAGATTTAGTTGAAAGGGAGTTAGAAATGAAGTCTGTACTACGCACGATCGGCTTTGCTGTGATCCTCTTCACACTTTCTGCGTGCAGTTTTGGGGCATCAACTGCCGAAGAAATGTACGAGCATTTGGAGAAAGCTCTAGAGTTAGAGGCGGAGTTTCAAGAGCAACAGGAGCCACTAGTCGAACTTGAGAAAGAAGAACACAAGATTTATGAAGAGATGATTACCTTAACCACTGAGCAAATGGATCAAATTAACGCCCTTTCAGAAGAGGCCCTTGCTACAATTAATGAAAGAGAAGAGCGACTTCAAAAAGAACAAGCGAGCATTCAAGCGTCACAGGAAGAGTTTAAAAAAGTAGAAGCGTTGGTTGCCGATCTTGAGGAAGAGAACGTTCAACAATCTGCTGAAGAATTAGTCACTACTATGGAAGAACGATATTCTACATACCAACTGTTAAATGAAGCGTACACAAAAGCCATCGCACTTGAGAAAGAAATGTACACAATGGTCACAGATGAGAACATGACAATGGAGCAGTTCACAGAACAGGTTGAAAAAATCAATACGGCCTATGAGGACGTCTCTAAAGCCAATAAAACGTTCAATGACCTCACGAATAAATACAATACGTTAAAGCCAGCATTTTATGAGCAGGCAGGATTAGATATCGTTTTCGAAGGCAATGACACCGAAGTTGATGGCGCGTCAGACAATGAGTCGGAAGGACAAGAAGACGCATCCTAAATCTTATGATCAAGAATTTGGGACAGGCCTACCTAAGAATCAATTAAAATAAAGAATCCGGACGACGACGAAATTTCACTTGAAATTTCGTCGTATCGTTCGGATTTTTCTATATCTAAAGGACTCAACTTTCGTTTCAAATTTCGGGGACACTCTTAGATATAGATGAGTAAACCTGCAATTCATTGTTGTGGTTGGTTTTATACAAGCTGCCATACGCTCGCTTTTCCACCCTAAAGGGTACAAGTGCAACATCGACTCGAAAAGACCTCGTCGTTTTCTTTGCCGCTGGAGTCTCGCTAGTGGCTGCTTTTAAATGCTACTCTTTTTTTCTCGCTCAGGCAGGGCTTAAAAAAATTTTGTTATGGTATTTACTCAGTCCAGCTAATTTCATGTGCTGATGGATTCTTAGCATTAGATATGAAATTCCATTTCTTTGGAGGTATAAGGTACTGGACCTCCTTGGTATCTTCACTTTACTAAACTTTAGTATGCTTGTTGCGGAAATGCTCAATGTTCTTCGTTGTATGCATTACGTGGAATCGTCTCACTATGCGTTCTTGTTTTCCATGTTCGGCCGCAACTCACTTTTCCATTTTTTCCATTAAATACGAGGCCGATAAAAAATAATAACAATTTACGCAGAAACATCAGCGTAGTCAAAATACGTAGACTCCTGCGGGAACAGCGCGAGCTGAAGATCCCGCAGGAAAGCTGCTTTTGCTTTCCGAGGAAGCTGAAGCCGTGCCAGGCGGTAAAGTAAACACGATGAGGTACTCGCGAATCGATGTTGACCTTATACCCTTTAGGGTGCAAGCGAAGTATTTTGAAGAAGCGGTCGTGATTTCTTTTCACTCTACGGGTACAAGTGCAACATCGACTCGAGAAGACCTCGTCGTGGTTTCTTTGCCGCAGGAATCTCGCTAGTGGGCTTCTCTAATTGTTTTTCTCTGTATTTCAATGAAGCAGGATTTTGTATGATTTTGTAGAATTTTAGTTGTGAAGAAGGAAACGTTCGTGCATGTCGTACTTTCCTCAAAGTCTTAAGCAGAAAGAGAATGAATGTTTCCGCAGCATTGAAAATCGAAATGAAGGCTTTGACGACCTCCCCGCTGTTCAATAATAACTATAACAGAAGGAACAGTTGTATTATAACAGGAGAGGGTTTGAGAGATTATGTAAAGTAATTCCATTGCACTTGAAATACGAAGTTTCTTTGATTTGACGACGTTTTCTTAGTGGTGTACACTAAGAAAAGAGTGGAATGTGTATTATAAATTTTATTTGATCTATTGATACAGTTGTAGGGAAGTGCTAGACTGTTTTTATTGCTGAGAGTGACACATCAGCCGCTAAATTGTGTCTTGTTTTTGCTTTTTGGGGCACAGTAAAAGCATATGTTTACTGCTCGCGAGCTTAAAATTCATGGAAGAGGTGAAGATATGGGTACAAAGAGTCTCGAACAAGTGGAAAAACAGTTCGAAATGTACCAGATTTTGAATGAAAAAGGGGAAGTCGTTAAGAAAGACGATGTTCCTAAACTTAGTGATGAGCAATTAGTCGAATTAATGACACGGATGGTGTATACGCGGATTCTTGATCAGCGTTGCATTTCGTTGAATCGTCAAGGTCGTCTGGGCTTTTATGCACCAACTGCCGGTCAAGAAGCGTCTCAACTTGCGAGTCATTTCGCGCTTGAGAAAGAAGACTTCGTACTTCCAGGCTATCGTGATGTTCCTCAATTGATTTGGCATGGTCTGCCACTTTATCAAGCGTTTTTATTCTCAAGAGGCCATTTTCATGGCAACCAGTATGCTGAAGATTTAAATGCGATCAGCCCACAGATCATCATTGGTGCACAAATCGTGCAAACAGCTGGTGTAGCTCTTGGTATGAAAAAACGTGGGAAAGAAGCTGTAGCAGTCACATATACAGGTGATGGCGGCGCTTCCCAAGGGGACTTCTATGAAGGAATGAACTTTGCTGGCGCTTTTAAGGCACCTGCGATTTTTATTGTTCAAAACAACCACTTTGCGATTTCGGTTCCAGTTGAACTGCAATCGGCAGCAAAAACAATTGCTCAAAAAGCTGTGGCTGCTGGGATTCCAGGCGTTCAAGTAGATGGAATGGACCCACTTGCTGTCTATAAAGTAACGAAAGATGCGAGAGATCGTGCAATTAAAGGCGAAGGACCTACTTTGATTGAGACCATTACGTATCGTTACGGTCCTCATACGATGGCAGGGGACGATCCTACACGTTATCGTACAGAAGATATGGATACGGAGTGGGAAAAGCGTGATCCACTTGTTCGTTTCCGTAAATACCTAGAAGACAAAGGCATCTGGTCAGAAGAAGATGAAAATAAAGTGATTGAACGTGCGAAAGAAGAGATCAAAGAAGCGATCAAAAAAGCTGACCAGCAACCTAAGCAAAAGGTTACAGAGCTTATTGAACATATGTTTGAGGAGCTTCCGCAAAACCTTCAGGAACAGCACGAAGAATACAAAGCAAAGGAGTCGAAGTAAGCCATGGCTCAAATGACAATGATTCAAGCCATCACTGACGCGTTAAGAACTGAATTGAAAAACGATGAAAATGTTCTCGTTTTCGGTGAAGATGTAGGTCAAAATGGCGGTGTGTTCCGTGCAACAGAAGGCTTGCAAAAAGAATTTGGTGAAGACCGTGTATTTGATACACCACTAGCTGAGTCTGCTATTAATGGCTTGGCAATCGGTCTTGCTCTTCAAGACTTCCGTCCAGTTCCAGAAATTCAGTTCTTCGGTTTTGTCTATGAAACCTTAGACTCCATTAGTGGCCAAATGGCACGTATGCGCTATCGTTCAGGAAACAGCTATACGATGCCTATTACAATTCGCTCCCCATTTGGTGGTGGTGTGAAAACGCCTGAGCTTCATGCAGATAGTCTTGAAGGGCTTATTGCACAACAGCCAGGGGTAAAGGTTGTTATTCCTTCGAACCCATACGATGCGAAAGGTCTTTTACTTGCATCTATCCGTGACAACGATCCTGTTGTTTTCTTAGAGCATATGAAATTGTACCGTTCCTTCAGAGAAGAAGTGCCTGAAGAAGACTACACGATTGAACTTGGCAAAGCTCATGTGAAAAAAGAAGGCACAGATATTACGTTGGTTGCCTATGGTGCAATGGTTCAAACATCAATGAAAGCCGCAGAAGAGCTTGAAAAAGACGGCATCAATGCAGAAGTTATCGACCTTCGTACAATTAGCCCATTGGATGTTGACACAATTGTTGAATCGGTAAAGAAAACAAGCCGTCTGATTGTTATTCAAGAGGCTCAAAAACAAGCAGGTATTGCTTCACAAATTTCTGCTGAAGTAGCCGAGCGTGCGATCTTACACTTAGATGCACCAATTATGAGAGTAGCAGCGCCAGATACGGTATTCCCGTTTGCTGCTGCAGAGGAAGAATGGTTGCCTAACCACGAGGACATCATAGAGAAAGCAAAAGCTGCCATTAATTTTTAAGCTTGCATTAATACAACGAGACAGGAGGTTTTACCGTGGCATATGAATTTAAACTTCCCGACATTGGTGAAGGTATTCATGAAGGTGAAGTCGCGAAATGGCTTGTCAAGCCAGGCGATGTAGTAAAAGAAGATGACATTTTATGCGAAGTACAAAACGATAAAGCCGTTGTAGAAATTCCTTCCCCGGTCGACGGAACGATTAAAGAACTCAAAATTGATGAAGGCGTCACAGCAATTGTTGGCGATGTCATCCTTACCATCGACGCAGAGGGCTACGAGGATCAAGAAGAAAGTGCTCCAGCTCCTGAGGCAGAAGAACAAACACCTGAGTCCCCAGCGAAGGAAGAAAAGGCTGAGGTCGAAACAAAAGGTGAAGACAAGAAGGAAGCAGCTACGGAAGAAAGCGGCTCCTCTAAAAATGTAATCGCCATGCCATCTGTGAGAAAGTATGCTCGTGAGCAAGGTGTGACGATTACACAAGTGAACGGAAGCGGCAAAAACGGTCGTGTTCTGAAAGAAGACATCGATGCGTTTGCAAGTGGCGATCAGCCAGCTGCAGCGCAAGAAAAAGAATCTGATGCAACGGACACAGACAGCAAAGCTGCACAACAGCCATCTGCTGTTGCTGCTCCAGAAGAAGGACAGCTTGAAACGCGTGAGAAAATGAGCGGAATTCGCAAAGCTATTGCGAAAGCGATGGTCAATTCAAAGCATACAGCTCCACACGTTACGCTTATGGACGAAGTTGTCGTTACAAATCTTGTTGCTCATCGGAAGAAGTTCAAGCAAGTGGCAGCTGATCAGGGTGTCAAACTAACGTATCTCCCTTATGTGGTAAAGGCTCTAACGTCTGCCCTTAAGAAATTCCCTGATTTCAATACGTCGATTGACGACAGCACACAAGAGATTGTCCGTAAGCATTATTACAACATTGGCATTGCGGCAGACACAGACAAAGGTTTGCTTGTACCGGTTGTGAAAGGTACAGATCGCAAGTCCATCTTCGAGCTTTCGAATGACATTAATGACCTTGCTGGAAAAGCACGTGATGGCAAATTGTCTGGCGATGAGATGAAAGGTGCATCTTGCACAATCTCAAACATTGGTTCTGCTGGTGGTCAGTGGTTCACACCTGTTATTAACCATCCAGAAGTCGCTATTTTAGGCATCGGTCGTATTGCTGAGAAAGCCGTTGTTGAAAATGGAGAAATCGTTGCAGCGCCAGTATTGGCCCTTTCTCTTAGCTTCGATCATCGTATGATTGACGGTGCAACAGCGCAAAATGCAATGAATCATATCAAACGTTTATTAAACGATCCACAACTTCTTGTAATGGAGGCGTAATTCTATGGTTGTTGGAGATTTTCCAATTGAATTAGAAACTCTTGTTGTTGGTGCAGGACCTGGTGGCTATGTAGCCGCCATCCGCGCCGCACAGCTTGGTCAAAAAGTAGCAATTGTCGATAAAGGGACCCTTGGAGGCGTATGCCTTAATGTTGGATGTATTCCATCAAAAGCGTTAATTACAGCTGGGCACCGTGTGCATCAGGCACAGCATTCTGATGACATGGGTATTACTGTTGACAATGTCAACGTTGATTTCGGTAAAGTACAGGAATGGAAAGGCTCCGTCGTTGACAAGTTGACTGGAGGCGTCGAGTCATTACTTAAAGGCAACAAAGTTGAGATTCTCTCAGGTGAAGCTTACTTCGTTGACAAGAATACAGTTCGTATTATGGACGAGAAACAATCGCAAACGTACACGTTTAAGAATTGCATCCTGGCAACAGGTTCTCGTCCAACAGAATTGCCTGCGTTTAAATGGAGTGACCGTGTCATTTCCTCTACCGGCGCTCTTGGTTTAAAAGAGGTTCCGAAAAAACTCGTTGTGATCGGCGGAGGCTATATCGGTCTTGAGCTTGGCACAGCGTACGCAAACCTTGGTTCAGATGTTGTCATTCTTGAAGCATTGGACGACATTCTTGCTGGCTTTGAAAAGCAAATGTCTTCTTTAGTCAAACGCAATCTAAAGAAAAAAGGCAATGTCGAGGTGCACACGAAAGCCTCTGCCAAATCAGTTGAAGAAACAAAAGACGGCGTGAAGATTACAGCTGAAATCAAAGGCAAGGAAGAAGTTTTTGAAGCTGATTATGTTCTCGTTACCGTTGGACGTAAACCGAATACGGTTGAGCTTGGTCTTGAAGATGTAGGTGTCAAAATCAATGATCGCGGCATCATTGAAACTGACAAACAAGGTCGTACAAGTGTAGATAGCATCTTCGCTATTGGCGACATCGTTTCTGGTCCTCCTCTAGCTCATAAAGCTTCTTATGAAGGAAAAATTGCAGCTGAAGCCATTAGTGGAGAGCCATCTGAAATTGATTATCTCGCGATTCCTGCTGTTGTCTTCTCAGAGCCTGAATTGGCTACTGTTGGACATACAGAAAAAACAGCGAAGGATGAAGGCTTAGATGCGGTTGCATCCAAATTTCCGTTTGCAGCAAATGGTCGTGCGCTTTCACTTAACGAAACAGATGGGTTTGTTAAGCTCATCACTCGTAAAGACGATGGCGTCGTCATCGGTGCACAAGTTGCAGGCGCTGGCGCGAGTGACATCATTTCTGAAATCGGCTTAGCGATTGAATCAGGGATGACAGCAGAGGATATCGCGTTGACAATCCATGCACATCCAACGCTTGGAGAAATTACGATGGAAGCGGCCGAGGTTGCTCTTGGCACTCCAATTCATATTGTGAAATAATGACAATTTAATAAGGGTAAGCTTACGTAAGTCCTTATATAAGTCAAAAAAACATCCTGCCTGTTTTCATAGGCAGGATGTTTCCTTTAAAACGAGGTCCTATTGTCATACGACCGTAAAATGGAATCAAGTCTATTGAAAAGCCTGTCCTCACGCAAGGCTTCTCCACTAAAAACGCCAAGTGTCTGACCACTTCCGGTCACGATAATGGCAGGGTAGTTGGAAATTTGGTCTGATTCCTGAAGAGCGTTAGCTTCTTCCACAGTGACAAGGCTTACTTCGGTTAGATGCTCTGGGTATTTGTTTTTTAGTTGAATAAGGACGTCATACAAGGATGCTTCCTGTTGCTCATGCTGTTGATCGCTAATAATAAAAACGTGAAGGTGATTCCCGTCAGCGAGTTCTTCCATTACTCGCCCTTCCTGTTGGCAAGAGATGAGCAGAAGCATACATGTACTTATGATCATTGGAAGTGTTCTCTTCATCTAAGCCCTACTTTCGTTGCTGTTTTTCCGATTGTACCATGGCTAATGGCTGAAATAACGCGTGTTACAGGTTTGTAAGCAAAATGCAAAAAGTATATACCGAACGTAACAAAGACTCAAACTACGTAACGAGTATGAAAAGGAGGAAGTTCGCAAATGAAAACGTGGTATGTGCTATGCCTAGTAATGGTTATTGCTCTCGTAGGTTGTCAGCAAGGGGCCCCAGCAACAACGACTGACCCAGAGGAAACCACTAACGAAGAGTCTAGTAGTGAAACTGGAGAGGCTTCATCAACTCCTGACGAAACTACGACTGAAAATGGTGTCACTGTTCGTGATGACGAAGAATCGTCTGAAGAGAATGTCGAGGATATTGCCGTCGGAGACAATGAAGACGAAAGTGAGGTACCAGAGCCTTTATATAAACTGAACGAGACGACTTTCCGCGTTGAACCAATTGCTGATGCAGACGAGAACGTTGTTTTGCTTACATTCGACGATGTTCCTGATACATATGGCTTGGAAATGGCAAAGAAATTAAAGGAAATGAACGTGCCTGCCATCTTTTTCGTGAATGGTCATTTCATTCAGACAGAAGAAAAAAAGCAAATCCTCAAAGAAATTTATGATCTGGGCTTCTCTATTGGGAATCATACCTTTTCTCATCCAAATCTTAGTGATTTGTCTCCAGAGGAGCAAACAAAGGAAATTATACAGGTGAATGATGAAGTGGAAGCGATAACCGTTGAAAGACCAACATTTTTCCGTGCCCCATTTGGTGTCAATACAGATACTTCAAAGCAAGTTGTGGCGGAGGAAGGCATGGTTTGGATGAATTGGTCCTACGGCTATGATTTTGTGAAAGAATACATGTCAGAGGACGCCATTGCTGACATTATGGTTAATGCGCCAGAACTAGGTCCTGGAGCCAATTTATTAATGCATGATCGCGAATGGACGAATGCAGCACTTGAACAGATCGTCACCGGGCTTAAAGAGAAGGGCTATAGCTTTGTTGACCCTGATACAATCCAAACACCTTAACCTTCAATAAAAACGGCCAGAACACGTATACGATACGATTCTGGCCGTTTTTTAAGTGATTATTGAATGGCGCGGTACTCCTTAACGACACGTAAATAACGAAAGTCGACGTCTTCAGGTCCTTGGACGGGGAGACCAGCAGCCATATTCTTTTTAATATAAGACAGATTTTCATTAGTAATGATCTCACCAGGAACAAAAATAGGAATACCTGGTGGATAGACCATTATGAATTCAGCAATGATTCTGCCAGCAGATTGATGAAATGGAATTAGCTCGGTTTCGGCATAAAAAGCCTCTCGCGGTGAAATCGCTAAAAGAGGAATGTCAGGCACTTGCACAGCTGGCGCATGATCATTTTTCAAAAATGCTTGATGGAGCTCTGACAGTTCTTCTAACGCTTTAATGAGCAAATCTAACTCCTTCTTGGAATCACCTGGTGTTACGATACATAGAATGTTATACAAGTCAGACAGCTCAACCTCGATTTGGTAGTTTTCACGTAACCAAACCTCAGCTTCATAGCCAGAAATGCCAAGGTTCTTAACCGAGATGAGAAGCTTCGTTGGATCAACATCGAAGGTCGCACTCCCTTTTAAAAGCTCCTCTCCAGGGCACAACAAGCCTGGAATGGATGCCAATCGTTCTCTTCCATAGGCGGCAAGCTCAATGGTTGTGCTCAACAACGCAGCGCCTTCAATAGCAAGGCGTCGTCTTGCTGTATCTAAAGATGCCAACAGTGGGTAAGATGTGGACGTTGTCGTTAACATGCTGAGCAAGGATTTGAGCCGTGTTTTAGAGACGCGTTTTCCTTGCACATTAAGGATTGAGCTTTGTGTCATTGAGCCGCCAAGTTTATGCATACTTGTTGCTGCGATGTCAGCACCAGCTTGCATTGCTGAGAGTGGGAGCTTTTCATGAAAATGGATGTGTACGCCGTGGGCTTCATCCACGAGGACAGGGATATCCATCTCATGAGCAATGGATACAATTTTCTTAAGATCTGTTGCTACGCCAAAATATGTTGGATTAATGACAAGCAACCCTTTTGCATCAGGATGACGTTGAACGGCCTTTTGAACCGCTTCTGCACTCATTCCATGTGAGATTCCGTATGTTTCATCAAGTTCAGGGTGTACAAAAACAGGGTTTGCTCCTGAAAAAACAATCGCACTCATCACTGATTTATGAACATTACGAGGAACGATAATTTTGTCTCCAGGGTTACACACCGACATAA
The DNA here is from genome assembly GCF_004363045.1 of Aureibacillus halotolerans. Lineage (NCBI taxonomy): Bacteria > Bacillati > Bacillota > Bacilli > Caryophanales > Bacillaceae > Aureibacillus > Aureibacillus halotolerans. Next base: position 329,551 of record NZ_SNYJ01000002.1, read on the forward strand.
CCATAGCTATAATTGCGCCGCTCGTTCCTTGGACACTAAAATAGGTCGCATCTGCTGAGAACGCTTCTGCAGCGAGCTGTTGCGCTTCTTGGATCAAACCTTTAGGGTGATGCAAATCATCTAAGGGAGCAATATTAATTAAGTCCATCTGCAACACTGATTCCCCGACAAATTCGCGGAATTCAGGATCTGCACCTGTCCCACCTTTATGGCCAGGAATATGGAATTGGACGGGCTTCTTTTTTATATGATTGATCAATCCGGTAAATAGAGGTGTTTCGTGCTGAGACAAGGATGGTCCACCTGCTTTTTAATAAGATTATAAGAGCGCACTAAAGACGGCTCACTGAGAGATTATAGCAGAAAGTCAGATAGCTTGTATAGCTACTTTTGCTGGGCGTGACGCGCTGTTTGATAAAAGGGAGTAAGCATTGAAAACGTGTCCTTCGCGAGCGTAATAAAGTCCGCCCCTTTTGAGAGAACGATATCGGTAGTCGGGATTTGCAGTCCTAGCAAAAATTCCGCTTTCTTAACCTCTTTAAAGCGAGATAACATGTCTAAAAGCTCACTATCATCAAGCTCTTGAATGAAGCGAGCCTCTTTTTGCATATGGTCTTGCGACACCATGAAGTGCCCTGGGAGGCTACGAATGTCATTTAAATGATGAAGGTAGCTCTCAGCAACCTTTGCTTTTTCAGGCATTTCGTAAATGTTAGCAAGCCAAATAAAAACATGATCATCAAAGAGGCCAATCTGAAAATGAGGGTGTTTTTTGTATCCTCGTGCGCTATGTGAAAACGCCAGCCATGTATCCTTCGGTGGATTCTTCGTTCGTCTGGCATGCTGAGCAATATGTATATGCAGCGTCTCGTCCGTTTCTTGCGACAAGGTAGAAAGCAATTCTTGCCCAATCACTTCAAATTTAGGCTGAATCTGTTCCTTAATGGCAATCATTCTTGCCTCTAATCCTTGAATATGAAAAACACCAAAGTCCTCTGCAGTAAACCCTTGAAATGACAAAAAATCATCTCCTTCTACGAGTATCGTTCATGAAATAAACACATCATACAGTGTACCATACCCTTTTCAACTCAATCATAGACATGCAGGTCCATTTGCAGATCAGGAGAAGATGTTGACCTTGCTTTATAGGGATTTGATTACGCATACAACGAGGAAGACCTAATGGCTCCTATCCATTTACTATGCCTGCATGTCTACTAAAGCAACTCCCACTTTGAGGTGGGGATTTACTGAGCGGAATTTGGTCGTATTTTCCAAATGAGAGAGTTGAAATTGGAGCTTTAATTCATCCATAGTATGTTATCTCTCTATTGAGGAAAATAATCACGTCGATCAAATGAGAATAGGTTAAAAAATGCAATGAAATGCCGTGCCAAAAGGCATTGTCCTCTCATATGGTGATGTAAGATAGAACCTAAATGTCGGTTGAAAGAGATTTTGAGATACAAGGAGAGTGCAGAGAGATGAAACAGTTGATGGCGTCACTTAAATCTCAGGATGCAAGAAAAAGACTCCCCGTTGTTTTGATGGAGATTGATTATGAACTTGTCAATTTGTCCGATGCCATAAAGGCTAAAGACAAAACGAAAATTCAAGAAACAAAACGGAAATTGGAATTATATCGTCGCGAATGGTTAATGCTGCGTCATGAAACCGCATCACGGAATTAAAATATGCTTGATTGTTTCATTCTAAGGTATCGGTTGTTGGAAGGATGCGGACACATAAACCAGTGCTCACTAGAACATAATGATCATAAAAACGGCACGCCAAGTTTGTGCGTGTCGTTTTTGAATGGCTCTACCTATTTTTCAAAACACGTCACCCATGTCATAATAAGAGTATATTAACTAAATATGAAGGTGACGCTTTGGAACTGAAACACCATCGTTCAAACGAAGGTCGGCCTTAAAAGGAGTCTTGTAATGGACACAAAAGTATGGCAGGAGCGAATGGCTCAAGCGACACTCTGGGTCAGAGAAGCAGGAGCTCGCATTCGTAAGTCTATGGAAAACCCTCTTCATGTGGAAACAAAATCGAACGCAAATGACCTTGTCACGAATATGGACAAGGAGACGGAACAGTTTTTTGTGTCTCGAATCCAATCCCATTATCCTGAGCATTACATTCTTGGAGAAGAAGGATTTGGAGATCAGCTTGAAACAATAGAGGGCACAGTTTGGATTATTGATCCAATTGATGGAACAATGAACTTTGTTCATCAAAAGCGCCATTTCACGATCTCTTTAGGTGTCTACCACGATGGCGTGGGCATGTTTGGTCTCGTGTATGATGTAATGGCAGATGATCTATACGCGGCTTTTAACGGGGAAGGCGCCACATTGAATAACGCACCGTTAATGGGTGTGAACGATGCAGATCTTCATACTGCGATTGTTGGCTTAAACGCAAACTGGCTGACAACAAATGAACATATGCCAGCAGACGCCTTGCATTTTCTTGTGCAAAAGGCACGTGGTGTTCGATCTTACGGATCAGCAGCTCTCGAAATCGTTTATGTAGCGGCAGGTTTTCTTGACGCCTATGCAACGATGAGACTCTCGCCATGGGATTACGCAGGAGGGCTTATTATTGCGAAGGAGGCAGGAGCGGTTGGAACGACTTTACAAGGAGAGCCGTTGAATTTGTTACATAAGCAATCTGTATTGATTGCGACTCCGAAAGTTCACAAAGAAATCGTTGAACGGTTGCACGGTGCATCTTCCTAAATAAGTAAAACACCCACTGCCCAAATGAAGAGGCAGTGGGTGTTTGTTTTATATTTTTCCTGCTATGCGGTCTTTCGCCTTTTGGGAAAAACCGACGCCCATGCAGGCAACGATGCAAAGGGTAGCGATAATGCCTAGTAGCCAGCTTTTAAGTCCAATAGCAACCCCAATCAAACTTATGAAAAATGCGCACAGTACAGCAAGGAGGAGGTACTTCCATTTAATTTCTTTCATTTCCATGCGAAAGCTCCTTTTCTACGTCTCAATTGCTTCGACATCACTTTACCATACGGGGCGCACTGCCGCAATTTGAATACGCCAACTACCTAACACCTCCAAATGATATGAAGCTTCATTTTAAAGCTAAGAATCCTCCAACACTTGAAATCATCTGGAATGAGTAAATGTAATAACAAAATTTTTGTGATCCATGCCTGAGCATGTAAAAAGCGTTAATAAATCAAAAGCATCACTAGCGAGAATCCAGCGGCAAAGAAAACACGCCTGCTTCGTCAAAATACTTCGCTTTCCGCGGGCACGGCTTCAGCTTCCTCGGAAAGCAAGCTTGCCGAGGAGATCTTCAGCTCGCGCTGTTCCCGCAGGAGGCTACGTATTTTGACTACGCTTATGTTTGTTTCTGCGTAGATTTTTTTATTTTTAATTGGTCTCGTATGATGGCGAAAATGGAAAAGTGAGTTAAGCTGTGTTGCTTTAGCAAACAAGACAAGTAAGTGCATCGTTTCATACAGAATCATATCACATGGTGCACGAAGATCATCTGCCTCGTAGATTGATGTAGCGGTGGATTTTGCATAAGAACGCAGAGATGAAACGATTCCACGTAATGCATACAACGAAGTACATGGGGCATTTCCGAAACTTGCATACTTAACTGCAACACCAAACGCATGATAAAGCTAAGCTAATAGAGAAAAAGCAGTCCAAAGAAGCTTCATTATATTAAAGCTAAGAATCCTTCAACACTTGAAATCATCTGGAATGAGTAAATGTAAAAACAAAATTTTTGTAAGCCATGCCTGAGCATGTAAAGAGCGAAAAAAAAATCAAAAACAAACATATGAAAGCTTGTATAAAAAGCAAACACAACATTTAACTGCATGTTTACACAGTTCTCCCTACTCCCAAATTCAAGATGCGACTATTGAGGTAGATGGTAAGACATCAAGATATGCCTTCCTTTTTGCTTTTCATTTAGTCGTTCTGATTGGCATGAGATGAATTTTACAAAGATTTACGGAACGAATGCGATTCCTTTTTAAAAATGTGTTATAATACGAAGGTTGGTTAAAACTGAGTGTAGAATATCCATATTTGCAAAGCAAAGGAATCGGAGAAAGAGGAGTGAATGCGTTTGAAAAAGCGCAATGAAATTCGTAATATTGCTATTATCGCACACGTAGACCACGGGAAAACCACGTTGGTTGATAAAATGCTACATCAATCAGGCTTGTTTAGAGATAACGAGCATGTGGAAGAAAGAGCAATGGATTCAAATGATATTGAGAAAGAGCGCGGCATTACGATTCTTTCTAAGAATACGGCTGTCAATTACCAAGGGACAACGTTAAACATTTTGGACACGCCAGGGCACGCAGATTTTGGTGGTGAAGTAGAACGGATTATGCGGATGGTCGACGGTGTGTTGTTGATTGTTGACGCCTATGAAGGATGCATGCCGCAAACGCGTTTTGTTCTCAAAAAAGCTTTGGATACTGGGCTTACACCAGTGGTTGTTATAAATAAGATGGATCGACCTGCTGCGAGACCTGCAGAAGTGGTTGATGAAGTCCTCGAATTGTTTATGGAATTGGAAGCTGATGATGATCAGCTTGAATTCCCGGTTGTGTTTGCATCTGCCATGAACGGTGTGGCCACAAACGATTTAGATGTACCTAAGGATGATCTTAAGGATTTATTTGAGGCGATTATGACGCATGTCCCTGCCCCAGATGATACCCGTGACGCGCCACTTCAGTTTCAAGTATCTTTGCTGGATTACAACGATTACGTAGGCCGCATTTGTATCGGTCGCGTTTTTGCAGGTAAGATCCGACACGGGCAATCCGTTTCACTTTGTCAGCGTAATGGTTCCATTGCACAAGCGAAAATTTCGAAGCTTTACGGTTTCGAAGGCTTAAAACGACATGAGATTGACGAAGCGGGCGCTGGAGATCTTGTGGCTATAGCTGGAATCCAGGCCAACGTCGGGGAAACCATTTGCCTGCCTGGCAAGGAAGATGCTTTGCCAATTATCAAAATTGATGAACCAACGCTCCAAATGACATTTCATGTCAACGACAGTCCTTTCGCAGGTCGAGACGGAAAATACGTGACAGCAAGAAAAATCGAAGAGCGTTTATTAAAGCAACTTGAAACAGACGTATCAATGCGTGTTACTCAAGGGGCAACACCAGACGAATGGGTCGTTTCAGGACGCGGAGAACTTCATCTGTCTGTGTTTATTGAGAATTTACGCCGTGAAGGGTATGAACTATCCGTATCAAAACCTGAGGTCATCTTGCGTGAGATCAAAGGTGTTCGTTCCGAGCCATTTGAAGCTGTGCACATTGAAGTGCCAGACGAATTTACTGGTTCCGTAATGGAATCTTTAGGTTCACGTAAAGGTGAGATGGTCAACATGTCCGCACAAGGCGAACGGACGATGCTGGAGTTTTTAATTCCATCAAGAGCATTGATTGGCTATCGGACCGAGTTTATGACACTTACTAAAGGGATGGGCATCATGCATCACTCCTTTAAAGAATATCGTGCTGAAGTCACTGGTTATACCGGTGGAAGACGTCGAGGCGTTCTTGTGAATAAGGACCCTGGAAAAGCGACTCAATACGGCATTTTAGGCGTTGAGGATCGTGGTGTCGTATTTGTCGAGCCAGGAACCGATTTGTATGCAGGGATGATTGTTGGCGAACATTCGCGCGAAAACGATCTTACGGTCAATATTACAAAAGCGAAGCAAATGACAAACGTTCGCTCTGCAAACAAAGATCAAACACAAACAATGAAGAAAGCACGTGACATGAGTTTAGAAGAAGCGTTAGAATATATGGAAGATGACGAGCTTTGTGAAGTGACGCCTGAGGCCATTCGTCTTCGCAAAAAAATTCTAATGCAGGCAGAAAGAGAACGTGCAGAGAAACGCAAGAAAAAAGTTGTCGTTGAAGAGTAAACCCGTCATCTGAAACACACGTATGGGGGTGGAGAGTTGACTGGAAATATGGCAGAGACTATTGTCGTCCCTACAGATATGTGGCCAATAGCCAACTTTATTTTTCAAGGCTACGTCGGCAAGACCATTCCGGTAGACAATTTGGACCAGCTCGCGCTAAATCTTTTCTTTTTGTATTGCATCATTGTTGTTTTGAGCGTGCTGGTATACAATTTAGGCTTTGCCAGGAAGCTTCCGATATTAAAAAACGTGATCATTTATGTCATGCTTTTGATAGGCTGTATGCCACTAACAGTAATGGGAATGGGTTTGCCTGTTGCTGAAGGGATGTTCGTCATAGCGATCATTTTTGGCGTATACCGTTTTCGGTTACACAGAGGCAGAAAAAATCAAAGCCAGCAGGCGTGATGATGCCAGCTTAAACTTAAAAGCACCCTAATCGTATGTTGATTAGGGTGCTTTTTTGAGCGCTTTAATCATCGGTATTTCATGAACGCCTTTTACAACACGAGGAGAAGCAAGAAGATCGAGGAAACAAAGCGAAGCCATGGTCCGCATTGTGCATCCATACATGGGGATCCAGGCGAGCAAAGCAGGTGAAGAGGTTTCCCGCTTATCGCCATTTTACAGAGGATATGCCCTTTAGTCCCATCGACTTAACGAACGCGTCGGTGGCTTTACGGGCACTGTATCCGAATTGGAATTATTCCGTATCCGTTGATCGCACTCAGCGCACATATACGTATGTAAAGGACGGTTCCTTAGACGTTTCGCCATAGGACACCAGTCATCAATACGGTCGATTTTTTCGCATAACACACATTTCACACGCACTAGAGGTTCCTCCACTCATTCAGACTTGCCGTTCTTAGTGTGCCACAGAAGTGTCAATTAGAAAAGCAGTGAAACTACTTTTTAGTCTCATGCGGTTCATTTTTTGTATGAAATTCTCGCAGATTTGCAGGTTTTTTGTTTAGTAGCGTTGAATTAAGGCAATAATAATGGAAACACCGTCTATTATCTATTCTTTAGGAGGAAACGACATGAACAAAAATGATTTGATTTCTACAGTAGCTGAAAAGAGTGGTTTATCAAAAAAGGATGCAACAAGTGCTGTTGAAGCACTATTCTCTTCAATCTCTGAAGGACTTGAAAAAGGTGAAAAAATCCAGCTCGTTGGATTTGGAAACTTTGAAGTAAGAGAGCGTTCTGAAAGAAAGGGACGTAACCCACAAACAGGAAAAGAAATGACAATCCCTGCAAGCAAGGTACCTGCTTTTAAACCGGGCAAGCAATTAAAAGATGTCGTGAATTAATAGTAGCAAGCTCTGGTCTCCATTGGGACCAGGGTTTTTTATTTGCGATTTCCGGATACTTTGCTCTCTTTTCAAACACTTTCACATGATTTTCGAGCATATTATGCCTTTTTTCGGACACAGGGAGTTGTATGGATTTCATTCTTTTTCACTTTGCTTGTACATAGACATAGCCTAACACCAATAAAAAGAAAAGCCTTCAATTTCGTAAAAACACTACACAGGAGGCCTGAATTTGGAGACTATTTATGTGCTCGACACAAATGTACTCCTACAAGATCCATATTCGTTATATGCGTTTAAAGACAATCAGGTTGTCATTCCGGCGATTGTTTTAGAAGAAACGGATGCGAAAAAGAAATTCCCAGATGAGATAGGCGTTCATGCACGAACGATCGCAAGAATTTTGGATGGCTTGAGAAAAAGAGGCAAACTGCACGACAACATTTTATTAGACAACGGAGGTACGTTACGTGTCGAGCTGAATCATCGGTCGCTCAATACGTTAAATCAATTTTTCTTAGAACCTACGAATGACAATCGTATTATTGCAGTTGCTTTAAATTTGATGTTAGAAGAGCAAGAAAAAGAAGAGGGCCGACGGGTTGTGCTTGTTTCAAAGGATGCGATGGTTCGAATAAAAGCAGATGTGGTTGGCGTTGTGGCTGAAGATTTTTTGAATGACCGCGTGATTGAATCGGACGATATGTATAGAGGCTTTAGCGAGGTGTATTTAGACAATCAGCATATCCAATCGTTTTATCAAGAGGGAAGCCTCTCAGTTGCTTTATTAGACGAAGATTTCTACCCCAATGAGGCTGTCATCGTCAAGGCGCAAGAAAATCCATCAGGATCGAGCTTAGGGCGCTTAGATTCGACCGCCAGCTTTATTGTGCCTTTTTCGAAACAAACGGATTCAGTATGGGGAATTCGTCCGAGAAATGTTCAGCAGACGATGGCGCTGGAGCTATTGCTAAGTGAAGATGTTCCTCTCGTTACGCTCACCGGACAAGCAGGCACTGGAAAAACATTGTTAGCCTTGGCGGCGGGCTTGCTGCAAACGGAAGAAATGAGACGCTTTAAAAAGCTGCTCGTGGCAAGGCCGATTGTGCCAGTCGGAAAAGACATAGGCTATTTGCCAGGTGAGAAGGAAGAAAAGCTCAAGCCTTGGATGCAACCTATTTTGGATAATCTAGAGCATCTATTTTCGGTAAAGAAGCGCGAAGAACTGGATCGCATTCTTGCCGGCTTAGGTTCTATTGAAGTAGAGGCATTAAGCTATATTCGTGGTCGAAGCTTGCCTGAGCAATTTATCATTATTGATGAGGCGCAAAATCTTACAAAACATGAGGTCAAAACCATCTTAACGAGAGTAGGGGAGGGAAGTAAGATTATTCTAATGGGGGATACCGAACAAATTGATCACCCTTACTTGGATCCATACAACAATGGTCTGACCTACGTCGTAGAAAAATTTAAAGATCAGCCGCTGAGTGGCCATATACGATTGTTGAAGGGAGAGCGTTCAGAGCTAGCGAGGATTTCAGCGCAGTTGTTGTAAGCCTTTGGTTGTGATACTAAAAAAGCCATTGACAAAGGCTTTCAATGGTCAAGTATAGCATCGATCATGGAGTCATTATTCCATGATCGATGACGTATGTTTTCGGAAGAGGCTTCTTTTAAATAACCTCAATTGTTGTTACGTTTCGGAACGGATCTTGCTGGTTCGTTCTATCTGCAAAATATAGATGCACTGGACCATCATCGCGTAGCGGTTTGCCATGATTTGAAAAAGCGGCAACCATCGAGATGCCTTTCTCAAATGGGACATCTGTTACATGTTCGCTGTGATGTATACGAATGCTTTTCGCCTCTGTATCTGGCTCTGACCGTTCAATGTATGGCGCGATAGCCATCGCGAATGACTTTTCCAATACCTCATCACGCTCTTTTTTCGTCATACGTTGATCGCTTCTAGCGTCACTTTTCGTAATGGCGGCTTCACCGATGGCAAAAAACTCATCTAAATCAATTTTTGCTTTGTCAAAAATCCAAACACTTGGATCAAGTGTAATGGGGAATTTGACGTTGCCACGAATTAAAACAATTTCTGGATTCATCTAAAACGCTCCTTTGTTCAAAATTACAAATAAACTGCAATGGGTAAAAATGAAATCGACAGGGGATGATAGCAAGAAAAAACGGAGGTCAAAAGATGTACTGTCAAACATCTAGTGAGCTCGCTGAAATTCTTGAGCGAGCGGTGAAAATGACAACACATGGGAAGGTAGCCACGTATATACCCGCCCTTGCAAAGGCGTCGCCTTCTCTGCTTGGCATTAGCATTTACCACGATGAAGAGAAATGCTTTCATGCAGGTCAAACCGAGCAAACCTTTACGCTTCAAAGTATCTCCAAAGTCATTGCACTCGCCCTAGCTTTAATGGATCACGGGGCAAAGACGGTTTTTCAGCATGTAGGTATGGAACCAACAGGCGACCCTTTTAATTCTATTGCAAAACTGGAAACGATGCAAAACGTAAAGCCACTCAACCCGATGATTAATGCAGGTGCTTTAGTCGTTTCTTCATTAATTAAAGGGGCGACATTTCATGAAAAACTAGGAAGGCTTTTGGATTTAGTGCACGACATGACGAATGTCCCAGAAAGAAAATACAATCATGAGGTCGCTAAATCAGAAATTGAAACGGCACATTTAAACCGTTCACTTGCCTATTTTTTAAAGCAGCATAAGCTGTTAAGTGGTCATGTGGAAGATCTTATAGAATTTTATTCCCATCAATGTGCGATTGAAGTGAGCTGTAAAGATTTGGCTAGGATTGGCGCTGTTCTTGCGTATGATGGCAAAGACCCTGTGACGAAGCGGATTATTTTGCCCGCACATATTGCAAGGATTTGCAAAACGTTTATGGTCACGTGCGGCATGTACAACGCCTCTGGAGAGTTTGCCATTCGGGTCGGTATCCCGGCAAAAAGCGGGGTTTCAGGGGCAATTGTCGCAAGTATACCAGGATGGGGAGGTATCGGCATTTATGGACCAGCGTTAGATGACAAAGGCAACAGCATTGGGGGTATGCGTGCTCTTGAAATAATCTCACACGCCTATGACCTCCACATCTTTTAAGGCAGCAGTAAACAATTAGTGGTGTATGCTCATTTTTAAACACTTAGTTTAAAATGGTTAGGTTCGTCAATGACAAAATGATTGCTCTATGAGTTTTTGTTCAGCAAATCTTGCTTTTTACGGACTAAAGCGATATGATGTGGAGACAAGCAACTGTGTTAAACGGAGGGATCGGTTGATGATATCAGAGACGGCAATCAATCATCAAAGTGCAGCCTTAGCGTTGCTAAAAGAAGATGCCGAAAAGATTCTTAAGCTCATAAAAGTTCAAATGGATAATCTTACGATGCCCCAATGTCCTCTTTATGAAGAAGTACTAGACACACAAATGTTTGGGCTATCGCGTGAAATCCACTTTGCGGTCCGGTTGGGGTTGGTTGAGGACCAAGCGGGTAGAGATATAATTGAGACGCTTGAACGGGAGCTTTTTGCCCTGCATGAAGCAACGATGAACGCAAAATAAGCTCAGACTGTCGCCGCATTAGCGATGGTGTGGGTTTTTCTTTTGCCTAAGAACCCGATAAAGTCACTCTGGCAGACAGGAAACAGACTCCAGAAGACGAATAGTATACATATGAGAAAATGCGCTTGGGGTGGCTTTATTTGTTAAAGAAAATGCTTAAAAACTTTGATTATACACTTGTCTCAATGCCGGTTCTTTTAAGTATTTTTGGCTGCTTGATGGTGTTTAGCGCAAGTATCGTCGTGGCCGTATCCAACGAGTTTGGCGTAGAGCCTGATTATTTTTTCTGGCGACAGCTCAGGTCGCTTGCTGTTGCTCTTTTTATTTTTGTTGTTACTTTGCTGCTTCCGTATAAAATCTATTTAAGTTTGTACAAATGGATCATTTTAGCATGTGTTGCTGCATTGTTTGCTGTGTTTGCAATCGGTACTATTGGTGGTGGCGCGCAATCATGGATCCAATTTGCTCAACTCACAATACAGCCTGCCGAATTTGCTAAGCTGGGTGTTATATTGTATCTTGCTGGTGTGTTCTCAAAAAAACAAGCATACATAAATCAATTTTCTGTTGCTGTTGTACCGCCGTTGATTTTTATCGTGTTGATTTTTGGACTTATTTACAAGCAGCCTGATTTAGGCTCAGCAATGATTGTGTTGCTCATTTCTGCAACTGTAATACTATGTGCAGGTCTGCGTTGGAAACATATTTTAGGTTTAATGGGTCTTGGCGCAGCGAGTGTGACGATTTTAATGCTTTTTTTTGCGTCTGAAAACCAAACCCGCCGTTTTGCGTCTGCATTTCATCCGTTTGCTGATCCAGAAGCAGGCGGCTTTCAGCTTATACAATCCTACCTCGCCATGGGAACAGGAGGATTGACGGGTGTCGGTTTAGGACAAAGTGTACAAAAAGGATTTATTCCAGAGCCTCATACCGATTTTATTCTTGCTATTATTGCAGAAGAGCTTGGAATCCTAGGGGTCGCTTTTGTTATTTTTGGTCTTGGTTTCATCGTTGTCAAAGGGTTGCAGACAGCTATCCGGTGCAAAGATGTTTTTGGTAGCCTCCTTGCCGTAGGGATTTCTTGCATGATTGGTATACAGACGTTTGTAAACGTGGGGGCGATGTCCGGTTTAGTTCCAGTCACAGGCGTTACATTGCCATTTATAAGCTACGGTGGATCTTCGCTCGTGCTCTTAATGGCTTCTGTGGGAATCCTTTGTAACATTTCCATGTTTGTTAGGTACCGTGCAAAGAAAGAAGCTTCGTTAGAACCGACAGAAGAGAGCACAAACATGACTGGACAATATTGAGGCATTGCTGAGCGGAAAAATGCGTAGAGTCATTTAGTCGTTAGAGCAAGTTTTGACTTATCTAGACACGAAGGCTTAGGAGGAGCGGCGTTGCCACAGGGCAATGAGCACCTGACAAGGCAAAGCAACAAAGAAAGAGCTTTAGTTGCCCGGATCAGGCTAGTTGAAAACGCTTG